>JBAYRM010000039.1:0-14276 GCA_041676665.1 Trueperaceae bacterium
CCCGACGCCGGAACAGGTCATCGAGCAGGTACAGGGCGCCAACAGGCTGGAGATGACCGTGGAGGGCAGCGCTGGCACGCGCGAGGTCGTGACCCCTTGGCCGCCGGCGGACGCCGAACCGCTGCTCGGCGTTGCCCTCGGCGCGGTGGTGCCACCCGTCGGGTTCTTCGAAGTGCTGCCGCGCACGGCGGCGTTCGGGGTGCGCATCGTGCCCGACATGGTGGCTGGCTTCGTAAGCGGCATCGGTTCAGCCGTGACGGGCGCGCCTAACCAGGACGTGGCCGGGCCGGTCGGCATGGTGACCATGGTGGCGCAGGCCACCCGCATAGGCCTGGCGCCGGTGCTGCTGCTGGCCGCTGTAATCAACCTCTCGCTAGCCGTCTTCAACCTCCTGCCAATTCCCGGCCTGGACGGCGGAAGGATGCTGCTCGCCACGATCGTGGCCGCGCGCGGCAAGCCGTTCAAGCCCGGTCAGGAGGAGCAGATCCACTTCATAGGCGTGATGCTGGTCATGGCCCTGATAATCTTGATCACCTTCAGAGAAGTGGGGGCGCTCTTCACGGGCTGAGCCCATACGATGGCGGCTACTAACAACGGCACAGGCTTGACCAGTCCACCTGGCGCGGGCACCGACGCTGGTACCGTCGCGCCGCCGGGCGCGCAGCACGCGTCCGGTGGCGATGGGCCGCTCACGGTGGCGTTCCTCATTCCCGCCTTCGACGAGGCCGCCAACGTGGCGCGCGTCGTGAAGGTCGCACTGTCTAGCGGCCTCGGGCCCGTTCTGGTCGTCGACGACGGCTCGACTGACGGCACGGCTCAGGTGGCGCGGGCGGCCGGCGCGCGCGTCCTGAGGCTCGACGAGAACGCCGGCAAGGGAGGCGCCCTGGCGGCCGGCGCTCGCGAGCTCGAGCAAGACGTGCTGGTGCTCCTCGACGCCGACCTGGTCGGACTGATCCCGGACCAGATCCGTGACCTCATTGGCCCGGTCGTGCGGGGCGAGGCGGACATGACGCGCGGCAGCTTCACGGGCGGCCGCTGGCGCACGACGGCCGCGCAGAAGATCGCGCCGCAACTCAGCGGTCAGCGCGCGGTGCTGCGCGAGAAGCTGCTCAGCGTGCCCGGACTGGCCGAGAGCCGCTACGGGGTGGAGGTCGCTATAACTCGTGAGGCCAAGGAGCGCGAGTGGCGCCTCGTGGAGGTCGATCTGCCCGGCGTGTCGCAAGTCATGAAGGAAGAGAAGCTAGGTCGCTGGAGCGGCACCATCGCCCGGCTGAAGATGTACCGCGACGTGTTGATGACGCTGGTCTCACGCCGCCAGCGCCGCCCCTAGAACGGGAGGAACAGCAGCCATGCAAGAACCTACGCCAGCAGAAAGTGAGGTCGAGCGCCTGGAGGTCCTGCAGCTGACCGTGGGCCCGCTCCAGGTGAACGCCTACGTGCTGCTGGCAGGTTCACAGGCGGTGGTGGTGGACCCCGGTGACGAGGGCGCACGCATAGCCGCCGAGCTAACAGTGCGCGGCGCCAGCCTGGCAGCCGTGTGGCTCACCCACGCGCACTTCGATCATGTTGGCGGCATCAGCGCGTTGCTGGCCAACCGACCGGCGGGCAGCGCGGACCCTGTGCCGGTGTTCCTGCACCCACTCGATCAACCCGTCATCGAGCACGCCGTGACCGCGGCTGCCCGCTGGTCGCTCACTATCGAGGCGCCACCCACGAACACCGTAGCGCTCGAACACGGTCAGACCTTGCATGTGGGCAGGGCCGCGGCCACGGTGCTGCACACGCCCGGCCACGCCCCCGGGCACGTGGCGTTCTACTTCCCGCAGCACGACCTCGTGTTCTCCGGCGACGCCTTGTTCAAGGGCTCCATCGGTCGCACTGACCTGCCGCTAGCCGACGAGGGGCAGCTGCTGGACTCCATTCGGCGCGAGCTGCTGAGCCTGCCGGACAGCACCGCCGTCCTGCCCGGTCACGGTCCCGCTACCAGCATCGGTGTGGAGCGCTTCGGCAACCCGTTCCTCTAGCCTCAGCGGGGCGCGCGGCCGCGGCGGGGTTAGCATCGGCGCATGGCAACCAAGGTCACCTGGCTCCACCGCAAGTCGACGCCTTACGCCCGGCAGCTGCCGGCGCCGCCGGGCACCGAGATCCGCTTCTTGACGCAAGAGGAGGCGGAGGCGCAGGCCGACTGGCCCGACGTGCTCGTTGCGGGCGATCCGAGCGAGGCCTTGCTCAACGGCGCCAACCTGAAGCGAGTGATAGTCCCGTGGGCGGGCGTGGCCGACTCGTTGCGGGAGCGCGCCGGTGCGCGGCCGCACCTCAAGGTTCACAACTCGCACTACAACGGCGCGATGGTGGCGCAGCACGCCCTAGCGCTCTTGCTGGCGAGCTCGAACCGCATAGTGGCAGCTGACCGGGCCATGCGCCAGGGCGACTGGGGCAGCGACGTCGACGGCAGCTACCTGGGTGTGCAGCTCAGCGGGAAGATCGCGCTCCTGGTCGGCTACGGTTCGATCGGCAAGGCGCTGAGGCCGCTGCTGGAGGCGCTCGGCATGGAGGTAAGGGCGTACCGCCGGCGGCCAGAGAACGACGCCGACGTGCGGCAGTACGGGCCGGACGAGCTGCTTGACGCCCTGGCGGAAGCCGACGCGGTCCTGGTGTCGCTGCCGGCTACGCCCGCCACGGCCGGTCTGCTGGGCGCGCGTGAACTGGCGCAGCTCAAGAGCACCGCGGTGCTGGTCAACGTGGGTCGGGGAGCGGTCATCGACGAGCGGGCGCTGTACGACGTGCTGGCGCAGGGTCGCATTCTGGGCGCAGGTATCGACGTCTGGTACCGCTACCCGAAGGGCGAGGAGCGCACCGGCGTCTACCCCAGCGAGTTCCCGTTCCAGGACCTACCCAACGTGGTCATGAGCCCGCACCGCGGCAACGACGTGCTCGACTGGCCGCTGGCAGCCGCAGAGGACGTCTTCGAGACGCTGGCCGCTCTACAGCGCGGCGAGGCGCGTAACCTGGTCGACCTGACCAGCGGCTACTGACCTTCTGACCTACTGACCTGCCGAGGCGCCTTTCGCGCTGGCGCTGGTGAGCCCCTCCAGAGTGAGGTCGAGCGCCAGTCTCAGCTCGCTCTGGACGCCCCTGTCGGGCCGGTACGCCGCCCACTGCAGCGCTGTGATGAAGAAGGTGTTGGCCAGGGTTCGCACCAGCCGCTCCACCGAGTGGTCCTGGCGCACCGACCCTTCCGCCCGGCCGCGCTCCAGGGCGCTCCTGAGGAGGTCACCGAGCGGCAGGGCCAGGTAGGCGGCGCGTGAGCGGGCCGGGTCGGGGTTCAGCAGCTCGTACGACAGTGGCAGGATCAACTGACGCTGGCGCTGAGCGAACGCGCCCAGCTCGTCGAACACGAAGCGGATCTCACCCAGTGCGCTCCAGCCGGGTTCCGCCTCGCGCCGCAGGGCAACGCGCTGCGCCAGGAGACCCAGCTCGTCTGCGGCGTAGTCGAGGAGGATGGACTCCTTGTACGGGAAGTAGTTGAAGACCGTGCCGCGACTGACGCCGGCACGGTCCGCTATGAGTTCGTAGGTCGCGGCGGTGAAGCCACGCTCGGTCATGAGCTCGAGCGCCGCCTGCATGATCCGCTCACGGCGGTCGGCTTTCTGCCGCTGGCGGGTTCCTGACACCTGCGTCACGGCGGCATCATAACCAGCCCCAGATTGACGGGCGCCGCCGTGCTGAAGGCAGGCGGCGCCCGTACTACTACTGTGTTGTGGTTCGGTTAGCCCGGCTTAGGCCGCGCTGCGCGCGGTCTCTACCAGCGAACGGAAGGTGTCGGGCTCTCTGACGGCGATGTCCGCCAGGACCTTGCGGTCGAGCTCGACGCCGGCACGACGGAGTCCGGCGATGAAGCGCGAGTACGATAGGCCCTCCTGGCGCGCGGCCGCGTTGATGCGGGCGATCCAGAGCTTACGGAAGTCGGCCTTCTTGTCGCGGCGGTCGCGGTACGCGTAATCCTCAGCGTTGAGGAGCGTTTGCTGCGCGATGCGGAAGCTCTTGGAGCGTAAACCCCAGTAGCCCTTGGCACGCTTGAGGATCTTCTGGTGACGGCGACGGCGGACGATACCTGTTTTAGCGCGTGGCATGGTTCAGGACCTCAATCGTACGGCAGAAGCGTCTTGATGCGGTCTGCTTCTGGCTTGGCGATGATGAGATCGGTCCTGCCCTGCCGGATGGTGCCACCTGACTTCTTGTAGTTCAGGTGCCGCTTACCGGAGCGCATGGCCTTGACCTTACCTCGCCCTGTGACTTTGACACGGGCTTTGGTGCCCTTATGGGTCTTCAGCTTAGGCATGTGCTTTCTCTCCTATTAGTGCCGCTTGAGCGCGGTGGCGCCTGAACGGCATACGTGTGTTCCGTGGGTGTGTGACCTCACGAAAGTGCGAAAGCTTAGAGCGTGATGCTCGCCGAGCCTGGCTGGCTCAGCTCTCCAACGGTACTGCAGAAGGGCGCAGAATCATGTTCATGTCCATACCGGCGATGGACGGGGCGGCGTCTACGACGGCCAGCTCGTTCACATCGGCGGCGACGCGGTTGAGGATGCCCTGACCCAGCTCTGGGTGAGTGCGTTCGCGCCCGCGGAACATGATGGTCACCTTGACCTTGTGACCCCCCTTGAGGAACCGGCGGATGTGGTTGACCTTGGTCACGTAATCGTGTTCGTCGATCTTGACTCGGAACTTGATCGACTTCATCTCTTGCTGGCGGGAACGCTTGCGCGCCTCCTTGGTCTGCTGCTGGAGTTCGAAACGGTACTTGCCGTAATCCATCAGACGGGCCACGGGGGGCTGGGCTTGCTCGCCGACTAGAACGAGATCGAGGTCTTCCTCGCGCGCCATGCGGATAGCGTCTCTGGTTTCTATGATGCCGACCTGGTTACCGTCGGATCCGATCAGACGTACCTGCCGCGAGCGAATCTGCTCGTTCACCTTCAACTCTTTCGAAATGGACTCCACCTCCAACGGGGATTCGTGCGTGAACCGCCCTGAAGCGTTAGGCACGCCGGGCCAGCGTCACACACAGCGCTGAATTGTAGCAGACGCGAAGGCTCCTGGGCAACGCGCCAGGTAGGGCATAAGCCGATACAGTCTAGGCATGAGCGAAGGTCAGCACGACAACACAACAGCCGGTCGCCCCCAGACCGCCCCGGACGCCCCGCCCGACGCCGAGCTGCGCGACTTGCTCGGTAGCGCTGAGCGCATCGCGGTCATCGGCGCCAGCACCCGCGAGGGGCGCCCCGCCAACTACGTGCCCGCCTACCTGGCCGAGCGCGGTTACCAGGTCGTAGGCGTGAACCCGGCCGCTGAAGGCGAGACCCTGTTCGGCCAAAGCGTCGTGGCAGCGCTAGCTGACCTGTCAGAACCCGTGGACATCGTGAACGTGTTCCGCCGCAACGAGGACATCCCCGGCCACCTGGACGACATCCTCGCGCTGAACCCCAGGCCGCGAGCGGTCTGGATCCAGCTCGGCCTCAGGAACGACGAAGCCGCCGAGGTGCTAAGGGCCGCCGGGATAACCGTGGTGCAGAACCGCTGCCTGATGGTAGAGCACCGGCGCCTGACCGGCGCAGCCGACGGTTAGCCGTGGAGGCGCGCACCCTGCGACTGGGCTACTCGCCCTGCCCCAACGACACGTTCATCTTCCACGCCCTAGTGCACGGCCTCATCCCTCAGCCGGGCACCCCCCAACTCAACTTCGACGTGGAGCTGGCGGACGTGGAAGCGCTCAACCTGAAGGCCGACGACGGCGCGCTCGACGTGGCCAAGATCAGCTACCACGCCTACGGTTACCTGGCGGACCGCTACGTCCTGCTGCCCACCGGCGGGGCGCTGGGCCAGGGCGTGGGGCCACTGGTGGTCGCCCGCGAACCAGGTCTCGACCTGCGCGGTAAACGCGTCGCCATCCCAGGCGGCCGCACCACCGCCAACCTGCTGCTGCGCCTGTGGCAGCCCGAGGACGTCAGCCTGGTAGAGCTGCGTTACGACAAGATCATGCCAGCCGTGGTGGCGGGCGAGGTGGACGCGGGTCTGATAATCCACGAGAGCCGCTTCACCTACCCGCAGTACGGCCTCCACCAGCTTGTGGACCTGGGAGCCTGGTGGGAGGGCGACGTGGGGGAGCTGGTACCCCTGGGCGCCATCGCCGCCAGGCGCTCGCTCGGTACGGCGACCCTCACCGCCCTCACGCGCCTGGTGCGCGCAAGCCTCGAGTACGCCTGGGCCAACCCGGAGGCGTCGGCTGCGTACGTTGAGCAGCACGCGCAGGAGATGGAGCCGTCCGTGAGGCAGCGCCACATCGACCTCTACGTCAACGAGTACTCGAGGGACGTCGGCGCAGCTGGTGCCAGCGCCGCTCGCGAACTGCTCGCCCGGGGTCACCACAAGGGGCTATTCGACCCGGTCACAGAGCCGTTCTTCGCAGTAGGCTAGTGCCATGAGCTACTTCATCGGTGAAGAGGTCCTCTACAACGGCGAGCGCTACTCAATAAGCATCGCCAGGCCCGCGGAGCCGTACCAGTACCGCCTCGTGCGCACCACCAAGGACGGCGCCGAAGTGGTGTGGGCCCAGGCGAACCAACTCAGCAAGATCGAGAGCTACACGCGCGCGCGTCACGACACCCAAGCCATCCGCGGTAGCCGACCCGGCCGCTGAGCTGCCGGGCTGTTAGCTGGCCGGGCGCTTAAGGCACTCGGCCAGGCGCTGCCCTGCCAGGGCGGCTGTCTCGTAACGGGCTGCCGGCTCAACGCAGAGCCCCGCCGCGTGTAGACCCGCCAACCGGGGCAAGGCGCAGTCTTCCTCGCGCAACTCGCGCTTCTCGAACGTCATGCACTCGACTCGGTAGGGTAGCGAGCCGCTTACCTGCGGCGCCTCCAGCTCCAACCGTTCGAACTCGAACCCCGCCGAGGCCAGGTCGTCGTACAGGTCGTCGTAAGCCATCTCGCTGAGCCGGCCAGCGGCCTCTACGCTGCTGCCGATGGTGAGGCGCGCGCGCAGGAAGCTGCCAACACACAGCGCCACTCTCGCGCCGTAACGGTTCACGCCCTCCCAGGTCGACACGCCCCTCACCACGCCATCGGTCACGAGCAGGCCAGCAACCGACGACTGCAGCAGGTGCAGGTTCGGCTCGGCTTCGAGCGCCTGCTTCACCTGCCGGTGCAGCGCCCACGAGCCGACCGTAACGGGGTCGGTCTGAGGGCGCACGGCCGCGCCGCCAGCCGCGCCGACGCCCGCGGTTCCAGTGGAGGTCGCCAGCGCCGTCACCGCCGCCGCCATCAGGCTTCCAGGTGGCGGGTCGAGCTGGGCGCTGTCGGCCGCGAGGTTGTACACGGTGTCGAGGCTGGTGGTAACGAGCAGGGTTCTCACGCCAGCGCGAGCGAGCGACCAGGCGGCCTCACAGCCAGCGACGCCAGCACCCACGATGACCACATCGAAGTCGTTCATGCGTGATTCCGGCGGCCAGCACGCCACCGTGCGTGAGCCTCACACCGCGGGTTCAAGGGCCGGCCTCAACCCAGAGGCGTGACGCCCAGGAGCGGCTGCCGGCGGCCGGCGGCGCGCACCACGACGTGCTTCCCGCCCCGCGTGCGCTGGTAGATGACGGCTCCGCTGTTCGCCCCCAGGAGCGGTACCTCTACGTCGGAATCGAACAGGATCCGCAAGTGTAGCGGCACGCTCGAGCGCAGGAAACCGATCTCGTAACGGCGCCAGTCACTGACCCTGTACCCGAAGAAGAAGTCGGGCGGCTCGTCGTCCGAATAGATAGCCGTGAGCGACCTGGCCTCCTCCGAGCGGTAGTGCGCCACGGCCTCCCACACCAGGGCGGCGGCCTCGGTCTCGGTCACGAAGCTCACGCTCGCCTTGCCGGTGTCGCCGAAGAAGGCGGCCGGGAAGTGCTGCGACTGAGTGTAGTAGCCGCCAGCGCCGACGCGCAGCTTCATGGCGTCGTTGTCGTAGGAGCGCCCCTTGACCCGGGACTTGAGGTGGTCGATGGCGAGGCCGAAGCGACGCTGGTGCTGGTCCTCGAAGTCGAGCCAACGCTGATCGATGAGCGCAGCGTCGGTGTTGAGTTCGAAGTCGAAGTCGGCGCCGGCGAGGGCGCCAGGCCGTGCGCTAACGGGCAGCAGCGGCTGCGCCGCCGGCTGCTCATCATGCCTGGCTGGAGTTCGGTCGTTCATGCGTGCCTCCGCGGCTCGGTGACGTCGGCTACGTGCAGGGCCGACACCCCGAAGGTCTGCAGTCGGTGTGAGGCCGTGGCGAAACCCGCGGCACGCATGCGCGCCTCGAGCTCGGCGGGCTCGAAGAAGGCGAACACCGACTCGGGCAGGTAGGCGTAAGCGCTGCGCTTGCCGCTGATGAGGCCGCCCAGCCTGGGCAGCAGGCGCCGGAAGTAGAACCTGAACAGGGCGCCGAACGGGCCCTTGGGCGGCGGGGGGAACTCCAGCACGGCCAGGCGCCCTCCCGGCTTGAGCACGCGCCGGAACTCGCGCAGGCCGGCGTCGGGGTCCGCGAAGTTGCGTAGGCCGTAGGCGATGGTGACAGCGTCGAAGTGCGCGTCCGGGTACGGCAGCGCGGTGCCGTCGGCCTCCACGAACGACACGTCTAGGCCGCGCTGGGCGGCCTTCCTGCGCGCCAGGGCCAGCATCGGTTCCGCGAAGTCGGCACCGATAACGGAGGCGTCCGGTCGCGCGCGCTTGAGCGCCAGCGTGAGGTCGCCGGTGCCGCTGGCGACGTCGAGCACGCTCACCTGCGCCGCTCCTTCGAACGGCTGAAGAACCGTACGCACCGCCTGCGCCCGCCAGCGCTGATCGACGCCTAGGCTGAGCACGCGGTTGAGCAGGTCGTAGGTCGGGGCGATCTCGGAGAACATGACGCGCACACGCTCTTCCTTGCGCTCATGTGGCTGACCTGCCGGAGCGGGCGAGGCGCCAGAAGCGGAAGGTTCTGTACTGGTGCCCACCGGGATCATGCCCGCGAGGCTACCACGGAGCATGCCCCGCTCCCATGAGCGGCGCTGACCGAACGGGCGGCCCGGAAGTGCGCCGCGAACGGCGCCGTGAACAGCGCCTGAAGCGAGGGGCGTTATCGCGCCAACCCGGCGGCCCGGAGGAACTCCTGCGCCTTCTGAATTGAGAAGTTGGAGAGGCTGGCACTGGCGCTATCGGTCACAAGAGTGGGCACGCTGCGCCGGCCCTGGTTGAGCTCCATGACCAGCTGCGCGGCAGCCTCGTCGTGCTCGATGTCGACCTCCACGTAGCTCACGCCCTTGGCGTCCAGGTAGCGCTTGGCCGCCACGCAGTCGCTGCACCAGCTGGTGGTGTACATGGTCACCGCTGGCGAGGCCGTGGCGGCGTAGGTGGCTGGCTGTCCCGCAACGGCCTCGATGTCCGGTCCGGTCGCGGGTGCTGAACTCTGCTCCTGATCCATTCGGCAACCATACGTGTCCCTAGGCCCGGGCCTATGTGGCGTAGGCTGCAACCGCACTGGGCTAGGTCGATGCCGTTGGAATCGCTAAAGGCCCGCTAAGCAGCGCCCGCGACGCGAAGTAACGTCCTATCGTCTATAATCTCCCGTTCCGCCCGCGGCTCACTCCGCCGCGGCGGCCACCGAGGAGCACATGAATTACAGGAACGTCGCAATCATCGCCCACGTCGACCACGGCAAGACCACGCTGGTCGACGGGCTCTTGCGCCAGTCCAACGTCTTCCGCGCCAACCAGCAAGTGAACGAGCGCGTGATGGACTCGGGCGACATCGAGCGCGAGCGCGGGATCACCATCCTCGCCAAGAACACCGCCGTGCTGTGGCACGGCGACAAGATCAACATCGTCGACACCCCAGGCCACGCCGACTTCGGCGGAGAGGTCGAGCGCGCGTTGACCATGGTCGACGGCGTGCTGCTGCTGGTGGACGCCGCCGAGGGCCCGATGCCTCAGACACGCTTCGTGCTGCGCAAGGCGCTGGCCCGCGGCCTCAAGCCGATCGTGGTCATCAACAAGGTGGACCGCAAGGACGCGCGGCCCGACGAGGTTGCCTCCCTAACGTTCGACCTCATGGTCGAGCTCGGCGCCGACGACGATCAGCTCGAGTTCCCGATCCTCCACGCCATCGCGCGTGAAGGGCGGGCCTGGCGCGAGGGTGAGCAGCCCGGCAACGACTTCCTGGCGCTGTTCGAGACCATCGTGGCTCACGTGCCCACGGCGGAAGGCGATCCGCAGGCGCCGTTCAAGCTGCAGGTGGCCAACCTTGACTACTCCGACTACGTTGGGCGGCTGGCGCTCGGGCGCATCCTGCAAGGCAGCGTGCGGCCAGGCGACGCGATCGTGCGCGTGGGCGCCGGCAAGGAGCCGGAGAAGGGCCGCGTGACCAAGGTGTACACGCACCTGGGCCTGACCCGCACCGAGACGGAAGTCGGCGAACCGGGCGACATCGTGGTGCTGTCGGGGATAACCGACGTCAACATCGGCGACACCATCGGCGACGCCAGCATCAGCGAGGCGCTGCCTTCGGTGGCGGTGGACGAGCCCACGGTCAGCGTGACCTTCAGCCCCAACACCAGCCCGTTCGCCGGACGCGAAGGCAGTTACGTCACCAGCCGCCACCTGGCGGACCGCCTCGAGCGCGAGCTGCTGGTTAACGTAGCGCTGCGCGTCGAGCAGCTCGGCAGCGAACGCTACCGCGTGTCGGGCCGCGGCGAACTGCACCTCTCGATCCTGGTTGAGAACATGCGCCGCGAGGGTTACGAGTTCTCCGTCTCCAGGCCCGAGGTGATCATGAAGCAGGAGGACGGCGCCACCCTGGAGCCGTTCGAGCGCGTCATCGCCGACGTGCCCAACACAGCAATGGGCGGCGTCATGGAGTCGCTGACGTCACGCCGCGGGCTGCTGGTCAACATGGACCCGGGCGAGACCCGCTCGCGCCTCGAGTTCCGCATCCCCAGCCGCAGCCTCTTCGGTTACCGCAACCTGTTCCTCTCCATGACGCAGGGTGAGGGCGTGCTCAACCACACGTTCGACGGCTACGAACCGTACGCGGGCGAGGTAGTTACCCGCAACCACGGTTCGCTGGTCTCGATGGAGGCGGGCGAGGCGTTCGCGTACTCCATCTACAAGCTGGAGGACCGCGGCATCTTCTTCATCACGCCCGGCACCGAGGTGTACGTGGGCATGATCCTGGGCGCCAACGCCCGCATGGGCGACCTCGACGTCAACGTCTGCAAGAACAAGAAGCTCACCAACGTGCGCGCCTCCGGCTCCGACGAGAACATCCTCCTCACGCCGCCCAAGCGCCTGACGCTGGAGGAGGCTCTCGAGTACCTCGACGACGACGAGTTGCTGGAAGTGACCCCCAAGTCGCTGCGCCTCCGCAAGCGCGTTCTTGACCCGGGCATGCGCAAGCGCGAGAACAAGAAGGCGGCAGCCGCAGGCTGAGCCGCTAGCCGGCGCGGCGGTTCACCGCCCGTCAGCCGGCGGCGCTCAGGCGGCGGGCGCCTCTACCTGATCGTCGGTTGCCGCTGGCGCAGGCTCGTCGTCCCACTGTTCGCCCGCGTGGTGACCTGCCTTGAGTAGCTGCACCTCGATCTCACCGTAGGGCGCGTCCTGCGTGGCGGTCACGCGCCCCTCGCGCATTAGCTCCATCAGCGCTGCCAGGCCCACCGTGCGGACGGGCCACTCACGCGAGCCCAGCAGCAGGCCCAGCGTGCCGCGCTTGAGGCGCCTAAGTGAACCGAGCAGCACGCGTGACACGCTGGCGAGGCTCAACCGTTCGATAGCCAGCTCGAAGTAGCCGCCCAGCCGGTAACGCCCCGCCAGACGCGCCAGGTCACCCGGCGTGGACGTAACGGGCCGCTGGGCGCGCGGGTAGGTCGGCCTCGGGGTACGGGCCGGCAGCAGCAGGCGGCGCTCCTCGCGCCGGCGCCGCAAGAAGTGAATGGCCTCCTCGAGCTCCTCAAGCAGCGCCACTGCGGCGAGGGTCTCCTCCACCAGCGCTTCCTCGTCCTCGTCCTTCTCTTTCGGCGGCCGAGGCAGCAGCAGGCGCACCTTCAGCTCGATCACCTGCGCCAGCCTGGGTAGCGCCTCGGTCGCGAGGTCCAGGTCGGTCTGCGCGTACTCCTCGAAGTAAACGAGGTAGGCGCGCACCAGCTGGTACAGGTCGATGTGGGAGGGGGCGACGGTGTGAGTGCGGAGCGCGTGCGCCAGCTCGCCCAGGGTGCCGCTGAAGCGGTCCTGCTCGACGAGGAACTGCGCTGGCTCGTCCACGTCCCCAACCTACCACGCACCCCCAGGCGACCCCGCTGCCGGCTCGGCTTGAGTGCTAGCGTGGAGGCATGGAACTGCGTGGCAAGACCGCACTCATCACGGGCGCCAGTCGAGGTATCGGCAGGGCCGTAGCCGCCGCACTGGCGGAAGCAGGCATGAACGTCGTCATAACGGCCCGCAACGGCGCGGAAGCTGGCGCTGTAGCGCGCGAGATAGCCGCAGCGGGCAACGGGCGAGCTCTGGGGCTAGCCTGCGACGTGCGCGACCTGGCGTCGCAGCAGGGCGTGGTGCAGGTAGCGCTCGGCGAGTTCGGAAGCATCGACCTGCTGGTAGCCAACGCCGGGGTCGGCGGGCGCGCATCGATCATCGACCTGGAGCCCGAGTTCTGGCATGACGTCATCGATACAAACCTCACCGGCGCCTTCTACAGCGTCAAGGCCGCGCTGCCAGCACTGCTCGAAAGCTCCGGCATGATAGTCACCATCGGCAGCCTGGCGGGCGCCAACTTCTTCGCCGGCGGCGCCGCCTACAACGCCAGCAAGTTCGGCCTGCTCGGCTTCACTCAGGCCGTCATGCTCGACCTGCGGGAGCATGACGTGCGGGTGAGCACCATCCTCCCGGGCTCGGTGGCGACCACCTTCGCTGACCGCACCGTCACGGCGGGCGACGGCTGGAAGATCGCGCCTCAAGACATCGCCGAGACCGTGCTGTACCTGTTCCGCATGCCCGCTAGGTCGCTACCAAGCAAGGTCGAGATCCGCCCCTCCCGCACCTCGCTCGGCTGAGCGCATGTACAGGAGCGCCAAGCGCACGCTCTTCAGGCTGGACCCGGAGAAAGCGCACGACCTGGTCATAGGCGGCCTCGCTGCCGTGGGCAGCAGCGTGCTGGCGCGCCGTGCACTGGCGACCAGTTACGCCTTGAACTCGACCAGCCTGCGCGTCGAGGCGTTCGGCCTCAGCTTCGAGAACCCGCTAGGGGTAGCCGCCGGACTGGATAAGCGCGGCGTGGCCGTGCGGGCGCTGGGAGCCATAGGCTTCGGCAGCGTGGAGGTCGGCAGCGTAACCGCCCTGGCGCAGCCAGGCAACCCGCGCCCGCGCCTGTTCCGGCTGGTGGAAGACGAGGCGCTGGTGAACCGCATGGGGTTCAACAACGACGGCGCCGACGCGCTGGCGCTGCGCTTAGAACGGCTGCGCGCCGCAGCCGGCGCCGATCTGCCGGTGGTAGGCGTCAACGTCGGCAAGTCGCGGATCGTGGACCTCGAACACGCGGCCGACGATTACCGCCAGTCGCTCCAGCGGGTGTGGCCCGTGGCCGACTACCTGGTCATCAACGTCTCGTCGCCCAACACTCCGGGGCTGCGCAGCCTGCAGGAGAGCGAGGGCCTAGGCCGCGTTCTGGCCGCCGCTAACGAGGTGCGCGCCGCCAGCGCCGACCCCGGCAAGCCGCTGCTGCTGAAGCTGGCTCCTGACATGGACGCGCAGCAGCTGCGAGAGGCGGTGGCCGTAGCCGAGGAGTTCGGCGTGGCGGGCATAGTCGCTACCAACACCACCCTGGCGCGCGAGGGCGTTACGTCGCCGCTCGCTACCGAAGCTGGCGGTCTTTCGGGCCGCCCGCTCGCTGCGCGGGCCCTCTCGGTGCTGGAGACGCTGCGCTCGGCCACCGCCCTGCCGCTGGTGGCGGCCGGCGGCATAATGACGGGCGCCGACGCCGTGGAGCGGGTACTGGCAGGCGCGGACTTGCTGCAGGTCTACACGGGCTTCGTTTACCGCGGCCCTGCCCTGGTGCGCGAGGTTCTCGCCAGCCTGCAAGCCGAGGTGAACCGGCGCGGCCTGACCAGCGTGGTGCAGCTGCGCGGCGCCTGACGAGAATGCGGGCTAGTTAGGGCAGCTCGCCGCGCTGCGGGCGCCTGGCGGTCCACGGCACCTCAGGGGTTCCGGACCTCACGTTCACCAGCCTCGCCAGCGTGAAGAACAG
>JBAYRM010000040.1:0-14061 GCA_041676665.1 Trueperaceae bacterium
AACAGGAAGTGGAAGACCAACGCCCCCTTCGTGATCGGCTGGTGGGGCACCATGGTGTTCCTGCTGACGGCGTACGCGCACCACCTCTACCTAGACTTCGCGCAGCCGGTGGCCATGCAGGTGCTGGGTCACGTGGCTTCGTACCTCTCCGCCATTCCCGTGGCGGTGGTCACGGTGTACGGCGCCATCCTGCTGGTGTGGCGCTCGGGCATGCGCTGGACGCTCGGTTCGCTGTTCATGTACGTGGGCTTAGCGGGCTGGATCCTAGGCGGCGTCGGCGCCCTGCTGGACGCCACCGTGCAGTTCAACACCCTGCTCCACAACACGCTGTGGGTGCCCGGTCACTTCCACAGCTACCTGCTGGGCGGGTCGCTCTACTTCGCTCTCGGCTGGGTCTTCCAGAGCCTCGAGGAGCGCACCACCGCCACCACCAGCCGCAGCGTCAAGTGGCTGGTTGGCGTCACAGTGTTCGGCGGAACGGCCCTGTTCGTTGCGGCCTTCTACGTGGCCGGTGCAGCGGGCGTGCCGCGGCGCTTCGCGCTGGCGCAGGACCCCAGCGCGAGCCTGGCGGGGGTGGGCTCCGTTGGGGCGGTGGTGCTCATCGCCGGGCTGGTCCTGTGCCTGGTGGAGGGCCTGAGGCTCTGGCGCAGCGGACGCACGGCACCCGTGAGGGCCGCGGTGGCGCCGCTGCTCGCGGGCGTGACCAACGTCGGCGAAGTGCAGGGGGACTGAGAGATGCCAGCGACCACAGAACCGCGCGCGACCGTGAACGCCTTGCCCCGCGTCTACCTGCTGCTCGTACTCGGCGCCGTGGCAGTAGCGGTCGGGATCTTCGCCATCGGCTTGCCCGACCCGCACCTCAGCGTGCGGAACCACCACATCCAGCACGTGTTCTTCATCCTGGGTGGCGGCCTTTACGGTTTGGCCCTCGCCATGGGCCTCACCGCCAACAAGCACGGCAAGACGTGGCCGGGGCGCGGCGTGTGGCTGGCGCCTGCCCTGCTGGCGTCGCTCGTGGTGATGGTGGCCATGTGGCCCTCCACCTACCCCGTCATCGAGGCCAACCCCACCCTGCACGCCCTGCAGCACGGCTTCTACATCGTGGCCTCCGCGGTGGCTACCTTCTGCGCGTACTACTTCGCCCGCAGCGCCGGCTGGATTATGGGCGGCATGCAGGTCGTCATGGCGTGGGCGGCCGCGTTCGGTTTCGGCGTGAACCCGGGCCCCAGCCCCCTCATCGCGCAGGTGGCGGCCATGCCAGCCACCGCCAGCGCGGGCGGCGGCGCGGCGGCCTACCAGAACTGCGTCGCGTGCCACATGGCCGACGGCGGCGGCATGCCGGGCGTGTTCCCGCCCCTAGCGGGGCACGTGTCCAACCTGCTGGCTGCCGAGGGCGGTCAGGAGTACATGGTGCGCGTGGTGCTGTACGGGTTGCAGGGGCAGATAAGCGCGGCCGGTTCGAGCTACGCGGGCGCCATGCCCGGCTGGGGGCACCTCAGCGACGACGACCTGGCGGCGGCGCTGAACCACGTCAGTAGTACGTGGGGTGAGCTGCCCGCCACGGCGTCTGCGCCGTTCAGCGCCGCTGACGTGCAGGCAGCGCGGGGTACGCAGCTCACACCGCAGCAGGTTCATGAGCTGCGTGGGCGGCTTGGGTTGCCCTAACGCAACGGTCAACTACTTCCGCGGGTCCAGCGCGTCGCGCAGCGCGTCGCCCAGCAGGTTGAAGCCGAGCACCACCAGGATGATGGCCACGCCCGGGAAGGTGGCCACGTGCGGCGCCACCGCCAGGTACTCGCGGCCGCGCGCCAGCATGAGGCCCCACTCGGGCTGCGGCGGTTTGGCGCCCAAGCCCAGGAAGCCCAGGCCCGCCGCGAAGAGGATGGCTATGGCCATCTGCAGGCTCGACTGCACGATGAGTGGCGCGAGGGCGTTGGGGATGACGTGCTTGAACAGCGTGCCCATGCGCCTACGCCCAAGCGCGCCGGCGGCCTCCACGAACTCGCGGTTGCGGATGCTGAGCACCGAGCCGCGGATGATGCGCGCGTAGATGGGAATGGCCGCGATGCCCACCGCGATCATCAGGTTCGTGAGGCCCGTGCCGAACGTAGCTACCAGCACGATGGCCAGCAGGATGCCGGGGAAGGCCAGCAGCGTGTCGACCACGCGCTGCACGGTCATGTCGACCCAGCCGCCCATGAAAGCCGAGATGGCGCCCACCGGCGCGCCGATGCCGAGGCCTATGCCCACCGAGATGAGCCCGATGAACAGCGAGATCCAGGCGCCGTGCACGAGCCGCGAGAAGAGGTCCCGACCCTGCTCGTCGGTACCCAGCAGGTGGAAGCGCACGGGACCGTCGACGCCGAACAGGTGCAGGTCGGATTTCACGAGGCCGAACAGCCACTCGTAAGCGGGCCCGCGCTGGAACAGCTTCACGGGGTAGGCCACGCTGTCGTTGATCTCGATGCCCCTCACCGGCGAGCGCTGCACCGGACTGACCCAGATGCCGGCCTGACCGTCGGGGCCCCTGAAGCTGACCCCGGCGCCGGGCGGCACGTACGTGGTGCGCAGGTCCTGGGTCTGCGGCATGTAAGGCGCGATGAACGGCGCGAACAGTACGATCACCAGGAAGCCGGAGATGAGCCCCAGGCCGATGATCGCCAGCGGGTTGCGCGCAAGGCGGCGGCGCCAGCGCGGCGCCTGACGGCGCTGACGTTCGGGCTTGGGTGCGGGTCGGTCGGCGGCGCCGTTGGTATCAGTCATAGCGGATCCTCGGGTCGATGAGCCCGTAGATGAGGTCAACCAGCAGGTTAACGAGGATGAATGCCACGGCTATCAGGAGCACCGTGCCCTGCACCACCGGGTAGTCGCGCGAGAGCACCGACGTGACCAGCATGCGCCCCACGCCCGGCCACGTGAAAACGGTTTCGGTGATCACGGCACCGGCCAGCAGCGAGCCGAACTCGAGGCCGCCGACGGTGAGCACGGGCACCAGCGCGTTGCGCAGCGCGTGCTTGAAGACTATGGAGCGCGGCGTGCCGCCTTTGGCGCGCGCCGTGCGCACGTAATCCTGCCCCAACACCTCGAGCAGGGCCGAGCGCGTCATGCGGGCGATGATGCCGGTGCTGGACAGGCCCAGCGTGATGGCGGGCAGCACCAGGTGCGAGAAGGTGCCGCGGCCAGCCACCGGGAACAGCGGCATCTCGACCGCGAAGAAGCGGATGGCCAGCAAACCGAACCAGAAGGTGGGCATGCTGACGCCGATAAGAGCCAGGATCATCGACAGGGCGTCGATCCAGGTGTTGGACTTGAGCGCCGATAGAATCCCGAGCCCGATGCCCACCACCAGCGCGAAGATGATAGACGCCAGCGCCAGCTCGACCGTGTTGGGGAAGAAGTCGATGAGCTCAGTGGTGACCGGGCGGTTGGTGCGCGTGGAGCGCCCTAGGTCGCCCTGCGCCACGCCCGTTATGAAGCGCTGGAACTGCACCAGCATGGAGTCGTTGAGGCCGAAGCGTTCGCGGATGCGTTCAACGGTGGCGGCGTCGGCGAACTCGCCCGCCAGTAGCTGCGCGGGGTCGCCTGGCGCCAGGCGCACCATCAGGAAGACGATGATGAGCACGCCCAATAGGGACGGTAGTGCCACGAGTAGGCGCCGGAGAGTGTACTGGGTCAAAAGAGATCCTTAGCCGTGTTTACGTTTCAGAAAGATAAGTGGATTGTAAGTCAATCCGTGCGCGAGGCGCATGCGCGCTAAGTGGTCCCCGGACTCAGAGGGTCTGGGAGGGCACCTTTGGTGGTGACGCCCGGCGGTCGTGGCCGCCCCCCCGAACGAACAGTGGGGGTGGGCGGGAGGCAGATACGTAGCCTCCCGCCCACCCACCCAGGTGCGGTCAGTCGATGCTGGCCGTGAAGGCGAGAATGCGCTCGGTCGGGTGGATGACCAGACCGGAAACGCTGTCGGACACGGCCACGAGCTGGGTCTCGCTATGCATGAAGAGCCAGGCGGCGTCGTCCCAGATGAGCTGCATGGCTTCCTGGTAGGCGGCCAGGCGCTCGTCGGGGTTGGTGTTGGTGCGGGCGTCGTCGAGGAGCTCGTCGACGCGGGCGTTGGAGTAGGCGCCGCGGTTGGAGCCTACGGGGCGCTGCTGGTCGGTGTGGAACAGCGGGTAGAGGCCGTAGTCGGCGTCACCGGTGACGGTGCCCCAGCCGAGGAGGCCGACGGGCACGTCGCTCTCGCCCGGAACGGCG
Source organism: Trueperaceae bacterium (assembly GCA_041676665.1). Classification (GTDB taxonomy): domain Bacteria; phylum Deinococcota; class Deinococci; order Deinococcales; family Trueperaceae; genus JAAYYF01. The sequence goes on from JBAYRM010000040.1 coordinate 4,252, forward strand.
TTCACCTTCTCGAGGTAGGCGGACCACTCGAGCGTTTCGATAGTGGCAGTGATACCGACCTGGGCCAGCATCTCCTGCATGGCTTCCACGGTCTGGATGTCCTGCAGGTAGCGGCCCGAGGGGGTGTAGAACACGGTCGAGAAGCCGTCGGCGTAGCCCGCTTCGGCCAGCAGTTCGCGGGCGCGCTCCGGGTTGTAGTCGTAGTTGCCGACGGGGGTGTAACCGAAGATGCCCGGGGCCACGGGGGCGTCGGACACGCGCACGGCGCCGCCCAGCACGAACTCGGCCAGGGCGTGGTTATCGATGGCGTAGTTGATGGCCTGGCGCACGCGCACGTCGTTGATCGGCTCGAGCGAGAAGTTCATGAACATGAAGATGGTGCGGACGCTGGACACGTTGTGCACGGTCACGCCGTCGACGGCGTTCAGGCGGGCGATGTCCTGCGGCGGTACGCGCACGGCCACGTGGGCCTGGCCGCTCTCGACGAGGGCCATGCGGGTGGCGTTCTCCGGCACGGTGAGGAAGCGCACGCCACTCACGCCGGGGGCTTCGCCCCAGTAGCCGTCGTAGCGGGCCAGCTCGATGGCGTCGTTACGCTGCCAAGAGACGAACTGGAACGGGCCGGTACCGACGGGGTTGGAGGCGAAGTCGTCGCCGTACTGCTCCGCGGCGGCGGGGAGCATGATGGCGGTGGAGTTGTGGGTGAGGTGCGCGAGCAGCGGCGCGAACTGCGTGCTGAGGGTCAGGTCGACGCTGTGGGTGCCGGTGACGGCAACGTTCGAGACGGCGCTCAGCAGGAAGCGGAACGTCCAGGCGTTCTCCGGGTCGAGGAAGCGGTCAAGGCTGCCCTTAACGATCTCGGCCGTGAGCGGGGTGCCGTCGTGGAAGGTCACGCCCTCGCGGATGTTGAGCGAGAGGGTGAGCCCGTCGTCGGAGAAGGCGTAGTCGGTCACCAGGTGAGGAACGATGTCGCCCTCGGGGGTGAGCTCGAAGAGCGTCTCGTAGATGTGGCTGGCGACGGTGGCCGAAGGGGAGTCGGTGACGTCGTGGGGGTCGAGCGTCACTGCGTCGGTGCCCTGCGCGACTACGAGCACCTGGGCCAGCGCGAAGCTGCCGAGGAGCGCGGTTAGCGCGAGAGCGGCCAAGAGGCGGATGAACGGCTTATGCATGCATTCTCCCTACTTCCGAATGGGGTGGTGCGAGACCAAACACCAAGTACCTGAGCCACCTGGGTAGCAATCTTCTGCAACTTGGTGTTGTCTTGAGTTCGATACTAAAGTCGGGGAGAGGCGGCGTCAACAGTGTACGACCGGGGTTTCGGCGAAGATTAACGAACGAGAAACGAGTAGAAGGCCGGTCGTAAGCGGACCTATCGTGAAAGTATGACCGGTCACATGGCCTTAGTGTTTTTGTGGTTCTGACGTAGTGCGCACTATTCGAGCTAAGTGAGGTGGCTACAGCGTTGGGCCTATTGCCAGGTGATAATGTGTGCGTTTCTGGCGCCATGTTCGCCTGGGGCGAGCGCCGCGGGCGCAGGTGTGGTCTGCTGTGCGGTCAGTAAGTACGTGAGTTCCATAGGAGCATCAACAGTGACTAGAGCTACCCTCGACCCAGGTTTCAGCGTCAGCGACGCCGACGAGCTGTACTCCATCCGCTCGTGGTCGAACGGTTACTTCGGCATCTCGCCCGCCGGCGACCTCACGGTCAGCGCGCGCGGCCGCGTGCCGCTGGCCATTCGGGACATCGTCGACAGGCTCAGCCAGGAGGGGCACCAGCTGCCCATGGTGCTGCGCTTCCCCGACATCCTCGAGGACCGCATCGACAAGGTCAACGAGGCGTTCGCCGCTTCCATAGCCGAGGCGGGCTACTCGAACACCTACCAGGGCGTGTACCCCATCAAGGTCAACCAGCGCCGCGTGGTGGTGGAGACCATAGCCGCGTACGGCGCCAAGTGGCGCACTGGTCTGGAGGCCGGCAGCAAGGCCGAGCTGGCCCTGTGCCTGGCGCACGACACGCACGACGACGCCTTGCTGTGCTGCAACGGCTTCAAGGACGACGACTTCATTCGGCTGGCGCTGTGGGGCCGCAAGCTGGGTCGTAAGGTCATCATCACCCTCGAGAAGGCCGGCGAGCTGGAGCGCGTGCTGCGCATCAGTAAGGAGATGGGCGTGCAGCCGCTCCTGGGGGTGCGCTTCAAGCTGCACGCGCGCGGCAGCGGGCAGTGGGAGGCGTCCGGCGGCGACGACGCCAAGTTCGGCCTGACCGCCTCCGAGCTCATTCACGTGGCCGAGCGTGTGAAGGCGGAGGGCATGGCCGAATCGCTGGTGCTGCTGCACTGTCACGTGGGCAGCCAGCTGACCGACATCCGCCGCATCCGCGCCGCCATCCGCGAGGCCGCGCAGGCGTACGTGGAGCTGGCCGAGATGGGCGTGGGCGTGCAGTACCTCGACGTGGGCGGCGGCCTGGCTGTGGACTACGACGGCAGCAAGACCACCTACTACGTGAGCGCCAACTACAACTTGCGCGAGTACGCCGACACCGTGGTGTACACGGTCATGGAGGCGTGCAAGGAGTGGGAGGTGCCCGAGCCCGTCATCGTGACCGAGTCCGGGCGCGCACTAACGGCGCACCACTCGGTGCTGGTGGTGCCGGTGGTCGACGCCATCGGGCCCATGCGCCGACCCGTCGAGCTGCCGAGCGTGCAGGGCGAGGAGCACGCGCTGGCCAAGGAGATGCGCGAGCTGGAGGCCGTCATCACGGTCAAGAACTACCGTGAGGTCTACAACGAGGCCGTTTCGAACAAGGAGACCATGCACTCGCTCTTCGATCTCGGCTACCTGAGCCTGCTGGAGCGCGGTCACATCGAGCAGGCCTACAACCGCATACTGGCGCGCGTGGCCAAGGTGGTCGAGCAACTCGATTACGTGCCCGACGAGTTCGAGCTGCTGCCGCGCATGCTGGCCGACAAGTACGTGGTCAACTTCTCGCTGTTCCAGAGCCTGCCCGACCACTGGGCCATCAACGCGCTGTTCCCCATAGTGCCGCTGCAGCGCCTCAACGAGCGCCCGCGGCGCAACGCCACGCTGGTCGACATAAGCTGCGACTCCGACGGCAAGATCGACAGGTTCATCGACCTGCGCGACGTGCGCACTGCCCTGCCGGTGCACGAGCTGCAGCCCGCCGAGCCTTACTACCTGGGCGTCTTCCTCACGGGCGCGTACCAGGACGTGCTGGCCAACGCCGACAACCTGTTCGGCCGCGTGAACGAGGCGCACGTGCGCCTGCACGACACGGGCCACACGGTCGAGCTTTACGTGGAGGGCCAGAAGGCGCGCCGCGTGATCCAGAACATGGGTTACCTGACGCCCGAGCTGCATGAGGCAGTGGCGCTGCAGGCCGCCGAGATCCGTGACGCGGGCGGCATGACGCAGGCCGAAGTCGACGAGTTCCTCGACGTCTACGGCCGCGAGCTGGTGGGCTACACCTACCTGGAGGCGCTGTAGCAGTGAACGATCCGTTACCCGAGTCCGCCGTGCGGGGTGAGCTCGAGACCGACTACCTGCTGGCCGACGGGCGCAGGCCCGTGGCGGGGGCGGTGCTCCTCAACCCGGCTGGGCTGGTGCTGCTGCAACACCGTGACGACAAGCCCGGCATCGAGTCGCCCGGCCAGTGGTCGCTGTTCGGCGGCGGACTGGACCAGGGTGAGGATCCCGCGGCGGCCATGTTGCGCGAGATCGAGGAAGAGATAGGCTACCGCCCACGCGCGGCGCGGCCGCTGCTGGTGTTCAGCGGCTGGCACGCGGAGTTCCACATCTACCTGGCGGAGGTGGCGCCGCCGCTCGAGCGGTTGGTCCTGAGCGAGGGGCAGGGCTTCGCGTTCTTTACCCGCGAGGAGGCCGAGCGGCTCGACCTGACCGAGGTGGCGCGGATTGCCCTGGCGGCGCTGACGCAGCTCGAGGTGCAGCGCGACGAGCGCGGCGGCGGGGAGCTGCTGCCGGGCTTCGTTACCTAGAAACGTTGCCTAGCCGCCGAAGCTGTCAGAAGTCGTAGCGCGCCCCGTCGTAGCCGAGCTCCGTGTGCGGGAACACGGCGCGCGCCTCCTCTAGCACCCTGGCGCCGCCGTCCTGCATGGGGCCAATGTGCACCAGCACGAGCCGCTTGACGCCCGCTTCTGCCGCTATGCGGGCGGCGTCCGCTGGACTGGTGTGGCTCGGGCCGGCGCCGGTGGCCTCGTGTACCAGCAGGTCGGCGCCCTGTGCCAGGCGGGTGATGGCCGCGCTGGGCTCGGTGTCGCCGGAGTACGCGATCACTTGACCGCGGGCGGTCTCGACGCGCAGCCCCAAGCACGGCACCGCGTGCTTGCCGGGGCTGGAGTAGATGCTGAAGTCTGGGGTCGAGAGCACGTGCTCGCGTTCCAGCTCGGGTATCTGGAACAGGTCCAGGGCGGGGTAGTTGGGCCAGTCCGAGGTGTCGAAGGCGCCGTCCAGCCGCTCGACCTGGCGCAGGGCGGCGCTGTTGCCGTACACGGGGAACGGCTCGGTTTGGCCAGCCAGCCACAACCGCTCCATCAGCAGTGGGAAGCCGCCGACGTGGTCGGCGTGCTCATGCGTGACTATGAGGCCCTGCACTCGGGCCAGGTCGAGGCCGCTGACTAGCGCCCGGTGGGCGGCGTCGCCGCCGCAGTCGATGAGGTAAAGGGAACCCGGTCCCTCCACCGCGAGCATAGTGGTGGTGCGGCTGGCGTCAGACAGCGCCGCACCGGTGCCAAGAAGATGTAGGGTGACCACCGGTTCCTCCTGCTGGCGATGATAAAACCGGCGAGCGCCCGCGCAGCGGTCAACGGCACCTTGGGGTCAGGCGGGGCTCAGCGCCCTTCGAACTCGGGCGCCCGCTTCTCGAGGAAGGCGCGAATGCCCTCCTTCTGGTCGGCCGTACCGAACAGCAGGTAGAAGGCGTTGCGCTCGAACTCGAGCCCCTGCTGAAGCGCGCCGTCCTGCGCCCGGTTCACGGCGCTCTTGGCCAGCTGCACCGCGCGCGGCGCGCGCGCCGCCACGTTGCGGGCGAGCTCCAGCGCGGCCTCGAGGTACCCCTCGGTGGGCACGACCCTGTTAACCAGCCCGTGCGCCAGAGCCTCCTCCGCCGTGAGGAAGCGGCCGGCCAGGATGACCTCCATGGCCAGGTACTTGCCCAGCTGGCGTGTGAGGCGCTGCGTGCCGCCAGCGCCGGGCATTATGCCTAAGTTGATCTCGGGTTGACCCAGCCGCGCGGAGTCGGACGCCACGATCATGTCGCATAAGAGCGCCAGCTCCAGGCCGCCGCCCAGCGCGAAGCCGGACACGGCCGCCACCACTGGCTTGCGCGTGCGCGCCAGCGCCTCCCACGCCTCGAAGCGGTATGCGCCCAGCATGTCGGGCACGCCCTTGCCGTCCATCTCGGTCACGTCGGCACCGGCCGCGAACGCCTTCTCGTCGCCCGTGATGACCAGGCAGCCCACCTGCGGGTCGAGATCGAAGCCGCGCGCAGCGTGCGCCAGCTCCGTGAGCGTGGCCTGGTTGAGGGCGTTGCGCCTTTCGGGCCTGTTTATGCGCAGGAGGCCCACTCCGCCCTCCAGCCGCTGAACTATCAGGTTCTCGTAGTAGGTGGCTGCGGGGCTCTCGTCGGGCGGCATGGCCTCAGGCCTCTGTGGAGTCGGCGAACAGCACGGTCACGATGCCCTTGGCGAAGCTCATGAGGTCCGCGCCCAGCGCGCGGTTCTCGGGCGACTTCATGGCTGCGTCGAACGTTTCCCTGTCGGGGAAGTGCATCTCGGCTATCAGCACGTAGCGCGGCTCGCGCCCGAAGGCGTCGGCGTAAACGCGGTTGACCACCATGCCTGTAAGGCCCGGCACCTGCCGCGCCAGCGGGGCGTGAACGTTGTCGTAATGCTCGAAGAAGGCGTCCTCGTTCTCCGGCTTCTGGTACATGGCTATCAGCTTGACCATCGTGGTTCTCCCTTTCTCAGCACTGCCCGCCGCCGCCCCGGAGGGTCGCGGCGGCGCGCTTCACTCGCTAGCCTTTCTTGACTCCTGGAACCTGCGGCGCAGGTCGTTGAAGGCTCCCTCCAGGCGCTCCTCGGAGAGGATGACCTGCACGGTGGTGCCGGTGCCCAGCGTGTCGCCCAGCTCGCTCACCGCCTGGCACGTGGCGTGCACGCGGTTGCGCTCCATGCGCTGGAAGCGGGCGGTCAGCAGCACTTGCATGCCGGGCACGGCCGACGCCAGGTGCTGCACCGAGACCTCGAAGCCGATGCCCGCCTCGCCGTCCTCCAGGAACGGCAAGATGATCTTGCGGCTCACCAGCTCCATGTGCTTGGCCATCCAGTAGGTGGCGTAAACGGGGTGGAGCTTGCCCAGGCGCGGGTCCTCGCGGTCCTCGAAGTCAACTGTCATGGCGTCCGTGACCGTTATGAGGTGTTCGGTCTCGTAACCCTGCGGTATGGGGCGCATCAGCGGCTGCTCCGGCCCGTGCGCATGGCAGGCTGCACCGCTGCCGGCGCCGCCTCGGTGCCGGGTCCGAAGGTGGCCAGCTGCGCGAAGCGTTCGGCGCCCGCGGCGACCATGCGCCTCAGGAGCGGCTGCGGCGCGAAGCGCTCGGCTCCCACCTCGGCGTGCAGGCCGTCAAGCGCGCTCAGCACGTCGGCTAGCCCGATGCGTTCGGCCCACTCGAGCGGGCCCGCAGGGTAGTTGACCCCTAGGCGCATGGCCAGGTCAACGTGCTCCGGCGTAGCCAGCCGTTCGGCTACAGCCGAGACCGCCTCGTTGAGCAGCAGGGCGAAGATCCGGAAGGCGCCGCCGCCCGCCTGATCGGGCGGGGTCACCGTGCCTATGCCGAGCTGCGCCAGCAGCTCCTTTGCGCGCGCCAGTTCGGTCGCCGCGCCGGTGACCGGCTCGAGCAGCTCGAGTAGAGGCGCAGCTGCGCTAGCGCCGGCGTCGCCCTCGCCGGGGCGCTGCCGGCCGGCCAGGTCAGAAGGGGAGGGCAGGAAGCTGAAGCCGATGGTCCTGCTGCCGTCCGCGCTGCCGAGGGAGCTGGCAGAGTGCGCCCAGCAGAGCGCCAGGTAACACGGAGCTGGCAGCGTGGCGGGCGCCCCGGTGGACGCGGCTCCGTTGGTCTTGTCCGCCAGGGGCAGGCGCGCGTCGATGATCAGGTCTACCGGCTCGGAGGGCGCCTCGCCGGGCCCCGCGCTGGGTGCGAAGGCGTCGGGCGCTTGCGCTTGGAGGTAGGCGCGCAGCACCCGCGCGGCGGCGGTGGTGCCAACAACAGCCACCTTCGGGGTTGGCGCCGCCGTAACGCGCGGCGCACCCGGGCGGCTGCCGGGTTCCTCCTGGCGGCGGCCCGCGCTGTCGTACTGGTAGAAGCCGCGGCCAGTCTTAACACCCAGCCGGCCGGCCGTGACCAGCGAGCGTTGCAGCGGGTGGGGGCGGTAGCGCGGCTCGTGGAAGAACGCCTCGTAGACGCTGGTGGTGGCAGCCAGGTTGACGTCGAGGCCTATAAGGTCGAGCAGCTCGAAGGGGCCCATGCGGAAGCCCGCGGCGCGCATGACGGCGTCGAGCTCCTGCGTGGCGGCGCCTTCGCCCGCCAGCCGCAGCGCTTCGCCGTAGAACGGCCTGGCGACGCGGTTGACGATGAAGCCGGGACGGTCGCGCGCCACCACCGGCTCGCGGCCCAATGCGCGTGCCAGCGCCACGGCGTCGTCGGTCAGGCTGGCGGGCGTCTCGAGCCCGGGTATCACCTCCACCAGGCGCATGAGCGGCGCGGGGTTGAAGAAGTGCACCCCCACCACGTTCTGCGGTCTGCGGCAGGCGGCGGCTATCTCGGTCACCGGCAGGGTGGAGGTGTTGGTGGCCAGGCGGGCGCCCGGGGCGACCTCCTCCGCCCGCTGGAACAGCTCCTGCTTAAGAGTCAGCTGCTCGGGCGCCGCCTCGAACACCCAGCTGGCGGCCGCGACCGCGTGGACCTCGGTGCTGGTCGTGAGGCGCGCGAGCAGCTCGGCGGGCGCTGCGTTCAGGCGTCCCTTGGCGGCCAGCATGTCGAACGTGTCGTTCAGCGCCGCCCGCGCGCGGCTTAGGGCGTCGGCCTGGGGATCCACCAGCACCACGTCGGCGCCGGCCTGCAGCAGCAGCTGGGCGATGCCGCGCCCCATGGTGCCAGCGCCCAGCACGGCCACGGGCAGCTGCGCCAGCAGGCCGGTAGCCGCCTGACCGGCTCCCCTGTACGGTTCGCTCATCTAGGACGAATATAACCGGGCCGCGGGGCCCCAGACCTTAGCCCTGCAGCGTTGCACTACTGCGCGCCTTCACCCCTTGTGCCGCCGCGTTCGAGCATGGCGTCTATCTGGAGTGCCAGGTACAGCTTGGCCACGGTCTCGGGCCGCGCTAGCGGCTCGTGCACCAGCTCCTCTATACGCTTCAGCCGGTAGCGCAGGGTGTTCACGTGCACGTGCAGCTCGCCGGCTAGCGCCTGCAGGTCGTCGGGCGAGCGGATGTAGGCCACGAGGGTGCGCCACAGCTTGCCTTGCGGGTCGGCCTGCTTGACCGCGCCGACCAGGCGGTCGCGCAGGGCCACCAGGTTGCCGTGCGGCTGCTGCTGCAGCACCCAGTACACGGGGTCCAGTTCGTCGAACCAGGCCAGGCCGGAGCCGCCCGGCAGCGATTGCAGGGCGAGGAGCGCCTGGTGGTACGCATCGGCCACTCCGGTGAGGTCCTCGCGCGGCAGGCTGAGCCCCATGCGCAGCTCGGTCTCGCCTACGGCCGCGCGGGCGGCGCTGAGCAGCAGCCGCGCGTGCTGCCGGGGGGCGGCGCTGGCGAACACCCAGACGCAGTGGTGCGCCCGCGTTTCCGAGAGCACGCCGTAGCCCAGCGCCCGGAAGTACTCCTCGCCGGCTTCCCGCACTTGCTCCAACTGGTGGAACTGGCGCGCCTGCGCGGCGCGGCCGGTGCGCAGGCGCGACCCGACCTCGGCTACGGCCACCAGGTAGGGCGACTCGCCGCCCACGCCAGCCGCGGCCAGGCGCGGCTCGAGCATCATGGCGGCCTGCGGTCCGGCCAGCCACTCGGCTAGCAGGGCGCTGAGGGCACTGGAGTCGTGGCGCGCCTCGGCGCTGCGCTGCAGTGCGGCCGAGAGGAGCAAGGTGCGGCAGAGCTCGAGCCAGGGGCGGGCGTGCGGGCCGACGCCGAACGCCACCAGCACGCCGCGCAGGCGGCCGTCGGCGCTGAGTTTGAGGGTCCAGGCGGGGCGACCAGACAGGCGGGTCTCGCCCTCAGGCCACAGCGTCACTGGCGAGCCGCCGTGTTGGTCCTTGCGCGGGCGCCAGCCGCTGCGGCCCGCGCGCGCCGTGACGTCGCCCCAGGGGGAAAGCAGCACCAGGTCGGCGCCGGTCAGCCTGTGGACGCGCTCAAGCAGTTCGCGTTCGGGCTTAGGTGTGCTCAGGGCCGCCAGCAGGTGGCTTTGGGGAGAGGCCAGCAGCGTGGCGGCTTCACCGCCGGCGGCCACCAGCAGCTCCAGCGCTGCCGCCTCCACCCGGTCGAGCGCAACGGAGGGCGGCGCCGCCAGCAGCGTCACGCCCAGTTCCTGCGCCCTAGAAGCCAGCTGCGCCGGGAGCGTGCGCCGCTTTGGGGTGAGGCCGTAAACCAGCGCCGCCGGGGGCGGCGCGAGCAGCGGATCTGCCGGTGGGCGTGGCAGGGTGAAGGGGCTGTCGGCCAGCCGCAGGTCGTGCGGCGCCAGCCACGGTCGCTGGTTGGGCGAGTCGGAGTTGCGCACCGCGCGGAAAGGCGT
>JBAYRM010000041.1:0-13989 GCA_041676665.1 Trueperaceae bacterium
AGCTAAGTGTGATTTGATAAGAACAGTTATCAAATCGCATATGCGATTCTCACATATGCAGTCCTGCGTCACTCCATCACTAACTCCCACCACAAATCCCACAAGCGGATATGCACCTCGTCCTGCGACATCGCGCCGCCCACTGATGGTGCGGCAGGCTGAGCGCGCTTGCTTGTCTGGCGCCACGCTGGGCGCACGTTCCCGGATCACTCGAGGGCTCAGGCGCGTCACTGGCGGCCCGGCGGCGGAGCGGATCCTAGATAGTCATCATCCCCCACGATTTGATAACGCGTCAGAAGCCTAACTGCCGCCACCAGCAGCAGCGCGACTACGCCGTCCGCCAGCTCGTCGCCGATCGAGCTCTCGGCCCGGCACCTCGACTAGCGACGCAGCGCAACAGTGGTTGGACCACAGGAGACCCGCTCCCCACGGGTGCGATGCGTGGTCGCTCACACATGGACGCCAGAGGTCGGACCACCCTGGCATAGGTCCGACCTCTTCTGCTACACTCCGGTTCAGGATGAGTTCAACCGGAAGGAGTGGCGGTCTTGTCGCAAGCTAGTAACGGAACTCGCGTCGTCGATCAAGCGCGTGACGCCCTCGCGGCCTACGTTAGAAGCGCCCCGGAGGGAAGCAAGCTGCCGCCGGAGCGGGAACTGGCCCAGAAGCTGGGGGTCTCCAGGACCACCCTCCGCGACGGGGTCAGCCGCCTGGCGCTGCTCGGCCTGCTCGAGGTCCGTCACGGCGACGGCACGTACGTGCGCTCCCCCGACGCCACGCAACTAGCGCTGCCCTTCCGCTCGCTGCTCGAGTACAACCCGGAGGCTCCCAGTGAGCTGCTTGCCCTGAAGCGCCTACTCGAACCTGCACTCGCCGCGACCGCAGCCAGCAACGCTACCGACGAAGACGTAGCTGCTCTCAGGGCGGCCATCCAGCACGAGCGTAGTGAGCTGCTCCGCTACAGTGACCGGCGGCGCGTGCCACGGCGGCAGCCTGCCAGGCGGTCACTGGAGTCGCTAATGGTCGCTGCGGCTGGTTCCTCGTTGGTGGGCACACTGGTGGGCCTTGCCACAGAGCTCCTCAGACCCACGCTCAGTGAGCGCCTCCCGCCTGCCTTCCGGCAGCTGGCGGTCGAGCAGCGCGGCGCCATCGTAGAGGCCATCGCTATCGGCGAACCCGACGCGGCGCGCGGCGCGATGGAGCTGCACCTCAACACGCTCGCCAAGGCGCTCGACGCCGTCGACCAGAACTTAGCGCCGACCCGAGAAGCTGCGGGTGTGGCGGGGGCCGCGCTAGCCTAAGTCAGCGAGCCCGCCGAACCATGTAAGCGTCGCCCCTCAGCGGGGTGTAGCGCTCGCGATCTTCTGACAAGCGGTACATGGCGCTAGCAACGCGCTCCTGGCTGATGTGCAGGCGGGCCGCCAGGTCGTCGCAGCGTACGATCGCGGGCACGCCGGGCTGCGCAAGGTAGGAGCGCAACTTGGCCATGTCGGCCTCGAGGCTGTCTTGAGGGCCCTCAGTCGCTGTCAGTTGTGGTTGCACTTCGGTATCGAAATCCACGTCGTAAACGGATTCGTCAACTATCACGCGCTTCTCGCTGGTGACGGCGTCAGGGACGTGGGCGGTAGATGCAGCCTCTTGGGCACCGTTCTCGCCAGCGATCTGCACGGTCGGCTGCCAGTCAGGGTCGGGCGCCTCGGGCACCTCAGGCACCTTGGGCTCGGCCGACGACGCAGCGCTCTCCGTGGCAGGCGGCTGCCACTGGGTCCTCTCGGGTCCGGGCGCGCTCGCCGCGCCGGCCCGCTCTGCAGGACCGCGCGCGCTGCGGCCCAAGCCGAGGCGCCCCAGCAGACCCTGCCGCCGCTCCGTTGGAACCGCGACCGGCTCCGCGGACGCCAGCACCTGATTCTCCTGGTACTTGAGGAACGCCTCCTCGCTCTCGGCGCGCCATTTACCGCCCGACGGAATCGCCAACAGATCGGACTCGAGGATGGTCGGAGGGGTGTAGAACTCCTCCCTGTCGGCGTCGATAGGAGCGTCCAGGTAGGGGTCTAGCTGAGCCCTGGGGTCCGCGGCGATCGGCTCCGCCGGCACCTCGGAGTGGGGCGCGCGGGTAGGCGGACCATCTGCTGGCCTGGCTGCCGGCTTCTTGCGAGGCGTCTCGGGCAGCGGCCAGCTCATGGAGTAAGAGAAAGGCGCTCTGGTCGCCGGGGTCGCCTCTGGCTCGGGTTTGGGAAGCGGCGGCGCCTCGACCTCTAGAGGGAGCGAGGTGCCTTTGGAGCGGCGCACCACGCGGACCGTCGATTCGGAGAACGCCTCGGCCGCTTCTTCGGGCGGCACGACTGGTCCGGCCACCATCGTGTCGAGCGCGCGCCAGGCGGGTTGCTGCCTGCGGGCCCAAACGTCATGCGCTGAAGCGCGGTCGAGGGGCCGCGGAGCAACGGTATCGGTGCGCGGCGCCGGGCCGCCCTCTATCCGCACGCGCCGCACGGAGCCTTCAATAGCGCTGGGCGCAGGTCCCTCAACTGCCGGGGCCTCGTCCGCCGAAGCGCTCTGTTTCGGCGTGGCGACCTGACCCGGTTCGCGTAGGTCCGACTTATCTACCAGCTCCGACGGTGCGGGGAACACACCGCGCGTGGTCAGGCGCGCTTGGCCGTTGTTAGGTCTCTCGCTAACCTGAAGCGCCTGCGCCACGTTGAGGCCGGGCTGGGCGGGCCCGTGCGCCACCCTCCCGGTCTTGGTCCGTTCTCGCTTGTGCGCCTCTAGAGCGAGGTGCTGTCCGTTGAAGACGAAGCGGACACGGTCGTTGGCTTTCAGTTCCGTACGCTCGAAGAACGACGCCAGCCCCAACAGGCTACGGGGCGCCTCGAACTCGATCAACAGCTCTTCCCCACCGGCCGTGACCCTGTGTTGCCCTTCGCTGAAGCGCCCTATCAGGCTAAGCGGCAGGCGAACGGTTCCGCTCCTGAGGCACACGCTGGTGAGGTCGACAACGAAGGTTTCGGCCGCCCGCGGTCCCTCTGCGGGCTGCACAACGCGGTTATTCATATCTCCTTCGGCGACCATGCATATAACTTTGCCACATTTTCGCCAGCTTGTGGTGGACTTCACCCGGTGGCAACGGCTTTTTCGCTAGTAGGGTGGGTGAGAAAACAGCGTTACCGCGTTATGCAGAACCGGATAATGGTCTGTTGTGACGCTCCACTGCTACGCGCACGCGGCCAGTAACGCCGTGTGTGACGCACGAATCGCGTTCGTCGCCCTGGGTTACACCGGGTAGCTCAGGCGTTCGTGTTCGAGCCGATCTCCGCACGAAGCACAGGCGCTACCTCGGTGCCGAACAGCTCGATTGCTCTCATCACCTGGGCATGCGGCAGGGTTCCAACGCTGATCTGCAACAGGAACCGGTCGTGACCGAAGATCTGGTGATGCTTCAGCACTCGCTCGGTGACCTCTTCCGGCGTTCCCGCGAGGATGGCGCCTGCCGGGCCGCGTGCGGCTTCGAACTGCTCCCTAGCGAGTGGCGCCCAGCCCCGCTCGCGCCCCAGGCGGTTCATCATCGAGGCGTACGCCGGGAAGTACTCCTCGCCCGCCTGCCTGGATTCTTCAGCTAGGTAGCCGTGCATGTTGAGACTGAGCGAGGCCCGGGGGCGCTGAAGTCCAGCCTCGGCGATCACTCGGCGGTAAAGGTCTGCGTATGGTGCGAACTGCGCCGGGTTACCGCCGATAATTGCGAGCGCCATTGGCAGCCCGAGGCGTGCTGCCCGCACGACCGACTGCGGCGTTCCCCCAACGGCGATCCACACGGGCAACGGCGACTGGATGGGCCTGGGGTAAACCCCTAGATCGGCGATGGCTGGCCGGTGCCCACCCTGCCAGCTCACCAACTCCTGCTCCCGCAACTTCAACAGTAGCCGCAGCTTCTCTTCGAACAGCTCGTCGTAGTCCTCCAGGTCGTACCCGAACAGCGGGAACGATTCTATGAAGGAGCCGCGACCCGCCATTATCTCCGCTCGCCCGCCCGAGAGCAGGTCCAGGCTGGCGAACTGCTGAAACACCCGCACCGGATCGTCTGACGACAGCACCGTAACGGCGCTAGTTAGCCGGATGTGCCGAGTGCGGGCCGCCGCAGCCGCCAACAGCACCGCCGGCGCTGAGGCGACGTAGTCCGGGCGGTGATGCTCACCGATGCCGAAAACGTCCAGTCCGACCTGGTCTGCCAGCTCGACTTCCTCCAGCAGGTTGCGAACGCGCAGCTGGGGGCTGATTCGTTCGCCCGTGGCGAGGTACGGCGTCAACTCGACGAACGAGTACAGACCGATCTCGAACGGGGTCCGACGTGGCTCAGAGCCGCCTTGGGTACCTTGTGTGGCTTCCACCTATCACCTACGCTTCGGGGCGCTCCCACCGCGGCCGCGCTGCGGCGCGCTTGGGCTCTCTAGCGATGCTAGCCGGGGCTGCTCACCTCTCTGGTGATCCCTAACGCGTGCACGCCCCTTCATACCAACGGCGGATTGTGGCCGGATCACTCCGGTCGGTAGAATCCGCACCTGGCCCAGTCAGGACCTTGCCGCCTTCCGTTCGGAGCGCGGCGCAGGAACGCAGGCAGCCACCCGAAGGAGAGACCATAATGGCACGGCGAAACGCGGCGCTGCCTTTCATTCTGATCACTATCGTTATCGACGTTTTAGGGATAGGACTGTTGATCCCCGTGCTGCCGGAACTGGTTACGGAACTGGCCGGCGGCGACCTTAGCCGCGGGTCGTCCTATTACGGCTGGTTCATAGCGGTTTACGCCGCCATGCAGTTCCTGTTCGCGCCGGTGCTTGGTGGGCTTTCGGACCGCTACGGACGGCGACCCGTTCTGCTCATCTCGCTACTTGGCGGCGGGCTCGACTACCTGGTGATGGCGCTAGCGCCGAACCTGACGATCCTATTCATCGGCCGCGTAGTGTCTGGCATCACCGGCGCCAACATCACGGCTGCCAACGCTTACATTGCCGACGTCAGCGCCCCGCACGAGCGCGCCAAGAACTTCGGGTTACTCGGTGCGGCCTTCGGCGTCGGTTTCATCATCGGTCCGGCCCTAGGCGGTCTGTTGGCGGGCATCGACCTGCGGGCGCCCTTCTACGCAGCCGCGTTCATGTCCCTCGTGAACTGGCTCTACGGTGCCTTCGTGCTGCCCGAATCGCTCAAGGTAGAGAACCGCCGGCGTTACTCCTGGCGCCGCGCCAACCCGCTCGGCTCTCTGGCGGCCCTGCGCAAGAACGCACTGGTCGGCGGCCTGGCGTTCGTGTACGTGTGCGTGGGCCTGGCGCAGAACGCGGTGCACTCGGTGTGGGTGCTCTACACAACCTACCGCTACGAGTGGACCCCCTTCCTCAACGGCCTGTCGCTGACGTTCGTGGGGATCCTCTCGGCCGTGGTGCAGGGCTGGCTGGTGAGGCTGGTGGTAGGCAGGGTGGGCGAGCGCAGGGCCATACTCATTGGGCTCGCGACTGCCACCGTGGCCTTCGCGCTCTACGGCTTCAGCACGGCCGGCTGGATGATGTACGCGGTCATGGTGATCGGCGGACTCGGCGGGCTGTCTGGACCTGCGGCGCAGGCCCTGATCTCGAAAGCCGTGCGGGCCGACGAGCAGGGTGAGGTGCAGGGGGCGCTCGCCAGCCTCCTCAGCCTGACCGGCGTGGCTGGCCCGCTGGCCTCCACCATGCTGTTCGCGCACTTCACCGGTCCCAACGCCCCTGTGGTCCTGCCGGGCGCTCCCCTGTTCATGGCGGCAGCCCTGGGTGCCGTGTCTCTTTGGGTCTGCTGGCGGCTGTTCAGGCGCGTGCCCGAAACGGGTCTGCCGGTCGCGCCAGCGCCGGTGCCCGACGCGGCTTAGCGTCGGCTACCTGGGTGAGACCAGCCTCACTACACCCTTGACCAGGTTCTCGGGAACCTCGGCTAGATAGATCTCGAGCTGACCGAACCTGTCGTTCGGCAGCGTCAGCGCGACGGTCCACACGCCGTTGGCTGAGCGCCAGCCGCCGCTACTCAGCCCCACTGAGTCGTAGGCGTTCACGATCTCGCTCAGGCGTTCAGCCAGGTAACTGGCGCTCACCGTCTCGGCACGGAAGCAGACCTCCGCAATGCCCGTAGCGACGCCCTCGCAGGGAACCCGCTCGGCGTGGAACGCAGCTATCAGGTCCGCGAAGACGTTGCCATAGGGACTGGCCTCGATACTGTCACGAGCGGCGGCGAAAGCGCCGAGCGAAAGCAGTGCACAAAGTACGAGTATGCGATTGGTTCTGTTCATGAGTTCGGGGGAGCCGCCGGGGCGCCCTGCGCCCGGGCCGCGGTCGTTTAGAAGCTTACCCCGGCTCCGGGCGCGGCAGATTAACCGTTAGTTTGGCGACGCCTGCCCAGCGCCGCCGCAACGAAGCCTTAGCCCAACGGAGCTCCGGATGACTACCTTCGGGCCGGTACCTAGGTGTCGTGGCCGCTGGCGAGGGCCCCCAGTTAGAGTGAGGCCATGGCAGTCGACCCCCTCGTCCCGCTGCAGGCACGCCCAGAACACGAGGCTATGAAGGCCGAGCTCGAGGCCACCGGCGATTACCTCGTACTAAGCCGGCTGACCGAGACCACCGAGTACGCGCCTGCCAACGCCGAAGCCAAGTACGTGGCCGTGTACCTCGACACCGAGACCACCGGGCTGGAGGTCGGCCGCGACAGGATCATCGAACTGGCCATGGTCGCGTTCGAGTACGACTTGGCGGGCAACGTGTACCGCCTCCTTAGAACCAGCAGTCAGTTGGAGGACCCGGGCCGTCCGCTTGCCGCCGAGATCGTTCAGCTGACCGGACTGACAGACGACGACCTGGCCGGCACCGCCATCGACGACTCACAAGTGGCGTCGTTCCTCGATCAGGCCCGCTTGGTGGTGGCGCACAATGCGGCGTTCGATCGGCCGTTCGTGGAGAAGCGGCTCCCCCACTTCGCGAAGCTGCCGTGGGCGTGTTCTATCGCCGACGTCGGCTGGCGTGAGCTTGGCTTCTCCAGCTCTGCCATGGACTACCTTGCCTTCAAGCACGGCTTCTTCTTCAGTGGGCACCGGGCGCTGGTAGACAGCCTGGCAGGCGTCAGAATCCTAGCCAGTTCAAACAACGGGACAGGGCGTCCAGCCATGGCGCGGTTACGTGAGAACGCGCTCAAGAACAGCGTGAGGCTGTGGGCCGAGAACTCGCCGTTCGACAGCAAGGACGCTCTGCGCGAGAGGCGGTACCGCTGGAACCCAGAGGCGCGCTCGTGGTGGACCGAGGTACCCGAAGAGCAGCACGAAGCCGAGTTGGAGTGGCTGGCGACGGCCGTGTATGGACGCCGCGTAGCGCTCCCCTACTTCCGGGTAACAGCGCAGGAACGGTACTCCCTGCGGGTTCCCACCACTATCCCCGCTGACGCCAAGCGGCTGTAGCTGCAGGCGTGTGAACACGGCGCTACCGTGGGCGGCAGCCTGAATGCGGTGAACGCGCCAATGCGCCATGCCGTTATTGCGCGCGCAGCAGCCTAGCCTGCGCGCGCAACGCGGTCAGCGACTTGGCCACTGGCAGGGGACGAGAACGGGGCCGCCTGAAGGCGGCCCCGCGTGGCAACCCCGTGCTGTAGCCCAGGGTTCAGTTCGCTTTAGCTACTTATCAGTCGAGCACCGGGCGCCGCTCGTGGACCTCGGAGGAGCTCCACATGCCGCCGCGCAAGGCAGCGACTTCGTCGGCGGTGAAGGCCAGGAAGCCTTCAGGGAGCTGGGCGGCGTTGTCCCAGGCCGTCGCCACGTAGTTGAGTACGTCGGCCACCTGCTGGTCGTCGAACATGCCGACGTGCGGCGTCATGACGCTGTTGTAGGGGATGCCGTCGACCTCGATGGCGCCCATGAGGCCGAAGAGCACCACGTCGATGACGTACTCGCGGCCACCTTCAGCGGCGACCAGGGCCGGGAAGTGGTTGTTCAGAGGCGGGAAGGCGTAGGGGGTGCCCTCACCGGTCATCATGTGGCAGGCCAAGCACACGCTGTTGTAGGTGGCCTCACCTGCAGAGGTGTCGACCTCTCCGATGGGGCTGCCCTGCGCTGACACGAGGGGGATAGCGATGATCAGGCACAGCACCGCTGGAGCAAGTAACTTGAGTAGACCTTTCATAATCTGCCTCCTAAGATCTTCCGACCGTTTCAGTCAGTTGGCTAGAAGGGCCCTCGGATGCCCGTTCCGGCGCGGTGCGCTAACTTTACCCCGCGACAATCGGGCTCTGCCGCTCAGTAGTAGCGTAGGGACGTATGGATGAAGGGACTCGCAAAAACCTCTCACGTTCGAACGGCGTGCTGTGGCCGCCAGATGACCTGCCGCCACAGCAGTGCAGTCCAGAGTTGCGCCGTCACGTACTGACACTGGTGCCGTACTTCGTGGGCCTGAGCGAGCAGGACCTTGAGGGAGTGCACTCGGCCTTCAACGCCCGCCACATGCTGAAAGGGACCACCCTGGTCGCTGCGGGCGACCCCGCCGAGACCCTGTTCGTGATCGTTAGCGGCAGAGTGAAGCTGGTGGCCAACGACGCCGAGGGCAACGACCACGTGCTAGACGTGCGTGGCCCCGGCGACTCGTTCGGGGCGCTGCCTATCCTCGGGCAGGCGTCCAATGAGCACCGTGTCGAGGCTTTGACCGGCGGCTGCGTGCTGGTCACCTCCACGGCGGAGTTCGGCGACCTCGTGACCAGCTTCCCGAGCGTGGCCGTGGCGGTGCTAGAGGACGTGAGCCGCAGGCTGCGCGAGGCGCAGGGCCGGCTGCAGGCGGCCACCTCGTCGTCGGTCGAGGCGCGGCTGGCCGCCACCCTCCTCACGCTTAGCGCCCGGTTCGGCACCGATACGCCAGACGGTCGCACCCTGGGAGTCCCCTTGAGCCAGGAGGAGCTGGCGGCCCTGGTCGGCAGCACGCTGGAATCCGTGAACCGCGTTCTGGCCAGTTGGCGTCGGGGCGGGCTGGTGATCACCGGCCGGCTGAAGGTGACCCTCGCACGCCCGGACGAGTTGGCGCACATAGCCGGCCGCAGTTGATGCACCGTTCGGCGGGCCAAGAAGGCGGGCAGGAAGTGGTATACGTACCGGTCTAGCCGCTCTAATACTTCCCGCTACTTACGGGGTCTTCGGCCCCGTGTGGGTTTCGGTTACTTCGCCAGGAACTCCCTCACGGCGCTGAGTGGCAAGCAGTTGAGCACGTGTTCCCTGGTTAGCCAGGCGCGCCTGGCCTGCTGCACGCCGAGCGCCATTCCGTCCAACTCCTTAACGCTGTGAGCGTCGGTAGCGACGCTGATCATGAGCCCCCGATTGCGCGCGGCGATGAGGTTGACGTCCGAGAGGTCGAGGCGCTGGTAGGAGGCGTTGAGCTCTACCGCAACGCCGTTCTTGGCGCACGCTTCGAACACCTGCGCGAGGTCGACAGCGTAGCCCTCCCGCGCACCCAGAACGCGGCCGGTCGGATGGCACAGAACGTTGACCTGCGGGTGCGACACTGCCTTCACGATACGCGCCGTTTGCTCCTCCAGCGGGAGCGAGAAGTGCGAGTGCACACTCACCAGCACGATGTCGAGCTTCTGAAGCCACTCGTCCGACAGGTCCAGGCTCCCGTCCTTCAGGATGTCGACTTCTAGACCACGGAGGAGCGTCACGTGGGGATGAGCGGCAGTGACGGCGTCCAGCTCCTCCCATTGGCGCGCCAGCTTCTCCTCGTCGAGACCGCCGGTCATAGCGAGCGCCTTCGAGTGATCCGTGAGCGCCATGTACTCGTAGCCGCGTTCGGCACAAGCTAGCAGCATCTCCTCTACTGACGAGCGGCCGTCGGACCAGGTGCTGTGCATGTGCAGGTCGCCACGCACGTCCGCTGTCGTTACCAGGTTAGGCAGCTCGCCCGCCAGGGCAGCCTTGATCTCGCCCCGCCCTTCGCGCAGCTCCGGCTCGATGTACGGGAGACCCAGCGCGGCGTAGATCTCCTCCTCGGTCTTGCTCGCGAGGCGCTTGCCGCTAGACAGCGGAGAGGCTCCCTCAGCGCCGGTGCCCTCGAACAGGCCGTACTCGGTCAGGTGCCAGCCCTTGTCGAGCGCCAGCTGCCTCAGCTCGACGTTATGCGCCTTCGAACCCGTGAAGTACAGGAGCCCGGCGCCGAACGCGTCTTCGCCCAGGACCCGCAGGTCGACCTCGAGTCCGTTCTTGAGCCGCACGCTCGAGCGCGTGGGGCCGCTACCGAGGACCTCTTCAACGTCCGTGAAGCCAACGAAAGCTTTGGTGATGGCGGCCGCAGCGTCCTCGTCCTCCGCTGCTACCAGCAGGTCGATGTCGCCAACCGTCTCGCGCCGGCGCCGGTACGATCCCGCCACCTCCACGCACCTGGCGCCCGCCACCGCGCGCAACTCGGCCACGAGGGGGGCGACCACCGGGTCTATCTCGCCTAAGCGCACTCGTTCGACGTTGCGCCGATGAGCCTCGATGCTTTTGAGGATCGACTGCTGCCGCTTCGGACCGAAGCCCGGCAGCTTCCCGAGGAGGCCCTCCTCCGCGGCGTTCGCGAGGGCGTCAACGCTATCGACACCTAGCTCGGTCCAGGCTGCGGCAGCCAGCTTGGGGCCCATGCCCTTGACCCGCATGACGCTGGCGACGCCGACCGGGATCCTCGCGCTAAGCTCGCTGAGTTGAGGCATCTCGCCTGTCTCGACCATGACGCGGAGCTTCTCGGCGATCTCCTTGCCCACGCCGGGAATCTGTTCCAGATCGGACCCCGAAGCCACAAGCGACGCCACCTGGTCCGGCAGCTCGTACACGTTGTGCGCCGCGTTACGGTACGCGCGGATACGGAAGCGGTTCTCGCCGTCCAGCTCCTGCAGGTCGGCGAACAGCTCAAGGTTGCGTGCCAGCTCGGCGTTAGTCATGGCTCTGGCCGCTCGGGCGCGTCAGGCGTAGCGTTCACGCCGCGCTCGGTCAGCATCTGCAGGAACTCGTCCTCGGATAGCACCGTGACGCCCAGCTCGAGCGCCCGGTCCAGCTTGCTGCCCGCGCTGGTACCCGCGACCAGGTAAGAGGTCTTCTTGCTGACGGAGCCCGACGCCTTGCCGCCGAGGCCCTGCACGAGCGACTCGGCGTCCTGCCTGGTCATCCGCTCGAGGCTGCCCGTGAACACGAACGACAGACCCTCGAGCACCGTGGTAGTGGGGCCCTCGGCGACGCTCTCCTCCTGTGGGGTGACCCTTACCAGCAGTTGGTCTAGCACCTCTACGTTGTGCGGCTCGTTGAGGAAGCCGTGAATCTGCTCGGCCATGACCTGGCCGACGCCGTCGATGTTCTGCAGCTCCTCCACGGTGGTGGCGCGAAGTCGCTGCACGCTGCCATACTCGCGTGCCAGGAGCCGCGCCACCGACCCCCCAACCTCAGGAACGCCGAGGCCGTACAGGAAGCGGGCGAGTGGCGGCTGCCGCGAGGCTTCGATGGCTTCCCATAACTTGCGCGCCGAGCGCTCGGCGAACCCCTCTAGCGGTTGTATAACCTCGGGCGTGAGGTCATACAGCTCGTGGAAGCGGGTCACGAGTCCGCGCTCCACCAGCTGCTGCACGGTCCTCTCGCCGAGTCCCTCGATGTCGAGCCCGCCACGGCTGGCGTAATGCGTGAGCCGGCCCGTGAGCTGCGCCGGGCAGTCGAACGAGTTCGGGCACACGGTGTACGGGCCGCGTCGCAGCAGCTCGGTGCCGCAGCTCGGGCAGTTGGTGGGCATGGCGAACGGCTGGCCGCGCTGCGCTCCGGTCTCCACCACCTCGACCACTTGCGGTATGACGTCGCCAGCGCGCTCCACCCTCACGGTGTCGCCCTCGCGGATGTCTTTTCGCATGATGTCGTCGATGTTGTGCAGGTTGGCGCGGCTGACGGTGACGCCGCCGATGTTAACGGGGCGCAGCATGGCGATCGGCGTGACGACGCCGGTTCGGCCGACGCTGGGCACGATGCTGAGGAGTTCGCTGACCTCCTTGCGGGGCTGGAACTTGACCGCGTACGCCCAGCGCGGGTGGTGAGCGGTGGAGCCGAGCTGCCGCCGCAGGTTGAGGTCTTGCAGGTTCACGACCACGCCGTCGATCTCGTACCACAGCTGGTCGCGGCCCGCGACCATTCTCGAGAAGTAGTCGAGGATGCCGTTAACGTCGTCGGTGACGCCGTTATCCGGGTTAACAGGCAGGCCCCATAGCGCCATGGCCGCGAGCAGTTCGGACTGAGTTGCCATGTCGGCTCCCGCCAGCACGTCGTAACAGTAGAGCGTTAGCGGTCTCGAGGCGGTCAGGCCCGGATCGAGCTGGCGCACGCTGCCTGCCGCGGCGTTGCGCGGGTTGGCGAACGGCTGCCGGCCTTGGTTGAGGAGCTCGGCGTTGACGTCGTCGAACGAGTCGATGGGCAGGAATATCTCGCCCCTGATGGCTAGCAGTGGCGGTACGGCGAGTTCGCTGGTGCGCAGCCTGAGCGGTACGGCGCGGATGGTGCGCACGTTGGCGGTGATGACCTCACCCTCTTCGCCGTTGCCGCGAGTGACTGCCCGCACCAGCACGCCTTGCTCGTACACGAGTTCGACGCTCAAGCCGTCGATCTTGGGCTCAAGCGAGTAGCTGACCTTGGCTTCTTCGTCTATGGCGGCCACGGCGCGCCGGAGCCTGGTATCGAAGGCGCGCAGGTCGGCCTCGTTGGGGCTGGAGTCGAGGCTGAGCATGGGCCTCAAGTGCCGCGCCGTCTCGAAGCCCGCCAGCGGGGCGCCGCCGACGCGCTGCGAGGGCGAGTCGGGCGTAACGAGCTCGGGGTTGGCGGCCTCCAGCTCGCGCAGCTGACGCATCAGGTCGTCGTACTCGGCGTCCGGCACTTCCGGGGAGTCGAGCACGTGATAGCGGTAGTTGTGGTGGTGGATCTGCTCGCGCAACCGTTCGATCTGGTCGGCGGCACCTGACGTGCTACTCATGCAGCAATCCTACGCGCTGGCTGGGCCCCGCTTCAGTGGGCTCAGGCGCCTAGTGACGCGCTACGTCGCGCTGAGCGTTCTCGAGCCACACGGGCCTGGAGCCTTGATCGGTTACTTGCCCCTCCGGCGCTTGCGGCTTGGTCACCACGGTGAGTGGCGCCGGGACCATGCGCCGAGCGGCCCGGCGCGGCGCCGCGCCAGGTGCAGGCAGGCCGCCTGCGCCGCGCAGTGCGCTGTTGCTACGCTGCTGAAGCTTCGCCTCGACGAAGTCGTGGAGCGCGGTCAGGAGCGCGACAGCCAGGCCGAGGCTCGCGAAGAAGAGCGTTACTTGGAGCGCCGTGATCAACATGGGAGCACCATACCTTAGTTATTAAGGTCCCGGTGTGATCCGGGCCACAAAGGTCGAGGTCGTACACTCAGTTTCAAGTCACCACCGGGGGTCCCATGCGCCGCACAACTTACGTAGTAACCGACAGCCTTGCCCACCGACGAGTTCGGGACGCCATAACCCGCGAGGGCGCGCTAGGCGCCGGCGTGGTCACGCTGGCGGGACTCGCGACGCGCTTGTCCGGCGGCTTCGCTCAGCCCGTTTCATCGCGCGAACTCAAGAGCGTGCTCCAGGCGCCCCCCATAGACGAGGCGTCCAGCCTGGCTGGCATCGCAACGTTGCCTGGCTTCGCTCGTGCGGCCGCTAACACCCTCAGGGCCGCCTGGAACGCGGGGCTGGACCTGTCTGCCAACGCCTCCGCTCCGGGAGCCCACTCACGCTGGGCGGAGCTGGCGGCCCTTGAGCGACACGTCGACCAAGCCACCGGTCCCGGGACCTGGCTGCCCACGCGCATAGCGTCGGCAGCACTTCAGCGCGTGGAGCGCGCTCAGGCGCTGGTCGGCGACGTGGTCCTGGAGCGGCTGGCGGACGTGCCTCCGCTTTACCGACCCCTGCTGGAAGCGTTAACGGCGCACGTAAAAGTGACCTGGCGCTTGCCGG
>JBAYRM010000042.1:0-13913 GCA_041676665.1 Trueperaceae bacterium
AGCGAGGGCATGGTCATCGACACCGAGTCGGAAGCCGTGAAGAACGCGCAGAACGGCATGGTCGAGTTCACCCTCATAAACCACCCGCTCGACTGCCCGGTTTGCGACAAGGGCGGCGCCTGCGAGCTGCAGGACCGCAGCTACGAGTACGGCGACGGCCTCTCGCGCTTCGAGTTCGACAAGCGCCACTCAGAGAAGCACCACGAGCTCAGTGAGCTCATCACGCTTGACCGCGAGCGCTGCATCCACTGCAAGCGCTGCGTGCGCTTCTTCGAGGAAGTACCGGGCGACGAGGTCCTCGACTTCATCGAGCGCAGCGCTCACACGTTCATCGGCACCATGGAGGGCGGGCTGCCCAGCAACTTCTCGGGCAACATCGCCGATATTTGCCCCGTGGGCGCGCTGCTTGACGCCTCCAGCCGCTTCCGCGGCCGCAACTGGGAGTACGACCACACGCGCAGCACCGGCATGGACGACTCCACCGGCGCCGCCGTCATAGTCGACGCCCGCACCGGCCGCATCGAGCGCATCAAGGCCGCCCTCAACCCGGACGTCAACAAAACCTGGATCGACGACGGCACCCGCTTCGGTCACGAGTACGCCGCCTCACCGGACCGCCTCACCACTCCGCTCATCCGCCGCAGCGGCGAGCTCAAGGCCGCCACCTGGCCCGAGGCGGCGGCGTTCATCGCCGAGCGCCTGGCGGGCCTGGGCGGTAAGGACGTGGGCGTAGCTATTCGCGCTGACGCCACTCTCGAGGAGGGCGTCGCTGCCCAGGCCCTAGCTGAGAAGCTCGGCACGGGGCAGATCGATCACGCTCCGCGCCCCGCCGCTTCTGTCATAGCCAACCGGCCGGCCACGCTGACCGAGCTGGCGACCGCCGACGCCATCTTCGTGCTGGGCGACGTGACCGAGGAGGCGGGCATCCTCGATCTGCGGATCAAGGACGCGCTTAAGGGCGTAACGCCGCCCGCGATGATGGCTCACGGCGTGCCGATAGCCGACCTCAGGCTCAAGGAGCGCATGCCGCGTAAGCGCCAGATCCTCACCGTGGCGGCGCCTTACCGCGTGGACCTCATGCGCCATGCTGGCACAGCCATCACCTACCAGGCGGCTGGCGAAGCGGCGTTCTTCGGAGCGCTCAGCGCGCTGGCTGAAGGGCAGGAACTGAGCGCCGCGCAAGTCGAGGCGCTGGGCACGGACGAGGCCACCGCCAAGGCGCTCGTGACGCAGCTGCGCGACGCGAAGAACGCGGTCGTAGTGCTGGGCGGCTTCGCCCTAACGCGCCGCGACGCAGCCGACGCCGCGCGCGCCTTCGTGAAAGCGGTCGGCGCCAAGGAGCTGGCCGTAGGACCCATGGCCAACAGCTACGGCCTGGAGCTGCTGGGCGTGCTGCCCAGCCACGAGCGCTACGCCTACCCAGGCATGCTCGAGGGCGCCCGGGCGCTGGTGCTTTCGCACCTGGATCCCGCTAAGGACCCCGACGTGGCCAGCAAGCTCAAAGACCTTGAGCTTCTTGTGGTGCACGACCTGTTCCTCACCGAGACCGCGCTGCTGGCCGACGTGGTACTACCCGCCCGCAGCGTGTACGAGAGGGACGGCACGGTGGTCAACCTCGAGGGGCGCTTCCTGCCCGTGCGCGCCGCTCCTGTGGAAGCCGGGAACGCCGAGGACCTTACCGGCGTGGTGCGTTACCTGGGCGAAGCCCTCGGTGAGCGCATGGAGGGCCGCAGCGTGCGCAGCGCGCGCCGCGTCATGAAGAAGCGCTTCGACGTCGACATGGCCGACCTGCCCGATTACGGCGCGCTCCTCAAGATCAAAGGCAGAACGGCTCAGCGCGTGGCGCCCCGCGAAGCTCAGGCGCCAACCGGCAACCTGCTGGTGGTGCCGAGCATGGCGCGCGCCGAGTACCTGAGCCGCAACCCCCACCTCAACGCCGCCGTGGGCGGTCCGAAACTGCGACTGAACCCAGTGGACGCGGCGCAGCTCGAGCTGCTGGACGGCGCCGAGGTGCGGCTGCGTGTAGGCGGCATCTGGCGCGACGCCGTAGTGCAGGTCAGCGGCAACGTGCCGACCGGCCTCATGACGCTCCCCACGCTCCCGGAGCAGCCGGTCGGCGTAACGCAAGCCGACATCGGTAGCCTGGTCGTCAACCAGGTACGCCTGGAGGTGGCTTCGTGACCATCGCCGATCCCCTCTGGGTAACGCTCATCAAGGCGCTGGTCTTGTGCGTGGTCCTGCTGGGTGCGTTCGCCTACATGACGCTTATCGAGCGCAAGCTGCTGGGGCGCTTCCAGGCCCGTTACGGCCCGAACCGCGTGGGCCCGTTCGGCCTGCTGCAACCCATAGCCGACGCAATCAAGGCCATCTTCAAAGAGGACATCACCGTATCGGCCGCCGACAAGTTCGTTTTCGTGCTGGCGCCGGGCATAAGCATCTTCTTCGCGCTCTCCGCGTTCGGCGCCATCCCGGGCGGACCCGCTGGCAGCCTCTTCGGCTTCAACCCGTGGGTCATGGACCTCGACATAGGCATCCTGTACATCCTCGCCGCTACCGGCATGGGCGTGTACGGCATCTTCCTCGGCGGCTGGGCCTCCAACAGTAAGTACGCTCTGCTCGGCAGCCTGCGCTCCACCGCGCAGATCATCAGCTACGAGCTCGGCCTCGGGCTATCGATCCTGGCCGTCATCATGGTGGCTGGCACGCTGAACCTGCGCGAGATCGTGGACTTCAACATCTGGTCCGTGAGCCCCTGGCTCTGGCCGGGACTGCTGCTGGCGTTCGGCACGTTCGTCATCTCCGGCACGGCCGAGGTCAACCGCACGCCGTTCGACCTGCCTGAAGCCGAGCAGGAGCTGGTGGCCGGCTACATGACCGAGTACTCCTCGATCAAGTGGGCCCTCTACCAGATGGCTGAGTACGTGAACATGATGACCGCCTCGGCCGTCATAAGCACCCTGTTCCTCGGCGGTTACCGCGGGCCGCGCTTCCTAGACGCCGTGATTCCCGGCATCTCGGAGTGGCCGATAATCTGGCTGGTGCTGAAGATGGCCATATTCATGTTCATGTTCATCTGGCTCAAGGCCACCTTCCCGCGCCTGCGCTACGACCAGCTCATGCGTTTCGGCTGGCTCTACCTGTTCGAGTTCGCGCTCCTCAGCGCGCTCATCACCGGGGCGGTGATCGCATTTGTTCTCTGACCTGACCACGAATCTCGCCCGCGCCAAGGGCACCTCGAAGGGAGGTAGACCGTGAGCGTTCTGGACCTCGCCAAAGGGATGGGAGTCACGCTGGGTCACCTTTTCAAGCGGCCCTACACCGTTAACTATCCCGAGGAGAAGATCGACATCAAGCCGCGCTTCCGCGGCCGGCATCACCTCCTGCGCCACCCCGACACGGGGCTGGAGAAGTGCATCGGTTGCAGCCTGTGCGCGGCCGCCTGCCCCTCGTACGCCATCTACGTCGAGGCCGCGGAAAACGACCCGAACGACCCCGTCTCCGCCGGGGAGCGCTACGCCAAGATCTACGAGATCAACATGCTGCGCTGCATCTTCTGCGGCTTCTGCGAGGAAGCCTGCCCCACCGGCGCGGTAGTCCTGGGCCACGAGTTCGAGCTGGCCGACTTCCGCTACGAGGACTTCGTGTACCGCAAGGAAGACATGCTGGTAGGCACCGAGGGCAGCAAGTGGCAGCGCCGCGAAGCCGCCGCTAAGGGCAAGGAAGTCAACATCGGCGTCAAGCCTTCGCACCGCCCCGAGCTAGAAGGCGTGGACTACTGACATGGTCGCCTTCATCATCCTGGCCGTGCTGCTGGTGACCGCCGGCGTGGGGGTAGTGACCCTGCGTCAGCCGGTGCACGCCGCACTCTCGCTGGTGGGCGCGATCCTGGCCCTGGCCGCCATTTACGTCACGCTCGAGGCGCACTTCCTGGCCGCTATCCAGGTCATCGTGTACGCCGGCGCCGTCATGGTGCTCTTCCTGTTCGTGATCATGCTCCTCAACGTCGGGCGCACGCGCACGGCGAGCCTCACGTGGCTCAAGCCGGCAGCGTGGATCACGGGCGTGCTCAGCCTCGCCGCCGTGGTGGCCGTGGTGTTCGCAGTCCAGCGTCCACTGCCCGAGTTCGAGGTCATCAACGCCGCCCTGAGAGGCGGCAACGCCGACGCCGTTGGCGAGTCACTCTTCACCGACCACCTGCTGAGCTTCCACCTGGTGGGCGTTCTGCTGCTGGTCGGCATCGTCGGCGCCGTGGCTCTGGTGCAGCAGGTGGCGCCTGAGACGCGCGCCAAGCGCGCCGTGGCCGTGGCCGAACCCGAAGACGCTCCCGAGCTGGTCGCCAGCGCAGGGGAGGCGAGCTAAGTGGTGCAGACCGAGTACTACGTGGCCCTCTCAGCTGTACTCTTCGCCCTCGGCGGAATCGGGGTCCTCACCCGGCGCAGCGCCATCATGCTGTTCCTCTCCATCGAGCTCATGCTCAACGCCGCCAACCTCGCAATCGTGGCGTACGCCAGGCAGTGGAGCGCTGCTGGCGCGCAGCACGCACTGGACGGTCAGGCGGCGGTGTTCATCGTGCTGGCTATAGCGGCCGCCGAAGTGGCGGTCGGGCTGGGCATCCTGGTGGCCATCTTCCGCAACCGGGTAAGCACCGACGTCGACGAACTCTCGGAGGTTAGGGCATGAACGACCTGGTTCAACTGGCCTCCCTGGCGCCGCTGCTGGCGCTGGCCGGCGCGGTCATCAACGGGCTGTTCGGCCGCAACCTCAAGGGCAACGCCCCCGGCATCATCGCTAGCCTGGCCGTGGCGGCTGGCTTCGTCCTGTCGCTCATCGCGTTCTTCGGAGTGCGCGCCGGCGGCGCCGTGCGCGTGAACTTCGGCGACTTCCTGGTAGCCGGCGACTTCAAGATCGGCCTAGGCTTCCACTTCGATCAACTCAGCGTGCTGATGATGCTCATCATCACGGGCGTCGGGCTCCTCATCCACATCTACTCGATCGGTTACATGCACGGCGACGACGGCATCTCGCGCTACTTCGCCCAGCTCAACCTGTTCGTGGCGGCCATGCTGGTGCTGGTGATGGCCGACTCCTTCCCGCTGATGTTCGTCGGTTGGGAAGGCGTGGGCGTGTGCTCCTTCCTGCTGATCGGCTTTTGGTACCGCGACCTGGCCAACGCCAGCGCGGGACGCAAGGCGTTCATCGTTAACCGCGTGGGCGACTTCGGCTTCCTGCTCGCCATGTTCCTCACCTACAAGGCGTTCGGCACCCTCGATATCCAGGCCGTTAACGCCGCGGCGCCCAGCCTCGCTTACGGGGCCGCCATCCTCACGGGCATCGGGCTTCTCTACCTGCTCGCCGCTGCCGGCAAGTCCGCCCAGCTGCCGCTGCATACGTGGCTACCTGACGCCATGGCCGGCCCCACGCCGGTCTCCGCGCTCATCCACGCTGCCACCATGGTCACCGCAGGCGTTTACCTTATCGCCCGCACCGGCGGCATCTTCGCCAACGCCCCCGGAGCGGCCGCCACGGTCGTGTGGGTGGCGGTGCTTACCGCGCTTATGGCGGCCATAGTCGCCATCGGCCAGACGGACATCAAGAAGATCCTGGCGTGGTCCACCATCTCACAGGTGGGCTTCATGGTCGCAGCGGTAGGAGCGGGCGCCTACTGGGCCGGCATCTTCCACGTACTAACCCACGCCTTCTTCAAGGCGCTCCTCTTCCTCGGCGCAGGCTCGGTCATCCACGCGCTCGGCGGCGAGCAGGACGTGCGCAAGATGGGCGGCCTGGGGCGCAAGATGCGCGTAACCGGCACCACCTCGCTCATAGCCACGCTGGCCATCGCAGGGGTGCCGTTCCTCTCGGGCTACTTCAGCAAGGACGCCATCCTCGGCGCGCTGCTGACCAGCATGCCGCTCGGCAATTACGGCGGACAGATACTGTTCGTGCTCCTCATGCTCACCGCGGGCATAACGGCGTTCTACATGTTCCGCTGGTACTACCTCGTGTTCGCCGGCGAGCCGCGCAGCAAGGCCGAGTTCGAGCGCGCGCACGAGTCGCCAGCCGTTATGACGGTGCCGCTGAGCATCCTCGCGGTCGGCAGCGTCGTCATCGGTTACGTGGGTCTGCCCGCGTTCCTGGCCCCCAACGCCATACAGGAGTGGCTGGCACCCGTGATGGCCCATGTTGACTTCGAGCACCTGTCCACCAGCGCCGAGTGGCTGCTGCTGATCGGTTCCGTCGTCGTGGCCGCAGCTGGCCTGGGCCTCGGATACTGGGTGTACGCGCTCGGTTCCGGCGCGTTGGCCAAGCGCCTTGGCAACACGCCGCTGGCAAGCGCATCGCGCGGCGCGTTCGGCTTCGACAGGCTCTACCGCTCGCTCTTCACGGAGCCGGGTGAGGGCCTGGCGGAAGGGGTGGCTTCGCTCGACCGCGACGTGGTCGACCGCGGCATGACCGGCCTGACCGGCGTCGTACCGCTGCTGGGGCGGCTGATAGTCCTGCTCCAGTCCGGTTACGTGCGCGCCTACGCTTTCGCTATGGTCCTCGGGGTCCTGGCGCTAGCGGTAGCTGCAGCGCTGATCGGGGTGTTCGCATGATCTCGCTCTACGTCGTCCTGCTCCCCGTGCTGATTGCGCTCTTGGTCCTGCTCGGTCGCTCCAGCGCCGCACTAGTCCGCGGCCTGGCTTTCCTGGGCGGCGTTGGCACGTTCGCGCTGTCGCTGTTCCTGGCGGGCTCCGAAGGCTTCCAGGGCGCCTGGCTCCCCCGCATGGGCGTCAACTTCTCGCTCGACGCTACCGGGGCCGGACCGGTGCTCGTTCTGGTGGCCGCGCTGGTCATGATCCCCACGCTGCTGGTGGCGGCCACGCGGGTCGAGCAGAACGCCGCTGGCTTCGTGGCTCTGCTGCTGCTCGCCCAGGCGGGCCTCAACGGCATCTTCCTCTCGAAGGACCTGATCGTCTTCTACGTCTTCTGGGAGGCCACGCTCATCCCCGGTCTGCTCCTGCTCGGCATGTTCGGCGGCGACAAGCGCCGTCAGGCCGCGCTCAAGTACCTCGTGTACGCGGTGGCAGGCTCCATGCTAATGCTCGTCAGCATCCTCTCGCTCAAGGCCCTCTCTGGCGCCGCCAGCTTCCACATCACCGAGCTAATGATCGCTACTCCCTCGCTGAGCGCGGGCGTTCAAACGTGGCTCTTCGTGGGCATGGCCATCGGCATGGTCGTGAAGCTGCCCCTATGGCCGCTGCACTCGTGGCTCATCGACCTGAACGAACAGAACCACCCTAGTGGCGCCGCCGACGTGCTCGGCTCGCTTTACAAGGTTGGCGCCTTCGGCTTCTTCGCCTGGGCCCTGCCGCTGCTCCCCGCCGGCGCCGAGCGCGTGGCCCCCTACCTGTTGGCGCTGGCGGCCGTGACCGCTGTTTACGGCGCCCTGGCGGCCATATCGCAGCAGCACCTCAAGCGCTTCCTGGCGTACGGTTCGCTGTCACACATGGGCATCATCGGCGTCGGCCTGTTCGGCCTGCACCTGGCCGGCCTCAGCGGCGCCATCTACTTCCTGGCCGCCCAGATGCTCTCCACTGGCGGGCTGTTCCTGGTAGCCGGCATGCTGTACCACCGGCGCCGCAGCTTCATGCTCAAGGACTACGGCGGACTCGCCAAGAGCGCGCCCGCTTTCGCAGGCGTGTCGCTGTTCCTCATATTCGCGTACATCGGCGTGCCCGGCCTGTCCAACTTCCCAGGCGAGTTCATGGCGCTCTTGGGCGCGTTCCAGACATCGCCGTGGCCAGCCGCTTTCGCCACCCTGGCCGTTATCGCGGCGGGCGTGTACGGGGTCAACCTGTACCAGCGCCTGTTCCAGGGCCCCACCACCGTGCCCACCAGCGACCTGAGCGCACTCGAGCTTTACGTGCTGGTGCCGTTCATCGCTGGCGTGCTGTGGCTCGGAATCTCCCCAGCACCGCAGCTTAGGCAGATCGAGCAGCAGGCCGCGCTCGTTACCATCCAGCTCGAGAGAGCGGTCGACGCCGCCGATGAGGTCCCGACCGTCACACTCGCCGGCCTCACGGGAGGTGAGAAATGACGTTCCCTCCGGTCCTAAACATCGACTGGAGCGCGCTCGCTCCCGCCCTGGCTCTGCTGGTTACGGCGGTAGTCACCCTGTTCTTCGGCCTGTTCCATAAGGACTCGCGGCACGTTGCCGTAACCGCGCTGCTAGGCGTGGTGACCGCGTTCTTCTTCGCGCTGGCGCGCTTCCTGGAGCCTAGCGAACAGGTCGCTAGCTTCGGCCTAAGGTACTACGGCGACAACCTGGCGCTGGCGTTCACGTTCGTGATCCTGCTGGGGACGGCGCTGGCAATCCTCGTCAGCTACGACCAGCTGAAGAGACAGGACCTCGACCGCCCCGAGTACTACCCGCTCATGCTGCTCTCCGCGTTGGGTGCGGTCGTAATGGCCGCCTCTGGAGACCTCGTTACGCTGGTCCTGGGCCTCGAGATCATGAGCCTGCCCGTGTACGTTCTCTCCGCCTGGCGCACCAGCGACCGCCAGTCGCAGGAAGCGGGCATGAAGTACTTCCTGCTCGGCGCCTTCGGTTCGGCCATGCTCATCTACGGCATGGCGCTGCTTTACGGCGCTGGCGGCACGTTCGTCTTCGAGGGCCTGGCGCAGTCGTTGGCCGCCGGAGAGGTCACCGTTCTTGCCACCCTCGGCGGTGCGCTGGTGCTCGTCGGGCTCGGCTTCAAGGCGTCGCTGGCGCCGTTCCACCAGTGGGCGCCCGACGTGTACACGGGCGCGCCAACCCCGGTGGTGACCTTCATGAGCGTCGTCATCAAGGTCGGTGCGTTCGCGGCGCTCCTTCGCGTTGTCAGCACGGTGTTCCCGCTCCTCGCCCCGTGGCTCCCCACCGCGTTGGCGATCATCGTGGCGGCCACGCTCGTGATCGGCAACCTGTCGGCGCTCATGCAGACCGGCGTGAAGCGCATCCTCGCCTACTCCGCAGTGGCTCACGCGGGCTACCTGGGCCTCGCGCTTCTGGCGCCGGACCATGGTGGCGTCGCGGCCGCCGAGTTCTACCTCACCGCGTACGCCCTGATGAACGTGGGTGCGTTCGCCGTCCTATCGCTCATGACAGACGCGAACGACCGCGGGGACCACCTGGACCGCTTCGCCGGGCTTGGGCGCAGGCGCCCCTGGCTGGCGGCGACCCTGTCCATCTTCCTGCTCAGCCTCGGCGGCATACCCCCGTTGGCAGGCTTCGACGGGAAGATCCTGGTGTTCCAGGCGGCGCTCGACGCTGGCTGGTACTGGCTCGCCGTGCTAGGCATCATCACTAGCGTTGTGGCGCTGGTTTACTACTTCCGGATCATCGCGTACATGTACTTCCGCGAGAGCGAGTACGAACCGCCAGCGATTCGCTCCACCGCCACCAACGTGGCCATCGTGGTGGCGCTGTTGGGCACGCTGCTGCTCGGCTTCTTCCCGGGCCTGTGGCATAACCTCCTCGACGTGGGGCAGACGCTGATAGCCGGGTTCTGATCCCGCAACCGTAAGTCAGCTGGCGGGGACCGCGTGAACGGGCGCGGTCCCCGCTCGTCGTTGCGGTAAGAGTGCCGTAAGTAGCCGGGCCCTAACATGCGAGTCAGTTACGAGGTTCATGGACTGAAGGTCCATGACCCCAACCGGTTCGGGCGCCGGACGAAAGGGAGCCAGGTGATCACAAGGTGACCATCACCACACACGGCACAGACGCACCCAACGCCGCGCTGGCGGCGATGCGCATCATGCTTGTCGACGACGAACAGGCTGCGCTGGTCATGATGAAGAGCATGCTCACACAGGCTGGCTATCAGGCGGTGTTCACCTGCGACGAGCCGCTAATGGCGGCCGCCGAGTTCGAACAGCTGAAGCCCGACCTGCTCGTACTCGACTTCCACATGCCCCGGCGCGACGGCCTAGGGGTGCTCGCGGATCTCGCGCCGCACCTGCCCGAAGCTTTTCCCGTACTCATGGTCACGGGTGACGAGCGCCCCGGCCTGCGCGAGACCGCGCTCGCCAGCGGCGCCAAGGACTTCCTCACCAAGCCCGTTAGTCCTGCCGAGGCGCGGCTTAGGATCCGCAACCTGCTCGAGTCGCGCAAGCTGCAACTCGAGCTGCAGCGGCACAACGAGCGCCTCGAGGCGGCGGTGAGACGCCGCACTCAGGAACTCGAGCACAGCCAACTGGAGATGCTGGTGCGCCTGGCGCGCGCGGCCGAGTACCGTGACGACGACACGGGCCAGCACACTTGGCGCGTGGCGCACGTCAGCGGCGTCATCGCGCAAGAGATGGGCGTGCCGCGCGACCAGGTCGAGATGCTTCTGCGGGCCGCAAGACTGCACGATGTGGGCAAGATCACCATCCCCGACGGCATCCTCATGAAGCCCGGCAAGCTCAGCGCCGAAGAGTTCGCGGTAGTGAAGCGCCACGCAGAAGCGGGTGCGGAGCTTCTCTCCGGCAGCAGGTCGCCTCTCATTCGGCTGGCCGAGAAGATCGCGCTAACCCACCACGAGCGGTGGGACGGTGCGGGCTACCCGAAGGGCCTGGCGGGTGAGAACATTCCGCTCGAGTCCCGCATCCTGGCCGTGGCCGACACGTTCGACGCACTCACCCATGACAGTTCCCACCGCAAGGCCGTTTCCGGCCAGGAAGCGGCGGAAGAGATCGGCCGGAACGCCGGCACACAGTTCGATCCGGCGGTGGTAGCGGCCTTCCAGCGCGTTTTCGTGCACGGGCTGCTGGTGATACCGCAGGACGAAGCCTAGAACCGCTAGTACCTCTCCGCTTCGTTTAGAGTGGGCAGCGCATGAGCAGCGACAGACCCACCACCAACGAACGCCTGGCAGGACGTGACCCAATTGCCGTGCTGCAGGCCACGCCGGCGCTACTGAGCGAGCTTTTCGACGCGCTGAGTGAGGCCGACCTGTCTACCCCGTACGCCGCTGGCAAATGGAACCCGCGGCAGGTGCTTGCTCACCTGGCGGACGTGGAACTGGCCACCGGTTGGAGGTTGCGCCAGACGGTGGCGGCGCCCGGTGTGGCGCTTTCGCTGTGGGACCAGGACGTGTGGGCCGAGCGCTACGAGCGCTTGGACGTGGCGCTGGCGCTCGAAGCGTTCCGGGCGCAGCGCGCCTGGAACCTCGCCCTCCTGGCCTCGCTTTCGATGAACGACTGGCTCGCAGAGGCGTTCCACCCGGAGCGCGGCTTCGAGAGCGTAGACCAGATGGTGCGCTACTTGGCCGCGCACGACCTGAATCACTTGGCTCAACTCGGGGTTCAGTTGCCGCCGATCTGACCTGCGCCTTCGCGGTGCGGTGCACCAGGCCAACACGCAGGTTCGCCCGCTAAGCGCGTGGTATTCTCGCCCCGATATGGCTACTGAACGCACTTTCGCGATGGTCAAGCCCGACGGTGTACGCCGTGGGCTCGTTGGCAACCTCGTCTCCCGCATCGAAGCCAAAGGCTTACGCATAGTGGGCCTCAAGCAGATGGTCATCTCGCGCGAGCTGGCCGAGCGGCATTACGGTGAGCACAAGGGCAAGCCGTTCTTCGACGGCCTGGTGGAGTTCATCACCTCCGGCCCGGTGGTGGCCATGGTGCTCGAGGGCGAGAACGCCATCCTGGCGTGGCGCGGCATGATGGGCGCCACCAACCCCGCCGACGCTGCGCCCGGCACCATCCGCGGTGACCTCGCCAGCACCATCGACGAGAACGTGGCTCACGGCTCCGACGCGCCCGAGACCGCGGTGCGCGAGATCGGTATCTTCTTCGAGGCGAACGAGCTGCTGGACTGATGAGCACCACGCTGTCGCGGCTCATCCAGGGCCTCAAGGCGTCCTCCACCCTGGCGTTCACTACCCGGGCTAAGGAGCTGGCGCAGAGCGGCGTTAATGTGGTGGCCATGACGGCGGGCGAGCCCGACTTCCAACCGCCGCAGCATGTGCTGGACGCCGCGCGCGAGGCGATAGACCTCGGGCTGACCAAGTACACGCCGCCCGCCGGCACGGTGGAGCTGCGCAGCGCTATAGCCGCAAAGTTCAAGCGCGAGAACGGCCTGGATTACGGCCTGGACCAGGTGATGGTGAGCACCGGCGGCAAGCAGGTGCTGTACAACGGCTTCTTCTCGGTGCTCGACCCCGGCGACGAGGTCCTGCTGATAGCCCCTTACTGGGTGAGTTACCCCGCCCAGGTAGAACTGTGTGGGGCTGTGCCCGTGGTGGTCACGGCGCCGGCCGAGAACGGCTTCATCCCCGACCTGGCCGACGTTCGCGCAGCCATAACGCCGCGCACCAAGGTCATCGTTATCAACTCGCCGTCGAACCCCACCGGCGCCGTGTACCCGCCCGAGCTCATACAGGGCATGGCTGAGCTGGCTCGCGAGTTCGACCTATGGATCTTCACCGACGACCTCTACGAGCACCTCGTGTACGACGGCGAGTTCGTTACCGCCGCTTCGTACGCCCCGGAACGCACACTGGTGATCCACGGCGCCAGCAAGGGTTACGCCATGACCGGCTGGCGCATAGGTTTCGGGGCGGGACCGAAGGCGCTGATTAGCGCCATGAACCGGCTGCAAGGTCAGAGCACCAGCAACGCCAACGCGCTCGCGCAGCACGCCACCGTGGCGGCACTGAACGAGGTCGAGAAGACGGCGGCCTTCCAGCATAAGGCGCGCGCCGCCTACGTGGAGCGCCGCGACGTGCTGGTAGAGGGCCTTAACCGCCTGGGCCTGCACACACCCAAGCCACAGGGCGCCTTCTACGTCATGACGGACGCCACTCCTATAGCGTCTAACGAGGAGGCTGCCGCGATCCGGCTCCTTGAGGAGGCGCACGTGGGGGTGGTGCCGGGGACCGACTTCCTGGCGCCCGGGCGGGTGCGGCTCAGTTACGCCACCAGCTTGGACAACGTGCGTGAGGCGCTGGCACGCATCGAGCGCTTGCTTAGTTAGCGGTCCGCGGTCCCGGGTGTACCGCCCGGGACATTGACCGGTTAGGGCTCCGGAGGGGGCGATGTTCGACAACAGGGCCAGGGCCATTCAGGTGGCGTTCACCACGCGGCGCGGCCAGGAGGTCATGGCGCGGCTCGACCTGCCGCGGGGGCGGCTGCGCTCCTACGCACTGTTCGCGCACTGCCTGGGACCTAAAGGTGACACCG
Source organism: Trueperaceae bacterium (assembly GCA_041676665.1). Lineage (GTDB taxonomy): Bacteria > Deinococcota > Deinococci > Deinococcales > Trueperaceae > JAAYYF01. Next base: position 13,189 of record JBAYRM010000042.1, read on the forward strand.
CCGCCGAGGCGTTCGTGGCTGGCCTGCTTGAGTACGGTCTCGGGGTACTCAGCTTCGAGCTGACCGCCCCACAGGCGCCTCCCGCGGATGGGGAGGATGATGATCTGCTGGCGACGGGTTCGGCCGACGCCCCTCCTCTCGCGCTCGACACTCAGGACATCGTGGACGCTGCCTCCGTGCTGCGGCTCTCGCACGGCGCACCCGAGCTGCTGGTCGGGCATTCGCTGGCCGGTGCGGCCGTGCTCCGCGCTGCCACCGAGTTGCACGAGGTGCGCGCCGTGGCGACCGTGGGAGCGCCGTCGGACTTCACCCACATGCAGCACCTGCTGGAGGATGACCTACCCGCCGCAGAGGCCAGCGGCGAGGCGCGCCTCTGGATAGCTGACCGCTTCTGCCGCCTGCGCGCCACCTTCTTAGACGAGCTCGACGAGACGGAGATGCGTTCAGTGCTGCTGGACCTCAAGCGCCCGCTGCTCGTGACGCACTCGCCCGTCGATAACGTTATTGGCATCGAGAACGCACGCCGCATCTACGACGCCGCGCGGCACCCGAAGAGCTTCGTCTCGCTGGCCGGGGCGGACCACGAGTTCACGCGGCCCTTGCAGGCGCACGTGGCCGGTGAGCTGGTGGGCGCCTGGACCGCCACCGTGCTGCCGCCCGACCCGGAGTTGCCCGACGAGTGGCGCGAGGACGGCGTGGCGTACGCACGCACCGGCCCGGTGATC
>JBAYRM010000043.1:0-13904 GCA_041676665.1 Trueperaceae bacterium
AACCTCACCGTAGGTCACAACGAGATAGTTTCCATTGTCGGCCCCAACGGCGCCGGCAAGTCCACCGTCATGAAGCTGGTGTTCGGCCTGCTCAAACCGTGGGAGGGCGCCGTCACGTTCGACGGTCGCAACATCTCTGGAATGGCGCCCGAGAAGCTCGTGAAACTGGGCCTCTCGTACGTACCGCAGGTCGAGAACGTGTTCCCCAACCTCACGGTCGAGGAGAACCTCGACATGGGCGGTTACACCCGCTCCGGCTCGCTGGATCAGCAGAAGGAACGCGTGTACGAGCTGTTCCCGCGCCTGGCCGAGCGCCGCCGGCAGCGCGCCGGCAAGATGTCGGGCGGTGAGCGGCAGATGGTGGCCATGGGCCGCGCGCTCATGCTGGACCCGAAGCTCCTGATGCTCGACGAGCCGTCTGCCGGTCTGGCGCCGCTGCTCGTCGACATGATCTTCGAGAAGGTCGTCGAGGTCAACAAGGCCGGCGTGGCGGTGCTGATGGTCGAACAGAACGCCAAGAAGTCGCTGGCGCTGGCCGATCGCGGCTACGTGCTGGCCACCGGCCAGAACCAGGTCGACGGCCCCGGCGAGAAGCTCCTGGGCGACCCCGAGGTCGCGCGCCTCTACTTGGGGGGTTGAAACAGATGACGGAGAACAGCTCCCCCGCACTCAGGCCGGGCGAACGCGTTCGCAACCTGCTCACCAGCCGTGCCTTCATCTACGTGCTGCTGGGTCTCGTACTGCTCGGCTTCGTGATCGCGGCGCAGGCCAAGGGCGTTTCGGCCAACTCGCTCCTCTCCCTGTTCGTGCGCGGCACGCTGCTGGGCGGCACGCTGGCGCTCGGCGCCGTGGGCGTGACCCTGGTGTTCGCGGTACTCAAGATGGCCAACTTCGCGCACGGCGACACCATGACGTTCGGCGCCTACATGGGGCTGCTCGTGATCATGGTGCTGCCCAAGGGCCCGCCGCTGGCGCCCTTCTCGTTCGGTTACGAGTTCCTGCTGGCCCTGCTGATCGTGGTGCCGCTCATTGGCCTCTTCACGTTCGGGCTCGACCAGGCGATCTTCAGGCCGCTTAGGGCCAGGCGCGCTCAGCCCATCATGTTCGCCATGGCGGCCCTGGGCCTGGCCTTCGGGCTGCGCAGCCTTGTGTACATCTTCTGGGGCGCAGACTTCACTTATTACTACGTCGGTCGCGCTCGTCCAGCGGTCGAGCTGTTCGCTGGCGTGCGGGTGCGGCCCGACCAGCTCTTCATCCTCGGGCTGGCGGTGGTGCTCATAGTGGGGGTGTACCTGCTGCTGGAGCGCACCAAGATCGGCAAGGCCATGCGCGCCACAGCCGACAACCCCGACCTCGCCCGCGTCAGCGGCATCGATACCAACCGCGTGATCCTGTGGACCTGGCTCATCGGTGGCGGCCTGGCCGCGGCGGGCGGCATGCTGTACGCGCTCGACGTGCAGCTCAGGCCCGAGATGGGCTGGTGGCTGCTGCTGCCGCTGTTCGCCTCCGTCATCCTGGGAACGCTGGGCAACGCCTACGGGGCGCTGGCCGGGGCGTTCGTGATAGGCATCGTGTGGCAGATGAGTAGCGCGTTCATCAACCCGACCTACGGGCACGGCGTCGCCTTCCTGGTGATGGTGCTGGTCCTGCTCTTCAGGCCCGAGGGCCTGTTCGGGAGGAGCAAGTAGCATGACGCCTCTCCTTCTCGCCAAGTCCGCGCTGCTAGCCGTGCCCCTGTGGCTGGTGACCTCGTCCCTGCTGCCCCTCAAACCGTCGTGGCTCAAGCATCTCGTGTCGCTCGCGATAGGCTTCGGGCTGGCGGCCGCCGCCACCTTCTTCATCCCCGCCGGCGGCCTGTCTTACATCACGTCGTTCATTCTCATGGCCAGCATCTACGCGGTGCTGTCGTTGGGTCTGAACGTGCAGTGGGGCTACACCGGCCTCTTCAACATAGGTATCGCCGCCTTCTTCGCCATCGGTGCGTTCACCAGCGCACTCGTCACCACGCAGATGCCGACCGGCATCAACGCCACCTTCACCAAGCAGCTCATGGGCCTGGGCATGCCGTTCTGGCTGGGTCTAGCCGCCGCCGGCCTGATAGCGGGCGTGCTGGCCTGGCTTATCGGGAAACCTACCCTGCGTCTGCGCGACGACTACCTGGCCATCGCCACCATCGGTATCGCCGAGATCGTCAGGCTGGTGTTCCAGAACGAGCGGTGGCTGGCCAACGGTCCGCAACCGCTGCGCGGCATCCCGCAGCCGCTGCAATGCCTCACCGGTAACGGCTGCGACTGGCTGCCGGGGTTCGTTAACGACTTCTTCGCGCCGCTGGCGCCCCGCGATTACCCGTACATCTACGTGGCGATAGTGGCGCTGGTGCTGTTCCTCACGTACCGCGTGCTCGAGCGCGCCATCAGGTCGCCCTGGGGCCGCGCGCTGAGGGCCGTGCGCGAGGAAGAGGCTTCCGCGGCCATGAACGGTAAGGACGTGGCTGCGTTCCGCATGCAGTCGTTCGTGGTGGGCGCCGTCATCATGGGCATCGGCGGCGGGCTCTACGCGCACTACATGGTCTCAATCGACTACGCGCACTTCGACCCGCTGTACGGCACCTTCCTCATCTGGGTCATGCTCATGCTGGGCGGCAGCGGCAACAACCGCGGCGCCATCCTGGGAGCTTTCGTGGTGTGGGGCATCTGGTCAGGCACGAGCTTCGCGGTCGACGCGCTGCGTCCAGCTCTGGCGGCCATCTCGCCCGCACTGCCGGCCCGCGGGCCGTACATCCGGCTGCTGTTCATTTCGCTGCTCCTGCTGTTCATCGTGTTGTACAGACCAAAGGGCATCCTGCCCGAGGAGAAGGTCGTCTCGCTTGACCGCGACCTGACGTAGCTTTTACAGGCCATGAACCCAGCCGCCGCTCACGAACCTCCGCTCGGGAAGCTGCGGCTAGGGTTCGTGAGCGTGATCAGGCCAGCCTTCAAGGGCGACGCTGCGGCGGCGGCGCATGCCAGTCGCGAGCAGCTGGAGCGCCTTGGCCAGTTGCACGGTTTCGACCTGGCGGTCGCGAACGCGCAACGCGGCGAGCACGGCGTCCCTGCTGGGCTGCCGCACTTCTCGGTGCACGACTCAGCCAGCGCGGAGCGCGCAGCGGCAGAGTTGCGGGCCGCTCAGCTGGACCTGCTGCTCGTGCAGCACACCACCTTCGCCACCGGTGAGGTGCTGGCGCCGCTGCTGCGCTTAGGCGTCCGCGTGGGACTGTGGGCGCTGCCAGAGGTGGCAGCAGGTGAGGCGTACCGCGGCCCGCTGCCGTTCAACTCGCTGTGCGGCGTGAACATGACGCTTAGCTACCTCGGGGCGCCCGAGGTGGCCACCGGTGAGGCTAAGTGGTTCTACGGTCACGCCGACAGCGAGTGGTTCCAGGCGCGCCTTCGTGTAACGCTGGCGGCACTCAGGGGCCTGCGGGCGCTCGAGCACGCGCGGGTACTGCAGATCGGCGGCACCGCGCCAGGCTTCTACGGCTTGAACGAAGAACTGGCCCTGAGCGGTCCGCTGGTCGACACCCTGCCTCTGGCCGACTTCCTGCGGCGGGTGGCTGCGGTCGACGCCCGGCGGGCGGAGGCACACGCCCAGGCGCAGGCCGCGGGCGAACCGAGCGAGGTGAGCGCCGAGCAGATGGTTCGCGCTGCGCGCATTGAACTCGCGCTCGGCGACCTCGCCAGCGAGGGCGCTTACCAGGCGCTGGCGGTGCGCTGCTGGCCCGAGCTGCCCGACTCGTGCGGTTCGGTGGCGTGTTCCGCCATGGGCAACCTCTCACGCAGCGTGCCGGCAGCCTGTGAAGGCGACGTCGTGGGCGCGCTGTCGATGCTTGTCATGCAAGCAGTGAGCGAGCGGCCCGCCGTTCTGATGGACCTGTCGGCAGTCGACGAGCAGGCGCAGGCGCTCATGTTCTGGCACTGCGGCAACGCCCCCAGGGAGTGGGCGGCCGGCGGGAGCAGCCGCCTCACCACGCACTTCAACCTCGACGGCGTGGGGGTGGTGCGCGACATGGAACTGGTGCCGGGCCCGGCTAGCGGCTTCAGGTTCGTTGGCGAGCGGTCTGCGCTGGTGCTGGGCGGCACTTTCGGGCCCGGGCAGCGCGGCACGTTCGACGGGGTCAGCGGCTGGCTGCATGACGCCAGCTGGAACGGTCAGCCGCTAAGCGCCGGCGACTTGGTGGCCAACGTGCTGGACCGGCGCCTGGCGCACCACTTCGCTTTCGGACACGGCGAGCACACGCTGGCGCTGCAGGAGTTGTGCGCTTGGTTGGGCCGCGCGCCCCTGGAGCCGCTCGTGGGCACCCACGCGCTCCGCCCTCTGCGGCAGTGAGTTAGAGACGAAAGGAAGCGGGCGCCCGCAGTACGGGCGCCCGCCTAACCTTGTGGCCGTTAGGCCGCCGCGAGTCGTGCCTTCTTACTCCGCGGGGATCGCCGAACCGCTCTGCACGGTCACAGAGACGATGGTTCCGGCGGCGTACTGCCACACTTCGATAGGCGTCACTACGTCGCCGAGGTCGTCGTAGTCGACTTCACCGGCGGCGCCGGTGTAGTTGATCGCGACGCCGGCCATGATGAGCTCCACGGCGCGGTGGAAGTCGGCAACGCCGACCACTTCACCCGGCGGGTTGGACACGGCGCGCAGGTTGGTGCGCACGTTCTCGGAGGTGACTTCCTGACCGTCGACGATGGTCTTCACGATAGCCAGACCGATGGTGGCCATGGCGTCGTAACCGGTGTCGATGTAAGGAAGGGGCGGCGGGCTGCCGTAGGCTTCAGCGTAGGAGGCCTCGAAGGTGGCGGCGCCTTCCCAGCTCGGGTCAGCACCAGCGGCCGTGCCGTAGAGGCCGTCGACCACGTCTGCGCCGATGGCGGTGACGATGTCGAGCGACTTGGTGCCGTCGGTGAACTGCCAGCTGGTGTAGCCGAAGAGGTCACGCGCTTCCGCCATGTAGACGGAGGCCTGGCCGGGGTAGGAGGCGGCGAGTACGACGCCCGGACCGTCGGCGAGAACCTGCTCGAGCATGGAGGCGTACGTGGGCTGCGGCTCGTCCTGGTGCGCGACCTTGGCGGTGATGACGCCGCCGCGCGCGGTGAACGCAGCTTCGAACGCGTCGGCCAGACCCTGACCGTAAGGGTTGTTTACGTAGATGATGGCGGCGCTGGAGAAGCTGTGGCCGTCGATGATCTCGCCACGAGCGAGCTGCGCGCCTACCACGGCCTGCAGCGTGTCGGAGGCGGTGGTGCGGAAGACGTAGTCTTCGATGTCAGGCAGCAGCGCGATGAGCGGCGAGGTGGAGGCCGGCGAGATCTGGATGACGCCGGAGGGGATGCTCACGGACTCGGCCACGGCCACGGAAACGCCACTGGAGAGGGCGCCGATGATGGCGATGACGCCGTCGGTGCCGACCAGCTTGCGGGCGCGGTCGACGCCCTGCGCGGCGGCGGTGGCGTCGTCTTCGGTCACGATCTCGATAACGGGGCCACCCAGGAGTTCCGTGGTGGCGGCGTTGATCTGGTCGGCGGCCAGCTGGACGCCGTTGTTGATGGCCGGGCCGAACTCAGCGAGCGGTCCGGTGAACGAGCTGAGGGAGCCGACCTTGGAAACCGGCGGGGTCTGCGCCGATGCGAACGCCACTAGCGCGGCTACGAAAATCCATACCAACGTCTTCTTCACGTTCTCCTCCTTGAACAGGAACGTCTGCTTGTCGACCTGCGGCGGTTGCACGCATCGTAAGAAACCTCATAAAGACTGTCAACGACCCGAGCATGGCGCGCAAGGAAACGGTTAAGGGCCGTTCATGCCTGGGCGCCAACCGCCGCCCACAACTGGCACCTGGCACAATGTCCTGGCTGTCATCCGAAAATGGTGCACTTGGCAACTTTCGGCTTTACAACTTGCATCATTGTGCTAATATTCCGTCAGTCGTGACCGACCGAATGGCGGCTTCATAACCCTTACGGGTTCAACGAGCTCCACCGACCGACGCGACCGGCAGGCGTCTTACCTGACGAAACACAAGACGAACCACCTTGGAGGAGCAGTGGCGTACACCCGCAACGACGTAATGAAGCTGCTGAAGGAACACGAAGTCGCGTTCCTGAGGCTCCAGTTCACCGACATCCTCGGCCGCACCAAGAACCTCGAGGTCCCGGCCTCGCAGTTCGAGAAGGCGCTCGACGGCGAGATCATGTTCGACGGCTCATCGATCCAGGGCTTCACCCGCATCGAAGAGTCGGACATGCTCCTGCGGCCCGACTACGACACCTTCCTGCTCCTCCCGCCCGCCATCGAGGGCAGCGTGCGCGGCCAGGTTGCCCGCTTCATATGCGAGGTCGACCAGCCTGACGGCACGCCCTTCCCCGGCGACCCGCGCCGGGTCCTCAAGCGCCAGATAGAGAAGCTGCAGGCGCTCGGTTACGACGACCTCTACGTCGGCGTAGAGCCCGAGTTCTACCTGTTCAAGCGCACCCCTGAGGGCGTGCCGACCACCATCACCAACGACGGCGCCGGCTACTTCGACCTCGCTCCCGTTGACCGCGGCGAAGACGCGCGCAGGGACATGGTCAACGCGCTGGTGGAACTCGGTTTCGAGATCGAGGCCGCGCACCACGAGGTCGGTCCCGGTCAGCACGAGATCGACTTCAAGTACGGCCCCGCCGTAGCCACAGCCGACGCCATCCAGACCTTCCGCACGGTCGTCAAGCGCATCGCCATGAACCACGGCCTGCACGCCACCTTCATGCCCAAGCCCGTGGCGTCCATCGCCGGTTCCGGCATGCATACGCACCTCAGCGTCTTCAAGAACGGCAAGAACGCCTTCTACGACCCTAAGGGCACCCACGAGCTTAGTACCGACGCGCTGGCCTTCATCGGCGGGCTGCTGGAGCACGCCCCAGGAATGGTGGCGGTAACCAACCCCACCGTCAACAGCTACAAGCGACTCACCCCCGGCCACGAAGCGCCTACCAACATCGCTTGGTCGGTCTCGAACCGCAGCGCCATGATCCGCATCCCGGCCAGGCGCGGCAACAGCACCCGCGCCGAGCTGCGCATGCCCGACCCCTCCGCAAACCCCTACCTGGCGCTGGCGGCGGTCGCCGCGGCCGGCATCGACGGCCTCAAGCGCAAGGTCGAGCCGCCCCCACCCATCAACCGCAACATCTACGAGATGAGCGTGCGCGAGCGCCGCAAGCACAAGATCAAGGACCTGCCTGCCAGCCTGCGTGAGGCGGTGACCAACCTCAAGAAGGACCGCGTCATCATCGACGCCCTCGGCGACCACGTCTACAAGGGCCTGGTCGACGCCAAAACGCGCGAGTTCGACGAGTACCGCATCGCCGTGCACGCCTGGGAGCTCGATCGTTACCTGGCCATCTACTGAACCGCGGCGCGCCGGGTGGCACAGTCGCCCGGCGCGCCCGCACCTGTAATACTCGGGCGTGTCTCCGAAGCGACCGCTAACCGGCACGAAGCCGCGCGCTGCCGACCCCGGCGCCGCACCCCTGCGGGTCGTCGGGGTCGATCCCGGTTTGGCGAACATCGGCTTCGGCCTGGTCGAGGAGTGGCGGCGCGAGGCTCGCATGGTGGCGAGTCAGGTCGTGACCACCAGCGCCCGCGAACCGCAAGCGACCCGGCTGCTGACCATTCGCCGTGAGTTCCAGCAGCTGATAAAGCTGCACGAGCCGCACGTGCTGGCTATCGAGGGGCAGTACTTCCACCATCAGCGCGACGTAGCGTTCCGCGTGGGTCAGGCGGTCGGAGTCGTACTGCTCACCGCCGCCGAAGCCGGGCTGGCGGTCCATGAGTACGGGCCGATGCAGGTGAAACAGGCCCTCGTGGGCAACGGCCGTGCCGGTAAGGACCAGGTGGCGTTCATGGTGCGCGCACTACTGAAGTTGCCGGCCACGCCCACCAACAACCACGTGGCCGACGCTCTGGCCATCGCCCTCACGCACCTGCAAAGTCGGCGCGTACAGCAGGCGGGCTAGCGGCGCCTGCGCGCTCGCCTACGCCTGGCCGCCACGCCGCGCTGACCAGCCAGCAGGGCCACAGGTCGCCTGCCGCTCCTGCCAGCCCGCACCGCAGTGCCGGTCGCTGCTGCGCTGGCGGGCTTCGGCCGTTCCCGCGCTTCGACGGTTACGAACACCTTCGCCTCGTACGCTCCCAGCTCCAGCCGCAAACCGTGAATAGCTAGCTCCGCCAGGCTCACGCGCGTCTCGGCGCCGCTCGGCTCGGTGAACACGACCTGGCGCTCCCGGTCACCGGCTTCGAGGCCCAAGGCTTGCAGCAGCGTCTGCTGCAGCGCCTCGCCGGACTCCGCCATGAAGGGCGCACTGAGCCGCATGAAGCCAGCCACGCCGCTCGGGGCGTTGTTGTAGGCAACGAGAACCCGCTGCCGCCCCAAGCCGTTCACGTACGCGTACACGTTCTCCGCCGCGGTTCCGTCCTCGCGCTCCAGGTCGAAGAGCCTGAACAGGCTACTGCCCGCGAAGAGCTGGCGGCGCCGCAGGAGCGGCGCTATCTGCCGCAGGTGCCGCTCAATGTGCCAGGTCCTGGGCGCCTCATCCACGCGCGGCCGAGCGAACTCCATGCCGTACTTCTCGCGCAGCCCCTCCACCTGACCGTGCCCGAACATCGGCAGTCCAGGCAGCGTAGCCATGAGGGTGGTCACGCCGAACGCCTTGTCGCCGTCGCCGTACTGCTCGGCCGCCGATTCCTCGTCCGGGTTGCTCATGTAGTTCACGAAGCGCTCGAGGACAGGCGGCGCCAGCGCCAGGTAACGCTTAAGGTAGGCGCGGTAATCGGCGTTCTGCTCGTTCATCGTCATATGCATGAACGCGCTGTTGTACACGCGGTTCATACCCAGCGAGCGTACGAAGTACACCTCCATCAGCCAGAACGCTTCAGCCAGAAGCATCGTTCCCGGCGCCCGCTCACTCAGTGCGTCGACCAGTTCGCGCCAGAACTCGGTGGGCATGCGCTCCTCGAACTCGCGCTGACTGAGGGCCGCCGCCGAGCGCGACGGTATGGCGCCGCCCTCGCCGGGCTGTGGGTGCCACAGCCTGCGCACGTGGCGCCGCGCCAAGGTCATGGCTGCATCGAGCCTTATGAGTGAGAAGCGACGCGCCACCGCCACGGTCGTGTCGATGACCGCACGCCTGACGTCGGGGTTGAGGAAGTCCAGTTGCGCGGTGTCGTTCCACGGCAGAGCGGTGCCGTCGTTACCGTGATACACGTAGCGCACGCGGCCGCTGCCCTTGTCCTGGTGCTGGAACACGACGGCGGCGTCGGTTCCGTCGTAGTAGTGGTCCTCTAACCTGATCGCCATGCGCGGGTCGCTGGAGAGGTCGGGTCCGGTGAACGTGTAGCCGGGGTACGGCGGCTCTTCCGCCTGCACGAACCAGTCCGGGTGCTCGGCCAGCCAAGTGCTATCGATAGCAGTGTGGTTGGGCACCATGTCGCTGGCCAGCCGGATCCCGTGCCTAGCAGCCCGCTCGCTCAGGCGCTGAAGCGCCTCTTCCCCGCCCAGCTCGGGCGCCACCACGTACTCTTTCACGCTGTACGCGCTGGCCAGCGCGTCCGGCTGGCCGCGAAGGCGCTTCACGGTGCGCGATGCGTCGGAGCGCCACCAGACACCGATGAGCCAGAGCGCGTTGAAGCCGCGCTGCGCGAGCTCCTCCAGCGCCGCCTCGGGCACCGCGTCGAGGGTGCTCACTGGCGTCCCGTAGCGCTGCGACAACTGCGCTAGCCACACGTGCGTGCTCTTGGCGACCAGCACGACTGACGGCATCCAGGGAGCGTCCGGGCTGTACGCCTCCGGCTCGTGGTCCAGGATCGGCGGGGGCGGCGCCGAGCGCGGCGCGGGCGGCGGACCGGGCGGCGGCTTCTCCTCTTCTCGAAGCACATCTGCCGCCCTCTGCAGGGCTGCTAGCGCGCCCTGGTAGCGCGCCCGCAGGTGAGGACCCCAGAGCTCGAGGGCGAGCTCCACCTGGCGGCTCAGTGAGTCTGGCGCCAGGCTCTGCGGCGCGCGCAGCAGGCGAAGCAGCTCGGCGCCGGGCGCAGGTCGCGCCAGTTCGGCGTGTAGCGCCTGGACCGTCTTGGTGTACTCCGCGGTAGCGAACAGCTCGGGTGCGCTGAAGAGGGGCGCCAGCCGACCCATCGCGGGGTTAGCGCGCGCCAACTCCAGTAGCAGGAGCTCCTCGAGCAGCGCTGCCCCGCTTAACTCGTTCGTGCCGAAGTCAGCTGCAACGTCGACTGCGGCGTCCGCAGCTGCCGCGTACGAGCGGGCGAAGTCAGAGGCTACGCGCCTCAGGGCCTCCGGTTCGAAGCGGCCGCCGGGCGCCGCACCCGACCAGTGAAACGCGCCCGCCCCGTCAGCGCCAGGACCGCCGGGCTCGCGCCACGCGCCGACGAGCGCGTGCATCAGCTCGTGCAGCGCCCAGGCCGCCATCAGCTCACCCGCCGTGAACGCAGCTGGCGCCAAGGGCCCGGGGCCAGCGGTGCGCTGGACCGCCGCGGCCCACTGAGCAGCCGCGCCGTGATCCAGCTCGAGCACATGACCGAAGAGCCCGGTTCTAGCTGGCGGCAACGCGTACAGGCGCTGCGCTTCCTTAGTGACGTGCAGGTACCGGATCACGGTCTCTCTCTGGTTGTGGTCCATGCTTCGGTCGCCCGCCCCTCGAACGCGCGTGCCGGCGCTCACTGGCGAAGCTTAGCACCGACCCCAGCCCGGCTGGACGGCCCTCCTCCCGGGCGGCAGGCTCAGGCTCAGACCCTCTCACGCTGCGTCCGAGTACAATCTGTGGCGACCGCTCAGGTTCACGTGAACCGCTAACGCTCGGGTCGAGCAGGAGGTGACGCAGTTGAAGCGCTCAGCTGAGCCAGCCAAGGCCAGAACCGTGCGCCGGCGCAAGGCCGCAGGCGCAATCGGCGTGGCCGTGCTTCTGGCGCTGCTCGCTTCCTGCGCTGGCGAGTTCGACACCGTAGGCGAAGCGCTGCGCCTGCTGCAGCCGAGCCTGCCTAACGCTGTCATCGGCGAACCGTACGAGCAGCAGCTTCACGCTACCGGCGGGCTCAGGCCCTACACCTTCGAGCAAGACGGCGGCGCACTGCCGCCCGGCATCACGCTGCAGAACGGCGCACTGCGCGGCACCCCCACCCAGCTGGGCAGCTTCGAGTTCAGCATCGCCGTGTCTGACGGCAACCTCAACAAGACCGTCCAGGACTTCAACCTGAGCGTCACCGACGTTCCCCCACCAACCTTCACGCTCTCCACGCCACTGACCGAGGTTCGAGAGGCCGTTACGCTCAGGGTCCGCGTTTCAGGCGCCCGCGAGCTCACCGCCGCCCGCGTGCTGGTTACCTGGGATCCCGCCAAGTTCACGCTCCGTCCCGGCAGTGTGGTGGCGCCCGGCCGCGACCTGGCCGTGCTGACGCAGGAGGCCGAGGGCAGCCTGCAGGTCGACCTGGCTGTTCTCGGGCGGAGCCTGAACGGCGAGCACACGCTTTACAGCTTCGTGCTCGAACCGCTGGAGCCGCCAAACAACCTGTGGCTGGAGGCCCGCGCCGAGTTCATCAGCCAGGGAGCCGACCCGAACAAGCGGCATCACTTCACGAGGATCAGCGAGGGCAGCCGCTCCCCCACCCCAGCGGGTGGCGAGGCACAGCAGAGCGGCCGCGCAGGCGAAGAGAGTGACCCCGAAGCGCCAGACGGCGACACTGGTCAGGGCGAGGCGGGGCCGTGAGGTGGGCTTTCGCGCTGTTGGGTCTGCTCCTGCTGCAGTCCGGCCACGCGACCACCTACCGGGAACTCACACCAGAAGAGGCAGCGCTGGCGGCCGACATCATCGTCGTCGCATCCGTCGACTCGGTGCTCCCCTCCCAAGCGACCGGCATGCCGTGGACCACGGTCACTTTCCGTGTTGAGGAGTGGCTGGCTCACGGCGGCGAACCGGTCCCGGAAGAGCCGGACGCGGAACTGCCCGCGCAGGTAACCCTCGAGTTCCTGGGTGGTTCCTCAGGTACGGGCGAGAGCCTGACCGTTAGCGGCTTGCCGCAGTTCAGACCGGGCCAGCGCGTGCTGCTGTTCGCGTACGAGGCAGACGGTCTGGCCTCCCCCATCGTGGGCGTCAGGCAGGCCGTATGGACGCTGGACGCGCGCGGTGCGCGCCACGCCGACGGCCATTACCTGAGCGTGCCCGAAGGCGGCCGGCTGGGGCAGTCAGGCACAGGGGCAGGCCAGGAGGAGCTGCTTGCGGCGCTCCGCGCGCTCCTCGAGGCCGGCTCGTTGCCTGCGCCCGATGAACCCGTCCCGCCGGCGGAGCCAGAAGCGCTCGAGGAGCCCGTAAACGAGGCCAGTGGCGCGGACAGCGACGAGGACAGCGCAGCTACCAGTGACGCCCCTCGGGCCGAAGGAGCTGAGCAACCTGGCGGCCAGGAGTCAGGCAGCGAGGATGCGACCGAACCTGAGTCCGGGGCGCCAGCCACGGCGCCAGGCGTGGCAGCTGGCGAAGCACCAAGCGAAGCACCAAGCGAGGCGCCGATTACCGTGCGCTACCGCGTGGACGAGTCGGGTGGACCGCTGCTGCTATCGTCTGCTGTTGCGCAGGCGGCCGCCGCCTGGGTGGCCGCCGCGCCCGGAACGGTAGCGTTCGTGGACGTTGACGCGCAGCAGGGCACTCCCGCCGAGGCGGCGGCGTCCGCCCCCCACCTGATCCGCTACGGCGACCCGGGGCTGTTCGGGCCTGACGCGCTCTCGTTCACCCTGGTGCGGCCCGGCAACGCGGCGACCGAGATCCTCGTGTCGCCAACGGCCCGCGAGACGCTTCACGCGGTGCTGCTGCACTCCCTCGGCCTGCTGGCGGGACTGCCGGAAGGCGGGGCGGGTGTCATGGCCGGCACGGTAACTGCTGTCCTAAGCGAGCCCACGGCTGCGGACGTCGAGGCGCTCACGGCCCTGCGCGACTTTCGTCCGGAGGACGTTAACCGCGACGGGGTAGTGGACTTCTACGACCTGGTGGCCCTGGCCGAAGCGTTCGGCACGCGCGGCGTGAACCTGGCCGCCGACCTCGACGGGGACGGCACTGTCAGCGAGGCCGACCTCGAACTGCTCAGGCAGGCGTACCAGTTCCTGCCCCCGTCGGAGACCGCGCCCGACTAGCCAGCTACAGTTCGGTCACCGCGTGCGCCAGGTCCAGGTCGCGCTGCGTCACGCCACCGGCGTCATGGCTGTGTAGCTCTAGCCGGACCAGGCTGTAAGAGTTGAACATGTCCGGGTGATGGCCCGCCTTCTCCGCCAGCAGCGCCACTCGCGCCATGAACCCGAACGCCTGCACGAAGTCGTCGAACCGGAACTCACGCACCAGGCGATCGTCCTGCAGACGCCACTGGCCCCCGCTTGGCAGCGAGGCCAGAACCTGCTCTACATCAAGTAGTTCACGCATGAGGCACCCCTTCCGCTACGGCGAGAACGGGAGCCGTCAGTGGTTAGAGCTGACGTTGCCCTCCGTGCTCGTGCCCGCACGCGCCAGGAATAGCACAGCTACCTCGTCGTCGCCGCGCGCGAAGACGTAGGTGCCCTCAAGCCGCGACGCGACCAGGTAATCGGCGAACGAGCCCAGCACCTGGCCCGGCAGCATGGCAACCAGGCTTTCCTGCGCTTCGGCGCCACGGCCCCGGTACTGCCTCACGGTGAGCTTGAGCCCGCCGACGTCGAAGCTCATGGGTTCGGCGGTCAGCGCCTGAACGTCGTAACCGTCGGCGCCCGCTTCCCTGATGACCGTGTCGAGCTCCTGCTGCTCGCCTTCCATGGTGGCCAGCATGCGGGTAACCAGGCCGGTGACCGTGTCCTCCAGCAGCCCGACCCCGGCGGC
>JBAYRM010000044.1:0-13705 GCA_041676665.1 Trueperaceae bacterium
CGCGCCTGTGAGCCGACCGAGGCGTACAGCTCGTAACCGACGAGGATGTCGGCCGGGCTCTCGATAGGCAGGGTCTGCGACACGACCCGCACCACCAGCGGCGCGCCACCCACCATTGGCGCCAGCACCAGGAGGGTGCCCACCGGGTGGAAGCGCGAGATGACCTCGAAGCCTCGCAGGCCGCCGCTGGCCTCGACGCGCACCACGCCTTCTGGCAGCGTGAGCACCTCGAGCGTGACCTCGGCCACGCCCGAACCGATCATGTCGATAGCTTCGGCGCCTGCGCGCGACAGGTCGACGATGCGGCCCGGCTTGAAGGGGCCGCGGTCGTTGATGCGCACCACGACGCTCATCTGGTTGCGCTCGTTGGTCACGCGCACGAGGGTGTTGAAGGGCAGTTCCTTATGCGCCGCAGTCAGCTGGCTGGGGTCGAAGACCTCGCCGTTGGCGGTCAGCCTGCCTGCGAAGCCGGGCCCGTACCACGACGCCAGCCCCGTCTGCTTCAGTTGCGAGGCGGGTATGACAGCGGCCACGGTGCGGGGCGCCTGACGCGACGTGTTGTCGGCGCGCGCGGCGCTCGGGGCGCAGCCCGCGATGACGGCGACCGTGGTCAGCATGATTATCAGGGTGCGAAGATCGTGCGCCGCTGAAGCGGTGCGGCCAGCGCCGCCGCGCCCGGTGTTGCCGGGGCGGCCGTGGTCGTGTACGCGCGCGAACATGGGCTCATGCTAATACGCCCGCCATGTGAAAGTTATGTGAAAGCTGAGAGTCACGAGAAGGCGGCGCCGAGCTGATCTCGGCGCCGCCTTACGGGCTCGCTAGGTGCTTTAGGCCCAGGTGCGGTGGGCGAGTTCCTTCTGACAGAGCACGAAAGCTTCGTAGTCGTCGATCGCCGCTGTGCCGTCGCTGATTGCCAATTCGCAACTGGCGATTATCTCGCTGAGTTCCTCGTTGCTGAGGTGGCGGATTTTCTCGCTCATCTTACGCTCCTGCACCATTTCCTCGTCTCCAGTCGGGGCCGGCCGATCCGGGCCCTCTACCGTCGGCGACGTGGTCGTCATCGCCTCTTGGCACGCAAGGTAGCAACCCGCGTATTACAGAACTCTCACACTCTTCTCACGAGATTCTGACTCTGGTTCACGCCCCTCACGCCTTTGCAAGGCGCCCCCTAGAGCGGGCGATCGAGGGCGGACTGAGCCGCTCCTCGTCGCGCGGCCTGCTTCATACGAGTGCCGTTCCGGGCTAGGGTTTACGGGTGATCGACAGCCACTGCCATCTAGACAGGTGCGAGGATCCCGTGGCCGCCGCCGACCCCAGGCTGCGCGCCATGGTCACGGTCGGTACTGACCTGGCGCGCAGCCACGCCGCGCTGGTGGCGGCGAAACGCCACCCTAACGTTTACGCCGCGGTGGGTGTGCACCCGAACGACGCCAGCCAGGCCGCAGAGGCCGATACGCGTGCGGGCATCGAGGAGTTCGCTCTGCATCCGCTGGTGGTGGCCATCGGCGAGACGGGTTTCGATCGTTATTGGGAGGACGAGACTCCGGCCGCGCAGGCCGCAGCCTTCGAGTGGCAGGCCGACCTCGCCCGCCGCACGGGCAAGGCGCTGATCCTGCACGTGCGCGATAAGCAGGGTCGCACCGAGGCGCACGACGACGCGCGCCACGCCATCCTGGCGACGGGCCACCCGCGCGGGGTGCTGCACTGCTTCTCCGGCAACGAGGCTCTGCTGGCGGCTGGCCTCGAGCTTGGGTGGCTGGTGTCGTTCGCGGGCAACCTGACCTACAAGAGCGCCGAAAGCCTGCGCGCGCTGGCGCGGGAGATCCCACTGGACCGCTTGCTCGTTGAGACGGACGCGCCTTACCTGGCGCCCGTGCCGCATAGGGGCAAGCGCAACGTGCCCGCCTGGGTGCAGCACACCGCCGAGGCTCTGGCCGCAGCGCGGGGCATGGCGCTAGAGGAACTGGAGCCCGTGCTCGACGCCAATGCCGAGCGCCTGTTCGGCCTAGAGCAGGCCCGCGCGCACCGTGAGAAGGCGACGTAGAGTGACCCCATGAGCGAGTGGCAGGATCAGATATTCAACGTCTCCAGAGCCGACGCCGACCTGTACGTGGAGCGCGCCGGGCCCGCGGGTGCGCCGGTGTTGTACTACCTGCACGGCGGCCCGGGCTACAACAGTCACTCGTTCCGCGACCTGGTCGGCGACGACCTGGAGGAGTACCAGGTCGTTTACGCCGACCAGCGTGGCGGCGGCCGCACCTACGGCAGCGGCTCCGCCGACCTGAGCGTCCTGGCCTCGGACGTGGCCGCCGTGCTGAGCGCGCTCGAGGTTCCCACGGCGGCACTGTTGGCGCACGGCTTCGGCGCGCTGGTGGCGGTGCAAACGGCCCTCGACTACCCAGAGGCGGTCAGCGGTCTGGTGCTGGTTAACCCCTGGCTATCGATGCCGCTGCTGGCGCGCGATATCAACCGTGCCGCTGTCGCCTACTCCACCGGCAGCCCGCTGCGGGCGGCGCCGACAGACGACGGCGAGCTAGCAGGCGATCCCGCCCAACTGGTCGACGAGGCGTTCAGCCTGGTGAACCCCAAGGCGCTGTTCGACGCCATGCAGTTCCCGTCCCCCGCGGCGCGGCTGCGGCTGGAGCACTCGGACGCGGACGCGCTACTCGGCCCGTCTGAGGAGGACGAGCCGGTGGGTGTGTGGCTGCTGGACCGCCTCGAGCGACTGGCCGAACTCGAGCAGCCGGTGATCATCCTTGCCGGGCGCCAGGACCTGACCTCGTTCCCCTCGCAGGCCGAAGCCACGCTGGAGCGCCTGCCGGCGGCGCTGGTGAGCATAGTCGACACGGGGCATTACCCCTGGATCGACGAGCCGGAGGAGTTCGCCTCGCTGCTGCATCAGGCCCTGGCCGAGGTTACGAAGAAGCCAGACGAGTCTTGAGATGCGATACATGCAGGCGGCTGACGCCGTGTAGGTTTGTTCACGCCTAGGGCGCTGTTAAGAAGCAAGTTTCATACCTGCGATTAAGGGGGCCCGTGCTACACTTCGCGCGTGCTGCACCCCCACCTGCGCGTGGCGTCGGTACACGAGGTCACCCCCTCCCTGCTCGCTGAAGCTGGCATAAGGGCGCTCCTCGTGGACGTCGACGACACGCTGCTCTCATCACGCGCCGAGCGGCTGGATCCGGCTATCGTCGACTGGTTCGCATCGCTTAAGGCGGCTGGCGTGCCCGTGGCCATCCTCTCCAACGGGTCGCAGGCGCGCGTGGCCGAGATAGCAGCGGAGGTGGGCGTGCCGGCCCTATCGTTGGCGGGCAAGCCCTTCCGGGTCGCCTTCAGGCGCGGCCTGAAGCTACTAGGTGACGTGGAACCCGGGAAGACTGCCATGGTCGGCGACCAGCTGTTCACCGACGTGTTCGGCGCCCGCCAGGCGGGCCTCATGACCATCCTGGTGGACCCCCTGTCGCCGGGCAAGCTCCCTCATACGCGCCTCGCCAGGCGCCTCGAAAGATTGGTGTTGAAGGAAAGGTGAGCGTGGCAGTCCTATCCATCGGCGACAAGCGCCTGGGAGCCGTTCTGCTGGAACGCGGTTACGTGACCGACGACGGCCTGCAACAGGCCATCGCCAGGCATAGCGAGGTCGGCGGCCGGCTGGCCGACATCCTGATCGACTTAGGCATCATCTCTGAGCAGCGCATCGCGCGCGCCATCGAGGAATCGATCGGCGTGCCGCTGGTCAACCTGCCGCGCGTTGACGTGATGGCCGACGCCCTCGTCAAGCTGCCGGCCGAACTGGCCAGCGAACTGCGGGCCATTCCGTTCGCGCTCGACGAGGACCGCCTGCGCGTGGCGTTCGTGGACCCGCTCGACGCCCTGGCCATCGAGGAGGTGGAAGACGCCTCCGGTTGCCTGGTCGAGCCGTACCTGGCGCTCAACAAGGAGATGCTGTGGGGCCTCGCCACCTACTACCCTGAGCTGGGCCTCGAGCCGCCGCAGGACCTCGAAGTCGACGCCAGTCAGCGCCTCGGCAACCTGGCGGTCTCCTCCGGCCTCATCACCGCCCAGGACCTCGCCGAAGCGGTAGACGAGCACCAGGCCAGCGGCGTCATGCTGGGCCGCGTGCTGGTTCAGCGCGGTCACCTGACCGAAGAGCAGCTCACCCGCCTGCTGGCCGAGCAGTACCAGGTGCCGTTCGTGGCCGACCTGAGCTCGGAGGCGCCAACCGAGAAGCTGGCGGCTTACCTCCTGAGGCTCGACGCCGTTCAGTTTTCCGCCGTGCCGTTCAAGGAAGAGGACGGCGCCCTGGTGGTGGCGGTGGCCGACCCGCGGCGAATAGCCGACATCGAATCCATAGTTCAGAACAACGTGAGCTTCGTGGTGAGCCCGCTGGCCGCGGTCGAGCAGCGCATCGAGGCCATGTACGCCCACGATCAGGGCCGGCTCGGCGAGACTCTCCTGCAGAACAAGCGCCTGAAGCGCGAGCAGCTGCGCCGCGCCCTCGAGGAGCAGGCCAAGCTAGGGCGCATCAAGCCGCTGGGCGAGATCCTGGTCGACCTGGGTTACGTCGTGCAAAGCGACGTAGACGAGGCGCTCAACAAGCAGCGCTCAGGTGGCGGCCGCCTGGAAGACACGCTGGTGCAGTCGGGCAAGATCAGTCCCGACATGCTGGCGCGTAGCCTCGCCATGCAGCTGGGCTTCGAGTTCATCGAGGAGAACGTGCGGGTCGACCCTTACGCCGTGAGCCTCGTGCCTGAGGCTACGGCGCGGCGCTACTCGGCCATGCCCGTGCGCCTCGAGGAGAACGTGCTGATCGTGGCCATGAAGGACCCGCGCCACGTGTTCGCGCTCGACGACATCCAGCTCATAACGGGCCGCGAGATCAGGCCCGCGGTCGCCACCGAGGAGTCCCTCACGAGGCTCCTCAACCGCTTCTACCGCGAGGGCGCCGACATGGACGAGCTGGCCCGCGCCGTGGTGGAGGAAGTGGGCGGCGGCGCCGCGCAAGAAGAGGAAGACACCAGCGCCATCGACGACAACGCGCTGGTGAAGGTAGTCAACAACATCATCCGCGAGGCCGTGCTCAACGACATTTCCGACATCCACATCGAGCCGCGCCCCACCAACGTGCAGGTGCGCGTGCGTAAGGACGGCACGCTGCGCGAGTACATGACCATGCCCAAGGTCACCGCGCCGGCGCTGGCGTCGCGCATCAAGATCATGGGCGGCCTGAACATCGCAGAGAGGCGCCTGCCGCAGGACGGCCGCGTGCGCTTCAAGGACCGCAACCTCGAGGTCGACCTGCGACTCTCGACCCTCCCCACCGTGTACGGCGAGAAGTCGGTCATGCGTATCCTGCGCAAGGCCACAGACATCCCCGAGATCGAGGACCTGGGCTTCGCCGATTACAACTACCAGCGCTTCACCGACGTGATCCAGAAGCCGTACGGCATGTTCCTCATCACGGGACCCACGGGTTCCGGTAAGTCGTTCACCACCTTCTCAATCCTCAAGCGCCTTGCCGTGCCCGAGGTCAACGTGACCACCATCGAAGACCCGGTGGAGTACGAGATCCCGGGAATCAACCAGACGCAGGTGAACAGCAAGGCCGGGCTCGACTTCGCGCGGGCGCTGCGCTCGTTCCTGCGCCAGGACCCCGACATCATCATGGTCGGTGAGATCCGCGACCACGAGACCGCCAAGATCTCCATGGAGGCCGCCCTCACCGGTCACCTCCTCATCGCCACGCTGCACACCAACGACTCCGCTGGCGCCATCACGCGCCTGCAGGAGATGGGCATCGAGCCGTTCAACGTTTCGGCCTCGCTGATCGGCGTGCTAGCCCAGCGCCTCGTGCGCCGCGTGTGCAAGGACTGCAAGGTGGAGTCCACACCCGAACCCGACGTGCTGCGGCGACTGGGTATCCCTGACTCCGAGATGCAGGGCAAGACGCTCTTCCGCGGCGTCGGCTGCGAGAAGTGCGGCGGCAGCGGTTACAACGGTCGTTACGCCATCCACGAGCTGCTGGTGGTGGACGACGAGCTCGAGAAGGCCATCGTGCAGGAGGCTTCGGCGTTCGACCTGCGCCAGCTTGCCATGGAGCGCGGCATGAAGTCGCTGCGCGACGACGGCATCCACAAGGCCTTCCAGGGGATCACGACGCTCGAGGAGGTGCTTGCGCGCACCGCCGAGTAGCGGTAGCCGCCGGCGCCAGCATCAGGCCAAGGACCGAGGAGAGAGATGGCAGACCAGATTCGCTCGACCCAGATTCAGGCAGACATTGTCGACCTGCTCAAGCTCGCTATCGAGCGGAGGGCGTCCGACCTTCTGATCACAGTCGGACTGCCCCCGATGCTGCGCATGGACGGCGAGTGGCGTCCCACGGAGTACGAGACCCTCACCCCCACCATGACGCGCCGTCTCATGTACGCGCTCATGGACGAGAAGAAGCAGCGCACGTTCGAGGAGCGCAAGGACCTCGACTTCTCGTTCTCGCTGTCCGGCCACGGCCGTTACCGCGTGAACGTGTTCATGCAGCGCGGCAGTGTGGGCGGGGTCATGCGAACCATCGCCGACGACGTGCTGGCGTTCGCCGAGCTGGGGCTGCCGCAGGAGGTGGCCGAGGTCGCGCGCCTGCCGCGCGGTCTGGTGCTGGTTACCGGCCCTACGGGCTCCGGTAAGTCGACCACGCTGGCGACCATGCTGGACCTCATCAACGAGGAGTACGCCAAGCACATCGTTACCGTGGAGGACCCCATCGAGTTCTTCCACCGCCACAAGACCTCCATCGTGAACCAGCGCGAGGTGGGTGAGGACACGGCCGACTTCCAGGCCGCTCTGCGCAGCGTGCTGCGCCAGGCGCCGGACGTGATCCTGGTGGGCGAGATGCGCGATTACGAGACCATCGGCGCCGCTGTGACCGCGGCCGAGACGGGCCACCTGGTCATGGGCACGCTGCACACCAACACGGCCTCGGAGGCCATCGACCGCATCATCGACGTCTTCCCCGAAGCGCAGCAGGCGCAGGTGCGCGTGCAGCTGGCGAACAACCTGCAGGCCATCCTCACGCAGCAGTTGTTGCCGCGCGCTAACGGCGACGGGCGCGCGCTGGCGTTCGAGTTCCTGCTGGCCACCGCAGGCATCCGCAACCTGATCCGCGAGGGCAAGACCCACCAGATCCCCGCGCAGATCCAGATGGGCGGCGCTATCGGCATGCTGACCATGGACGCGTGCCTGGCCGACCTGCACCTGCGCAAGATCATCAGCTTCGAAACCGGCCTCGAGCGCTCGGTCGACGCGAAGGAGTTCGAGCGCCTCGTCGAAACCGGCGGCAGCGGCTCCACCACCAGCGCGCCCGCGACCACCACGCGTGGCGCCGGCACGCGCGGGCCGTCATCGGGTTCCGGTTCGCCTAGCGGCGGCGGTGGGCGCACCCCCACCCCACCCGTGGGACGCGGCGGTCGTAACGTCTAACGGCAAACCTGAGAGAGCAGCGTCAGGCTGGCCGGGCTAACCACGCCCGGCCAGCCTTCTTTTTGGCCTTGTGGCCGCCCGCCCTGGCGCCGCGTTGACACTCGCCATAATTCCTGCAATAGTCTGGCTACATTGCAAAAAGATTTGCAGACACCGCCCCACGCCAGGGCCGCGTTGCGCGTCTCGCAACGCGTTTCGGAACGCGTGGCCGAGAGAGCAGCGGAGCTAACGCCGACCGAGCGCAGGGTCGCCGATTACTTGCTGGGCGACCACCTGCTGCACGGTTACAAGAGCGCCAGCGAGCTAGCCAAGGAGCTGTCGATCTCACCCTCGACGGTGGTGCGCTTCGCGCAGTCCCTTGGGTACAGCGGCTGGCTCGAACTGCAGGCGGACCTCAAGCACGAGAACTCGCAACGGCAGCGGCTGGTAGAACTCGCCCCCGGCACGGGCGAGTTCCTCTCGGCGTTCGTGAACGTCGAGATAGAGAACCTGAGGTCGCTCCTGGACCAGGACCTCGAACTGGACGAGGCAGCGACGCTACTGGCCGAGGCCGAGAAGGTGTGGCTGGTCGGCAACCGCGCGTCCAAGCACGTGGCCGGCGTCATGCACCACTTCCTCAGCATGACCAGACCAGACGTGCGGCTGCTGGCAGGCGACGTCGGGGTAACCCCAGACGTGCTGCTAGACGTCGGCCCCAACCAGGTAGCGTTCGTGGTCTTCATGGCGCGCTACGCCAGCGCCACCCTCGACATAGCCCGCTACCTGGCCCAGCACATGCCGGTAGTGCTCCTCACGGACGAGTTCACCTCGCCCCTCCTATCCCTGGCAACCACGCGCCTCCGCTTCGCGACCGCAGGAGTAACGAGCTGGAAGTCCAGCACGGCCGCGTTCGCGATGACTCAGGCGCTGGTGATGGCGGTCGCGCGCAAGGTCCCCGACGCGCGGCAACGCCTGCAAAAAGCTGAGCAGCTGTGGGACGAGTTCAAGACGTACCTGGAGGAGAACCGATGAAGAAATGGTCCGCGATCCTGATAGCAGTGCTCCTGGCCAGCGCCCTGGCGGGACGCAACACGGACACGCTCAACGTGGCCTTCGAGCGCACCATGCTCACGCTCGATACCTACGCCACCTCCGAGAGGCTCGCCCTGATAGTCGCGCACAACGTGGGCGACACCCTCATCCACAGGAACTCCGAGACCAACGAGTTCGAACCGCACATCGCCACCGACTGGGAGTTCGTCTCGCCGCTGGAGCTGGTGCTCAACCTGAGGGACGACGTGCTGTTCCACAACGGCGAGCTGCTCACCGCTGAGGACGTGGCCGCCACCCTCAACTGGGTGGTCGGCGAAGGCGCCGGCCTGGCCGGCACGGGCACGCTGCAGTGGATCGATCACGTGGACGTGCTCGGCACCCACCAGGTCAGCATCACCGCCAAGGCGCTAACCCCCACCGCCATCGAGACGCTCGCACTCATCGGCGTCATCTACCCCGCCTCGATCATCGGCCGCGAGGGCGGCGCCACGGAACTCGGCCAGCACCCCGTTGGCACCGGCCCATACCGCTTCGTCGGCAGCGGCAACAACCAGCTGCGCTTCGAGCGATTCGACGACTACTTCGTGGGCGCCAAGAAGCTGCCAGAGATCGAGCACCTGGTCATCCACACGCTGCCCGAAGAGGCCAGCCGCATCGCCTCGCTCCTGACCGGCGACATCGACATCGTGCGCTCTGGCGCCATCTCCCCCGACCAGCAGCGCGCGCTGGGCAACCGCGCCAGGCCAGAAGCGGCCGACATCCTGCGCACCTGGTTCGTGCAGTTCGACGGGACCGGCAGCAGCGGCGTCGACTACTTCACCGACGTGCGCGTGCGCCAGGCGGTGGCTCACGCCATCAACAAGGACGAGATCGTGAACGTGCTGCTGTCCGGTTACGGCCGCGTCATTCACACCCCCTGCAACCCCGTCCAGTACGGCTGCCAGGAGGACGCCGCCGTGCAGTACGAGTACAACCCCGCCAAGGCGCGTGAACTCCTGACCGAGGCAGGCTACCCGGACGGCTTCACGGTCGAGGTCTACGGCTACCGCGACGAGCAGGTGGTGCAGGCCGTCCAGGGCTACCTGGAAGCCGTCGGCATCAAGACCAACCTCAACTGGTACGGCGGCCAATACGACGTCGTGGCGCAGATCCTCGCAGCTGGCGACATCCCGCTGTACGTCGGCTCCTGGGGCTCCAGCTCCGTTTACGACGCCTCCGCGGCCATGAACATTCACCTCGAGATCGGCGGCGAGTTCACCACCGCCACCAACGAGGTCATCGACCAGGCAGTGCGCGCCGCTCTGCAGACCGTTGACCTGAACGAGCGCCTGGAGCTGTACGCCACCGCCATCCAGGAGTCCACCAGCAACGTCTACACCTTCCCCCTCTACGCGGGCCGCGTTCTGGCCGGCGTGAGCAACGAGGTCGAGTGGCAACCCTCGCCCGACGAGATCGAGCGGTACTACCTGGCCACCTGGCGCTGAGGGACCCTCACCCCTAGACACCGCGTGGGGCCCTGACCGGCCCCACGCTCACCCACCTCGGAGAAGCCGATGACCAACTACGTGCTCCAGCGTGTCGTTCAGGCGCTGATCATCGCAGTCCTGATCAGCGTCACCGCGTTCATGCTGCTGTTCGTGGCCAAGGACCCCGCCCGCGCACTGGCACCGCCGGACGCGTCGACCGCCGAAGTCGAGTTGCTGCGCCAGCGCTTCGGGCTCGACCGGCCCCTGCCCGTTCAGTACCTAAGCTGGGCCGCACTGGCGGTACGCGGCGACTTCGGACTGAGCCTGTTCAGCCGGCAACCCGTTACCCGCATCCTCTCACCACGAATAGTCGCGACGTTCCAGCTGGCCGCGTTCGCCATCCTGCTAACGGTGCTCGTGGCCGTTCCCCTCGGGGTCGTAGCGGCGCTGCGAAGAGGCGGGGCTATCGACCTGCTAGCCTCCATCATCGCGGTGGCGGGCCAGGCCATGCCCATCTTCTGGTTCGGCCTCATGCTCATCGTCCTGTTCAGCGTCAACCTGGGGTGGCTGCCTGTCAGCGGTCGCGGCACGTTCAGGCACCTGATCCTGCCCGGCATCACGCTGGCGTTCTCGGTCATCCCGCTCACCATGCGCCTCACGCGCTCCGCCATGCTGGACGTCATCAACCAGGACTACATCCGAACGGCGACCGCCAAGGGCTTACCGCGCACCTCGGTCATCTGGAAACACTCGGCCCGCAACGCCGCCACCCCGGTGGTGCTAGCGCTCGGCATGCAGTTCGGAGCGCTGCTCGGCGGGACCGTGGTCACCGAGACCGTGTTCGCCTGGCCAGGCATCGGAGAGCTCGCGGTCAGCGCGGTCACCACAGCGGACCTGCCGGTGGTGCAAGCCATCGTGCTGTTCGCCGCCATGGTCGTGGTCCTCTCCAACCTCGCAGCCGACGTGATCGTCGGCCTGGTCGACCCGCGGGTGCGCTACTGATGCTGCGCGCCTGGAAAGAGTTCAACAGCCGGTCCGGCCGCCTCGGGCTGGCGCTCTTCGGCCTCGTCGCGCTGGTCGCCCTGCTAGCGCCCCTACTCGCGCCGAGCGACCCGTTCCAACAAAGCATCGTCATGCGCCTCAAGCCACCCTCCTGGATGGCCGGAGGACACGAGAACCATCTGCTGGGCACAGACCAGCTGGGTCGTGACATCCTCTCGCGCCTTATCTACGGCTCCCGCATAAGCATGATCGTAGGCGCCGCAGCGGTGCTCGGCGCCGGCCTGCTCGGAGTCGTACTGGGACTGCTGGCCGGATACTTCGGCGGCCGCCTCGACTACGTGGTGTCGCTACTCATAAACGCCGCCTGGTCGTTCCCGTTCATACTCCTCGCGCTGATAATCGTGGCCGTGCTGGGCGCCAGCCTGCAGAACCTCATCATCGCCCTCATAGCCACCAGCTGGGCACCGTTCGCCCGCATCGTGAGGGGCGAAGTGGTGGCCCTAAAGGAGCGCGAGTTCGTGGCCGCCGCGCGCGCGGTCGGCTCCAGACCGTGGCGCGTAATCGGCGGGCACGTCCTGCCGAACGTGGCCTCCACCATCCTGGTCATCGCCAGCATCGAGTTCGGCCGCGCCATCATCCGCGAGTCGTTCCTGAGCTTCCTCGGGCTCGGCGTGCCCCCCTCGATCCCTTCCTGGGGCGGCATGCTCAGTGAAGCCCGGCCCTATATCTTCACCCTGCCACTGCTGATCACCATGCCCGGCCTACTCATCTTCCTGACCACCCTCAGCGTCAACCTCTTCGGCGACGGACTGCGCGACGCGCTGGACCCCAGACTCAGAAACCGATAGGAGAAGAACCCTTGAGAATCGACCGCCTGGAACTCCGTGAGCTGCCCCTTCGCCTCAAGTTCCCGTTCCGCACCAGCTTCGGCGTGGAGCAGGACCGCCGCATCGTCCTCGCCAGCCTCAGCTCGGACGGCGTTACCGGCCTCAGCGAGTCGGTGGTAGGCGAGTTCCCCGGCTACGCTTACGAGACCGTCGAGACCGCCTGGCACGTCATACGGGACTTCATGGCGCCCCGCATCGTTGGCCACAGCTTCGCTACCGCCGAGGAACTCATGCAGGCGCTGAGCTTCATTCGCGGCCACGACATGGCCAAGGCCACCATCGAGATGGCGTGGTGGGACCTCCGGGCGCGGCAACTCGGGGTGCCGCTCTTCGAACTTCTGGGCGGAACCGATAGGCCCATACCGGTGGGCATCTCCCTCGGAATTCAGGATAGCGTGGAAGAGACCGTGGAACTGGCGCGGGCCAGCGTAGAACAGGGCTACAACCGCGTGAAGCTCAAGATCGAACCCGGCTGGGACCTGGCGCCCGTCGCGGCCGTGCGCGCCGCGCTGCCAGGCATCTCGCTCACGGTCGACGCCAACAGCGCCTACGGCCTGACCGACGCGGGCCACCTGGCGCAGTTGGACGAGTTCGGCCTCACGTACATCGAGCAACCGCTGGCCTACAACGACATCCTCGACCACGCCACCCTGCAGCGGCAGATCAGGACCGCCATCTGCCTCGACGAATCGATCCACTCCGCCTCAGACGCGCGGAAGGCGCTCAGCATTCAGGCGGGCCGCATCATCAACCTCAAGGTCGGGCGCGTTGGCGGCTTCCGGGCGGCGCTGGCCGTGCACGACGTGGCCCAGTCGTTCGGCGCCCCGCTGTGGTGCGGCGGCATGCTCGAGAGCGGCGTGGGACGCGCCGCCAACCTGCACCTCTCTACCCTGCCCAACTTCAGGCTACCCGGCGACACCTCGTCTAGCTCGCGCTACTGGGACCAGGACCTCATCAACGAACCGCTGGAGGCGGTGAACGGCGTACAGCGGGTGCCGCAGAGCGGGCCCGGCATCGGCGTGACCCTCAACCAGGAGTACGTGGAGCGCATCACCACGCGCGTGGAGGCCTGGTAGTGCACGAGTTGACGGCCGCGCGCGTGCGCACATATACTTCGCGGCATGTCAGCAGCGCCCCAGCCCGCCGTCAGCACCCAAGTGCGCAGCGCCAACGCCTGGCGCCGGGCGGCACTACTACTACCGCAGCGGGCGGCGTGAGCTAGAAGCTTAGGCGCGACGCGCCGCAGCAGCAAAGCTACTCACGACCCCCGGCCACCAAGGCCGGGGGTCCTTCTTTGTAAGCGCAGCAGACGCTAGACGGGAGAGAACAGAAGTTGAGTCAGCACCGAACGGGAACCGAAGACCGGCCACGCAGCCTGCTCGACAAGGTGTGGGCCAGCCACCGCGTGCGCGGCCTGCGCAGCGGCCAGGACCAGCTGTTCATCGACACCCACCTGATCCACGAGGTCACCAGCCCGCAGGCGTTCGACATGCTGGCCGACCTGGGGTTAGAGGTCGCCATGCCCGAGCGCACGTTCGGCACCGTTGACCACATCGTGCCCACTCACACGCGCGTGGAGCCGTACGACGACCCGCTGGCCGACGCCATGATCAAGGCCCTCCGCCGCAACGTGGCCGCTAACGACATCACCTTCTTCGACGTCGGTTCGGGGCGCCAGGGCATCGTGCACATGGTCGGCCCAGAGCAGGGCATCACGCAGCCGGGCACCACCATCGTGTGCGGCGACAGCCACACCAGCACGCACGGCGCGTTCGGCGCCATCGCCTTCGGCATCGGCACCAGTCAGGTGCGCGACGTGCTGGCCACCCAGACCATCGCCCTCTCCAA
>JBAYRM010000045.1:0-13614 GCA_041676665.1 Trueperaceae bacterium
CATGAGGTAGAAGCGCTGGTCTTCGGGCACGGGGCCGGTAGTGCTGCCGTGCGAGCACTTCACGTCGTTGGCAGCGATCTCGAGCTGCGGGATGGAGACCACTTCGGACTCCTCGTCCAGCAGCAGGTTGCGGTTGGTCTGGTACGCGTCCGTTTTCTGAGCGCCAGGGTCGACCACGATCATGCCGGAGTAGGTGGAGCTGCTGGCGTCGCGCACGGCGCCCTTGAAGAGCACGTCCGAGAAGCCGCGCTCGGTGGAGTGGTGCTGCAGCGTGAACTGGTTGAAGTGCTGCCCCTCATCCGCGAAGTAGAGGCCGAGCATCTCGCTCTCGGAGCCGGGGCCCTCGAGCTGGCTCTCAACTTCTACGCGGGCGGCGTCGCCGCCGAGGCTGACGGTTACGGATTCGAGGCGCGAATCGCGGCCCAGGTGAGCGCGCAGCTTGTTGATGTGCGCCACGTTGCGGCTCCAGTTCTGGAGGCTGACGTAGCGCAGCTTGGCGCCGTCCTTGAGGACGATTTCGGTGGCGGCGTCGAAGAACAGGTGCTCGTCGAACGGGTCCGAGGTGAACTCGTCGAGGAAGGTGAGGCGCGCGTTCACGTCGACGACGATGAGGGTGCGGCCCAGGCCCACCCCGCCGGAGTCGGCGGTGGTGAAGGCGCCGAGCGGCAGCTCGACCTCCACGTTGGCGGGCACGTACACGAAGGTGCCGTTCTCCCACAGGGCGGAGTTGAGGGCGGTGTACTTGGTCTGGGTGGCGTTGACCACCTTGTACAGGTGCTCGCGCACCAGCTCCTCGTGCTCGGTCAGGGCCGTGCGCAGGTCGGTGAAGACCACGCCGGCCTCCTTGATGCTGGCCTGGCGGTGCACGACCTTGTTGCCCTTATGCACCATGACGCCCTCGGCATCCGAGTCGTCGATGCGCATGCTGATGCGCTCGGAGATGCTCTCGTCGTTGGGCTCCTTGGCGAGCTCCAGGCCGGAGAAGTCGAAGCGCTTCAGCTGGGTGTAGCGCCACTCTTCGGTGCGCTCCGTGGGGAACGGCGTGTTCTGGTAGGCGCGGAAGGCGGCCTCGCGCTCGGACCGGAGCCAGGCGGGCTCCGCGTAGCGCTCGCTGATGGCGGCAACGGCCGCGGCGGTGACGTTGGGGTTGTCAGTGAGGGTGGCGCTCATCCGACGCTGCCCTCCATCTCGAGTTCGATGAGGCGATTGAGCTCGACCGCGTACTCGAGCGGCAGCTCCTTAGCCACGGGGTCGAGGAAGCCGCGCACGATGAGCGCCATGGCCTCCTCTTCGCCCAGACCGCGGGTCATGAGGTAGAAGATCTGCTCGTCGTCGAGCTTGCTGACGGTGGCCTCGTGGCCCACGTGAGCGGTCTTCTCGTTGATCTCGATGTACGGGAAGGTGTCGGTGCGGGCGGTCTCGTCGAGCAGCAGGGCGTCGCACTCAACGTTGGAGCGCGCGCCGGTGGCGCCCTCGTGGATCTGCACGAGGCCGCGGTAGCTGGAGCGGCCACCCGTCTTGGAGATTGACTTACTGACCACACTGGAGGTGGTGTGCGGCGCGGCGTGGATGACCTTGGCGCCGGCGTCCTGGTGCTGACCGTCGGTGGCGAAGGCGATGGAGAGGATCTCGCCGTGCGCGCGCTCGCCTACCAGGTAAGTGCTCGGGTACTTCATGGTGACCTTGGAGCCCAGGTTGCCGTCGAGCCAGCCCATGCTGGCGTCCTTCTCCACGATGGCGCGCTGCGTGACGAGGTTGTACACGTTATGCGACCAGTTCTGGATGGTGGAGTAGCGAACGTCGGAGCCTTCCTGGCACACGATCTCGATAACGCCCGAGTGGAACGAGTTGGTGGTGTAGGCGGGAGCCGTGCAGCCCTCGATGTAGTGGAACTTCGAGCCGGGCGCGCCGATGATGAGGGTGCGCTCGAACTGCCCGATGTTCTGGGCGTTCAGCAGGAAGTAGGCCTGCAGCGGCACGTCAACGTGCACGCCTTCCGGCACGTACACGAACGAGCCGCCAGACCACACGGCGCTGTTCACGGCCGCGAAGTAGTTGTCCTCGGGCGGCACCACGGTGGCGAAGTGCTCGCGGAAGATCTCGGGGTGCTCCTTCAGGCCCGTATCGGTGTCGAGGAAGATGACGCCGAGCTTCTCCCACTCCTCCTTGAGCTTGTGGTACACCATCTCAGATTCGTACTGGGCGCCCACGCCGGCCAGGGCGCGCTGCTCGGCCTGCGGCACCCCGAGGCGCTCGTACGTGCGGCGCACCTCTTCAGGGATGTCGTCCCAGCTGCCCGCCGTTTGCTGCTGCTCGGTGGGGCGCACGTAGAAGAAGATCTCGTCGAAGTTGAGGTCGTCGAGGTTGGGCCCCCACTTGGGGCGCCCCTTCTTCTCGGCGATCTCGAAGGCGCGCAGGCGGAAGTCGAGCATCCACTGCGGTTCGCCCTTGTAGTAGCTTATCTGCTCGATGACGCGGCGGCTGAGGCCGCGCTCGGATTTGAAGAAGTAGTCTTCGGCCAGCTTGAAGTCGTACTGCTCCGTGTGGCGCATCCCTTCGAGCTTGGCTGCATCGGGATGTAGTTCGTTTACGTCGGACATGCGTCCCTCCGTCCGTGCTCCGGCCCGCGGGCCGGCGAGGCGTGCTTTAGGCGTGGGCCGCTTCGCGGATGAACTCGTAACCCTTCTGGTCGAGCTCCATGGCGAGCTCCTTGGGCCCGGTGCGCACTACGCGGCCGTCGACCATCACGTGCACCTTGTCGGGCACGATGTAGTTGAGCAGGCGCTGGTAGTGCGTGATGACGAGGGCGCCGAACTCGGGTCCACGAGCGGCGTTAACGCCCTGCGAAACGACCTTGAGGGCGTCGACGTCGAGGCCCGAGTCGGTCTCGTCGAGGATGGCGTAGCGCGGCTCCAGCACGAGCAGCTGCAGGATCTCGGAGCGCTTCTTCTCGCCGCCCGAGAAGCCCTCGTGCAGGTTACGTTCGATGATGCTGTCGTCCCAGTTCAGGTTCTTCACCGCGCTCTGGAGCTTCTGGTAGAACTCCATGACGCCGATCTCGTCGCCCTCTTCGCGGCGTGCGTTGAGCGCCAGCCGCAGAAAGTTGGCGATGCTTACCCCGGGCACCTCTACGGGGTACTGGAACGCCAGGTAGAGCCCCTCGCGGGCGCGCTCGTCGGGCTCCATCTCGAGGATCGACTGGCCCTCGAGCACGATGTCGCCCTCGGTGACCTCGTACTGAGGGTCGCCAGCGATGATCTTGGCCAGCGTCGACTTACCGGAGCCGTTGGGCCCCATCAGCGCGTGCACTTCGCCGCGCGGTACCACCAGGTCGACCCCTTTGAGGATCGTGTCGCCGTCGACTATGCGGGCGTGAAGGTTCCGAATCTCGAGCGTCTTGTCACTCATACATGCACCTCTCGTGGGCAGTTGCCTGCGCCAGTTCACTCTGCTTCTTGCCGTCCTGAGCGCACCGGGCCCGCAGACCCAGTCACGTTATTAGGACTCATTCCGACTTTGATTATACCCGAAGCACCGCCCGAACCTCACCGAGCGGTTGACTCAGGAATAAGCGTATCAGGGGTGCGGGCTAAGCGGGGCGGCCCATGAACCCGGCGCGCTCACAAGGCGCCTACGAGCGGCTTACTTACCCCTGCGGAACCAGCCGAACAGCCCGCGCGGTTTACCGGCGGCGCCGTTCTGGTCGCCGCCCTTGGCGCCGGTACGGCTCGACCGCCCCGTGGTGGGCGCAGCCTTCGCCTTCGCCGCCTCAGCCTCGCCAGCCTCATCCATGTCGGCCGCGCGCCTGATGGCCAGCGCGAACTGATCAGCCGAGGTGTAACGCTTCTGCGGGTCGCGCGACATGGCCTTAGAGACCACGCTCACGATCTGGTTCGAGATGTCTGGCCGCAGGCGCCTGATGTCGCGCGGTACCTCCGTGTGATGCGCCACCATGAGGGCGTCGTAGGAGGTGCCCACGAACGGGCGCTCGCCCGCGATGGCCTCGTACGCCAGGATGCCCAGGCTGTAGATGTCCGACAGCACACCCGCCGAACGCCCCTCGAACACCTCCGGCGCCATGTAGAAGGCGGTGCCTACTCGCGCCTCGCTGTCCTCGCCCATGAACACGCCGGTGCCGAAGTCGCCGAGCTTCGCCTCTCCCTGATCGGTTAGGAACACGTTGGCTGGCTTGACGTCGCGGTGCAGCACCTTCCTGGAGTGCGTGTGCGAGAGGCCGTCGGCCACCTGCACGATCAGCTCGTAGCTGCGCTTCAGCGGCAGGCGCCCGCGCTCCAGCAAGTGCTGGTCCAGCGTGCCGCCGCCACAGTACTCGAGCGCCAGGAAGGCGCCGTCGCCGGTCGGAAAGCCGTCGAACGCCGCCACCACGTTGCGGTGAGCCAGCTTCACGGTGATGGCCACCTCGTTCTCGAACATGCGCTTGAGGACCGGGCGCACCGACAGCTCGGGCCGCGGAAGCTTGAGGGCCACCTTGCCGAACACGGCGTGCTCGGCCAGGTAGACGTGCGACGTCTGCCCCGAGCCGAGCTTGGAGACAATCTTGTATCCAGGCGGCACGAACTTGTGATCGTCCCCAGCCTTAGGCATCCCGCTCCTCAATCCCCCTCTACCTGCAGCCGCCCTGGTGCCGCGATCAAGCCGCCGCGAACAGCGTGCTCAGCTGCGACACTTCTCCCGGCTCGAGCACCAGGCCCCGCGCAGACGTTTCGCTCTCGACACGCTGCTTGAAGCCAGCGGCGTCCTGCGCCAGCAGCGGGAAGGTTCCGAAGTGTATCGGCATAACGTACCGCGGCCGCAGTAGTTTCACCGCTTCAAGCGCGTCGGTGGGCCCCATAGTGTAGTTGTCGCCGATGGGCAGCAGGGCCAGGTCAAGGCCCAGGTCGCCGATCAGCCGCATGTCGGAGAAGAGCGCGGTGTCGCCTGCGTGGTAGATGCGGTGACCAGCCACGTCGAGCACGATGCCCGTGGGCATGCCTCCGTAGGCGCCGTCGGGGAACGAGCTTGAGTGCCAGGCGGGAGTGAGACGCACCTTGCCGAAGGGGAAAGTGTGTGTGCCCCCCACGTTCATGCCGTGCGCGTTGAGACCGAGGCCACCAGCGTACGTGGCGATCTCGGCGGTTCCGATGACCGTGGCGCCGGTACGCTCGGCGAGCGCCGGCACGTCGCCCCAGTGATCGCCGTGCGCGTGCGTTACCAGCACGTAAGTGGGCTGCAGCGCGCTCAGGCTCACCGGTGTGCTCGGGTTGCCGGTTACGAACGGATCGACGACCAGACTGTGAGCCTGACCAGCCGCCTCAAAGTCAAGGCTGATGCCGGCGTGCCCGAGAAACGTCAGCTTCATCTGTCCTCCGCCCTCCCCCTGGCTGCGTGACCGGTGACCCGGTTCAGCGCAGCTGCACCAGTGCGATGTAGTAGAGCAAGACGCCCAGTGCGGGCAGGAAGGCTATGCCAGCCGCCTCCTTGACGCGCCCCACGGCGAAGGCGCCGAGCGCCAAGACGACCGAGCCCACGGCCACGAACGGGTACGACCAGAACAGCGTGCGCCATAGGCCCTGCAGATCGAGCTGCTGGATGGTGCCGCCCTCTCCTGTTAGGAGGATGACCGCGCCCATAGACCAGAAGATGCCCACCATGAAGGTGGCCAGGAAACCGAAGATGAGTCCGTAAACGCTTAGCAGCCTCTCGTTGTCGACTCCCTGATCGGAAGCCCGTAGGCCGTTCATGGCAGCAGTTGTCACGCCAACGCCTCCTTGTGCTTGACCCACTTTACCGCAGGAAGCCGATGTCGGCCCTGCATGTGGGTGTTCTCCACCGCTCTGGTATACTGCCGCGCTACCGCGCCGGTAACGGCGCCCGATCTGTTCATCCACACGCTAGTAAGGCGCGTGTAGGGGAGGCACCTTGCAGGACCTCATCATTCGCGGGGCGCGTGCACACAACCTCAAGAACGTCGATCTCGAGCTGCCCCGCAACAAGTTCATCGTGTTCACCGGCGTGTCCGGTTCCGGAAAGTCAACCCTGGCGTTCGACACCGTCTATGCGGAAGGACAGCGCCGCTACGTCGAGAGCCTCTCGGCTTACGCGCGCCAGTTCCTCGGCATCATGGACAAGCCGGACGTCGACTCGATCGAGGGCCTGAGCCCGGCCATCAGCATCGATCAGAAGACCACCAGCCACAACCCGCGCTCCACCGTCGGCACGGTCACCGAGATCCACGACTACCTGCGCCTCTTGTTCGCGCGGGTGGGCGTGCCGCACTGCCCCGTCTGCGGGCGGGTCATCGAGCGCCAGTCCAGCTCCGAGATAGTGGACCAGCTCCTCAACCGCTTCGGCGAGAAGCGCGCGCTGCTTCTCGCGCCGGTGGTGCGCGGCCGCAAGGGCGAGTACCGCAAGCTGTTCACCGACATCAAGAAGGAAGGCTTCACGCGCGTGCGCGTGGACGGCCTGGTGCAGACCGTGGACCAGGCGCTGGAGGCCGACCTGGAGCGCTTCGAGAAGCACGACATCGACATCGTTGTCGACCGCGTGGTGCTCACCGAGAGCGACCGTTCGCGCATAGCCGAGTCGGTCGAGCTGGCGCTCGCCAAGGGTGAGGGGCTCATGCGCGCCTTCCTGCCGGACGACGAGACCGACGAGCTGTTCTCGGAGAACTTCGCGTGCCCTGAGCACGGCACGTTCCTGGAAGAGATGGAACCGCGCACGTTCTCCTTCAACGCGCCCTACGGCGCCTGCGGCAACTGCGCCGGCCTCGGCTACCTGCAGCAGTTCGACCCCGACCTAATAGTCCCCGACCCGGACCTCTCCATCGCGCAGGGGGCCATCGCGCCCTGGACCGGCGGTCGCGGCGACGCCGGCAAGGTCTTCTACTGGGACCGGCTGAAGGCGCTGGCGGAGTACGCGGGCTTCGATCTCTCGGCCCCGTGGCGTGAGCTGCCGGAGGAGGCGAAGGAGCTCGTGATGCGCGGCTCCGAAGAGCCCATCGAGGTGGTCTACGCCCGCGGGGGCCGCGAGACCATGCGCTTCCGCGCCGAGTTCGACGGCGTGATCCCCAACCTCGACAGGCGCCTCAAGGAGGCCGTGTCAGAGAGCGTGCGGGAGCGGCTCGAGGAGTACATGTCGCTGGTTGCCTGCCCCGACTGCGGCGGCACGCGCTACAAGCCCGAGGTGCTGGCCGTTACGGTCGAGGGCCGCAACATCGCCGACGTGAGCAACATGACCGTGCTCGAGGGCCGCAAGCTGTTCGCCGAGCTCCAGCTGCAGGGCGCAGCCAACCAGGTGGCGCAGCCGATCCTGCGCGAGGTCAACGCGCGCCTGGGCTTCCTCGAGGACGTGGGCCTCGACTACCTCAGCCTCGACCGCAGCGCCAACACCCTGTCGGGCGGCGAGGCGCAGCGCATCCGGCTCGCCACGCAGGTCGGCAGCGGCCTGACCGGCGTGCTTTACGTGCTCGACGAGCCCTCCATCGGACTGCATCCGCGCGATAACGCGCGCCTGCTCAAGACCCTGCTGCACCTGCGCGACCTGGGTAACACCCTCATCGTTGTCGAACACGACGAGGAGACCATGCGCGCCGCCGACTACATCGTGGATTTAGGTCCCGGCGCCGGCGTGCACGGCGGCGAGGTGGTGGCGGCCGCCGAACCCGCAGAGTTCGTCAAGCACAAGAAGTCGCTCACGGCCGCCTACCTGAGGGGCGACAAGCAGATCCCCGTGCCGGAGCGGCGCCGCGAAGGCAACGGCAAGAAGCTGGTGGTGGTCGGCGCCCGCGAGCACAACCTCAAGGAGATCGACGTTACGTTCCCGCTGGGCACGCTCACCTGCGTCACGGGGGCGTCGGGCTCCGGCAAGTCGACGCTGGTCAAGGGCATCCTGCACGCCGCGCTGGCCAAGCGCCTTTACCGCGCCAAGGCGCAACCCGGTGCGCACACGCGCATCAAGGGCGCAGAGCACGTGGACAAGGTCATCGAGATAGACCAGAGCCCGATCGGCCGCACGCCGCGCTCCAACCCCGCCACCTACACGGGCATCTTCACCGACATCCGCGACCTCTACACGCGCGCGCCCGAGTCGCGCAAGCGCGGCTACAAGCCCGGCCGCTTCTCGTTCAACGTCAAGGGCGGCCGCTGCGAAGCTTGCAAGGGCGACGGCACGGTCAAGGTCGAGATGTACTTCCTGCCCGACATCTACGTGCCGTGCGAGGTCTGCAAGGGCGCTCGCTACAACCGCGAGACGCTCGAGGTCAAGATCCGCGGCAAGTCCATAGCCGACGTGCTGCAGATGACGGTGGACGAGGGCCTGGAGTTCTTCGAGAACATCCCCGCCATCGCCCGCAAGCTGCAGCTCATGCAGGACGTGGGCCTGGGTTACATCAAGGTCGGGCAGCCCTCCCCCACCCTGTCTGGCGGCGAGGCGCAGCGCGTTAAGCTCGCCAGCGAGCTGGGGCGCCGCAGCACCGGCCAGACGCTCTACATCCTCGACGAGCCCACCACCGGCCTGCACTTCGACGACACCCGCAAGCTGCTCGACGTGCTGCACCGGCTGGTCGACCAGGGCAACACGCTGGTCGTCATCGAGCACAACCTCGACGTGGTTAAGACGGCCGACTGGATCGTGGACCTGGGCCCGGACGGCGGCGCGCGCGGCGGCACCGTGGTGGCCACGGGCTCGCCCGAAGAGGTGGCCATGAACGGCGCCAGCGCCACCGGCCGTTTCCTGCGCAAGGTCCCCGAGCTCAAGCGGCGGCTGCCCGAAGTGGCCGAGGTCGCCTGACGCCCGCGACCTTGAGCCGCGTCACGAAGTACGATGCCTGTAGATGAGGGACCCCGATTGATCCGCACGGTCGCAATGCCCCAACGCCTGTTCGTCGGCCTGTTCTTCTTCCTGGCCGCCGTGGTGTGTGCGGTGGCCCCCATGCCCATCCTGTTCCGCAGCCTGGGAATCGTGCTGTCGGCCTACCTCGGCTTCGCCATGGCCGGCATGCCTGCCGCGTACCTCACCGCGCTGCTGGCGCCGCCCATGGGCCTCATCGGCGGCGATCCCGACTGGCTGGTGATGCTGCCGATCGTGCTGTCGGGCAACCTGCTTGCCATGATCGGCCTCGAGTACGGCTGGCGCCTGCTGGCCGTGCCGCTCTCCCCACTCCTGCTGGTCCTGCCGGCGCTGGCGGCGTGGCAACTGCCGCTGCGCATGGCGCTGTTCGAGGTCACCTTGCCGTGGGAGGGCCAACAGGCCACCTGGGTGGCGCTGCACCTGCTAGTGGCCGCCGCCGGTGTGCTGGTGGCGCTCTACCTGCACCGGCGGCGCGGACGCCCGGCGGGCGACTGAGCCGCCGCCCCAGGAGCGCCCCTTGAGCCTGCTCGAACGTATCTTCCACCCCAACTGGTTCATGCCGACCGCCACGTTCATCGTGCGCTGGTTCGCCCGGATCTTCTACGGCCTGCACGTTAGCGGCCTAGAGAACATCCCGAAAACGGGCGGCGCGGTCGTGGCCTGCAACCACGTCAGCACCTGGGACCCGCCCATAGTCGGGGTGGCCATCAACCGCAAGCTCGAGTTCATGGCCAAGAAGGAGCTCTTCGAGAAGCCCCTCCTGCGCGCTGTCCTGCGCGGCCTGCGCGTGTTCCCCGTCGACCGCGAGGGGCAGGACATCGGCGCCATCAAGGAAGCCCTGCGGCGCCTGGGCAGCGGTCGCCTCATCGGGATCTTCGTGCAGGGCACGCGCAACGCTGGCGACGCCGAGGCGCTCGACGGCGCCAGCTTCCTGGCGCAACGCGCCCAGGTGCCCCTGGTACCTGGAGCCATCTGGCGTGAGGGACGGGCGTTCCACGTATCGTTCGGGGCGCCGCTCACCCCCACCGGGCGCACGCGCGACGACGCCAAGGAGCTAACGAAGAACGTCATGCAGAGGATAAGGGAGCTCATCCCCGCAGCCGAGAAGGGCGGCGCCTGAACCGCGCCGCGGCGCCCCAGCGCGGCCGGAACTCGCGTCTGAGAGCGGCTTTTCCCTTGCCACACGCGAAAGCGTCTGCTACAGTGCGGCCAGATCCACACGGAACCAACACGGGAGGGCAAGATGGCGAAGCGTATGGCGAAGACCGTCTCGAAAGCCGACCTGGTCACCGCGGTCGCGGAGGGCACCGAGCTCCGGAAGAAGGACGTCAAAGACGTGCTGGACTCCGTGCTGGACAACATCAGCGCTCAGCTCGGCAAGGGCAACAAGGTGCAGCTCACGGGCTTCGGCACGTTCGAGGTGCGCTCGCGCAAGGCGCGCACGGGCGTCAAGCCCGGTACCACCGACAAGATCAAGATCCCGGCCAGCAAGTACCCCGCCTTCAAGCCTGGCAAGGGACTCAAGGACCAGACCCGCAAGTAACCAGCTAGCTGTGCCCCGTTAGGTACGCCGCGACGCCGGAACGCTCCGCGTCGCGGCTACACTTGGGCATTATGGGCCTACTCGATCAGATCGGCCCGGTGATGGTCGGGCCTTCCAGCTCGCATACCGCCGGTGCCTGCAGACTCGCGCTCCTGGCGCGCCACGCCCTGGGCGGCACGCCCAGCCGAGCGCGCCTGGTGCTTCACGGCTCCTTCGCCAAGACCGCCAAGGGCCACGGGACCGACCTGGCGTTGGCCGGCGGCCTGCTCGGCTTCGTGCCAGACGATCCGCGCCTGCGCAACGCGTTCGACCACGCGGAGGACGCCGGGCTCGAGCTCGAGTTCGTGACCGCCGACCTGGGTGATATTCACCCGAACTCGGTACGGCTCGAGCTCACGGGCGCCAACGAGGAAAGCGTCTCCGTCCTCGGCTCTAGCCTGGGGGCTGGCTTCGTGAGGGTGACGCAGGTCAACGGCTTCGACGTTCACGTCAGCGGCGCCTACCACACGCTGTTGGTGCTGCACACGGACCGGCCCGGCGTCATCGCGCGCGTGGCTGGCGTGGTGGCCGATGACGACGGCAACATCGCCACGGCCTTCTCGGCGCGGCAGAAGCGCGGCGGCCACGCCATGATGTCGGTCGAGATCGATAAGCCGCTGGCCGCTTACGCCACGCGCTACCTGGCGGAGCTGCCGTACATCCATTGGCTCAGGCTCCTGCCGGAGGTCATGCGCGGAGCCGAGGAGCGGGTGACCGACACGGCCGACCCGCCTGTGAGCGCCAACTGGGGCGACGGAAGCGAGGTGCAGCAGTGACCCTCGACGAGCTTTCTAGAAGCCTGGGTAAGGCGTCCGAGGCCGTACTGGAGAACGAGGTCGGCGGCGACGCGGAGGAGCGGCGCAAGCTGCTCGCCACCATGCGCTCGCGTATCGACGAGATGCGCGACTCCATTCGCCGTGGGCTAGCCAGCAAGGAGCCCAGCCGCACCGGCATGGTGGGTTGGAACGCCCGCACGCTGCATGAGGCAGCCGATCCCCTGAACTCGCCGCTGCTGAAGCGCGTGCAGGAGTACGCCATGGCGGTCAACGAGGAGAACGCGCGCATGGGCCGCATCGTGGCCGCGCCCACGGCGGGCAGCGCTGGCACGGTGCCCGGCGCTCTGCTGGGCGTGGCGGATCACTTGGGGATACCCGACGACGAGTTGGTCATGCCCCTAGTGCTGGCGGCCGGCGTTGCTCAGGTGATAAGCAAGAGCATGTTCATCGCGGGCGCCACCGGCGGTTGTCAGGCCGAGATCGGCTCCAGCGCGGCCATGGCGGCGGCGGCCATCACGGAGCTGCTGGGCGGCAGCGCGCGCGCCAGCGTGCACGCCGCGGCGCAGGCGCTCATGAACACCATCGGCTTAGTGTGCGACCCGGTGGGCGGTTACGTGGAGGTGCCGTGCGTGTCGCGTAACGCCTTTTACGCTGTGCACGCGGTGTCCGCGGCGCAGCTGGCGCTGGCTGGTGTGGAGTCGTTCATCCCGCCCGACGAGGTCATCTACGCCATGGCTTCGGTGGGCCGCATGTTGCCGCCGGAGCTGCGCGAGACGGGCGAGGGCGGCGTCGCCGACACACCAACCGGCCGGCGTGTGGCGCTGAAGATGGCGGGCGGCTGACCCTCTAACGGCGCGCGCAAAGGCTTGTCATCGACCGCCGCTGCCCCTCGGTAGCGGCGGCTACTCTTTCCGCTACCATGGCTTGTACAATATTTCACGAGGGACATTCGTCCCG
This sequence comes from Trueperaceae bacterium, assembly GCA_041676665.1. GTDB lineage: Bacteria > Deinococcota > Deinococci > Deinococcales > Trueperaceae > JAAYYF01. Next base: position 12,163 of record JBAYRM010000045.1, read on the forward strand.
CTACTCGTGCAGCCTCATGGCCGGCCGGCTGAAGCTGACGAGCGCCCGCTGGCGCCTGAGCAAGGGGCGCCGCGAGCGCGACCGAAAGGAGACCGTGAGCATGAACCACCGCCCACGTGTACTGATCATCGGCGCCGGTTTCGGCGGCCTTTACGCCGCCACGGCGCTCAAAACGGCGCCGGTCGACGTCCTCATGATCGACCAGAACAACTTCCACACCTTCCAGCCGCTGCTGTACCAGGTGGCCACCGCCGGGCTGGACGCAGGCGACGTGGCCTACCAGGTGCGCGGCATCTTCCACGACCAGAAGAACTTCGCCTTCCGCCAGGCCACCGTCGTCGACGTTCACCCCAGCAGTAACGAAGTCGAGCTGGCAACCGGCGAGAGGCTCAGCTACGACTTCCTGGTGGCCGCCCCGGGAGCCGTGTACAACGACTACGACACCAAAGGCGTACGCCAGCACGCGTTCCTCATCAAGAGCCTGGGGCGCTCCACCGCACTGCGCAGCCACATCCTGCGGCAGTTCGAACGCGCCGCAGCTGACCCCGGTCTGGTCGAGAAGGGGGCGCTGACGTTCGTGATAGTGGGCGCCGGCCCCACGGGCGTAGAGATGTCCGGCGCGCTGGTCGAGCTGTTCGACCGGGTGCTGCCCGCCGACTACCCCGAGCTCGACCTGCGCCTGGCCCGCGTGGTGCTCATAGAGGCGGCCGGGGCGGTGCTGCCCACCTTCGGCGCGAGGTCGCAGCGCTACGCCGAGCGCGTTCTGCGCCGCCGCGGAGTCGACTTGCGCCTCAAGAGCACGGTAGCCGAGGCGCTAGCAGACGCCGTGGTGCTTCGCTCCGGCGAGACCATCCCCACCAACACCATCATCTGGGCCGCCGGCGTTCGCGCCAGCCAGCTGGGCGAGCGCCTGGGCGGCGACCTCGTGCGCGGCTTTCGCGTCAAGGTCGAACCCGACCTGAGTCTGGCCGAGCACCCGAACGTGTTCGCCGTCGGCGACCTGGCGGGAGCGGGGCCGGACGTCGAGGCTGGCAAGCTGTGGCCCCAGGTGGCGCAGGTAGCTATTCAGGGCGGCAAGCACGCCGCCGAGACCATCCTCAGGCGCCTGCAGGGCCGCCCCGGCCAGCCGTTCGTGTACAACGACCTGGGCAACATGGCCATCGTTGGCCGCAACGCAGGCGTAGCCGAGCTGTCACCGCGCTTCTTCGATATCAGGTTGCGCGGCTTCGTGGGCTGGCTCGGCTGGCTGTTCCTCCACCTCATCTACCTGCCCGGCTTCCGTAACCGCTTCTCGGCGCTCTCCAGCTGGGCCTACAACTACTTCACGTTCGACCGGCACGCGCGGCTCATAGTCGAACCCACCGGCGCCACGGGCTGGCCCAGCCTTCCCGAACCGCGGGAAGGGAGCGGCGTAGAGTAGCGCCATGGCACCCCACGGCGCTGACCACTCAC
>JBAYRM010000046.1:0-13500 GCA_041676665.1 Trueperaceae bacterium
GAGATGGCGGGGGGCAGTGAGCGGCAGGAGCCGCTAGCCGCGCAGGCACCGGACCTCGAAGAGGCGGCCGCTGCGCTGTTGCAAGAGGCTGAGGTGGGCAGACCGTAGGGGACGTGCCAGGCGGAGGGCGGACACTGTTGCTACAATGCGGCGTGCAACGCAGATTCGACCGTCCGGGCGCCGTGCTCCACCTTGGGAGGTCCTTAGATGGCGCTTGAGAGACTGTTCCGGCGCAACAAGCCCACACGCAAGGAGGACGACACCAGTCCCGCCGGCCTGTGGCTCAAGTGCGACAACTGTCACGCTCAGATCTACCGCAAGGACCTCGTGGCCAACCTCCACGTGTGCCCTGAGTGCGGGTTCCATCACCGTATGCCCGTTGGTGCCCGCATCGAGCTGCTGGCCGACGAGGGCACGTTCGAGCGCTGGTCAGGCGGCATCAAGCCGCTGGACCCGCTGGAGTTCGAGGACACGCAGGCGTACACCGAGCGCATCGAGAAGGCGCAGAAGAAGTCCGACAACCCCGACGCCATAGTGACCGGCGCCGCGCTGCTGGCGGGTCAACCCATCGGCCTGGTGCTCATGGATTTCTCCTTCATGGCTGGCTCTATGGGCTCGGTCGTCGGGGAAGAGATAGCGCGCGCCGCCGAGCGCGCCGCCGCCGAGAACCGCAGCCTGGTCGTCGTGACCGCCTCGGGCGGAGCCCGAATGCAGGAGGGCGCCCTCTCGCTCATGCAGATGGCCAAGACCACGGTGGCTCTCTCTGCCCTGGCCGAGAAGCGGCTGCCGTACGTGGCGGTGCTGACCGATCCGACCACCGGCGGGGTGACCGCCAGCTTCGCCACGCTGGGCGACGTCATCTTCGCCGAGCCGGGGGCGCTCATCTCGTTCGCCGGCCCGCGCGTTATCCAGCAGACCATCAGGCAGGACCTGCCGGAGGGCTTCCAGCGCTCCGAGTTCCTGCTTCAGAAGGGCATGGTCGACGACGTGGTGGTCCGCAGGGAGCTGAAGGCGCGGGTGGCCGCCGTTCTGCGCCTGCTAACGGCGGGCCTGCCCGAGAAGGGCGTGGAGGCCTTACATGCCGCTACCGTTTGAGCAACCGATCGAGGACCTGGCGGCGAAGATCCGCGACATGCGCGCCTACGCCACCGAGCAGGACATCGACCTCGAGCACGAGATCGACGCGCTGCAGGGCCGCCTCGACCGGCTCATGCGCGACACTTACGACAACCTGACCAGGTGGCAGCGCGTTCAGGTGGCGCGCGCGCCTGGTCGACCGACCGGCCTCGACTACCTGCAGAAGGCGTTCGACGACTTCACCGAACTGCATGGCGACCGCACGCTAGGCGACGATCCCGCCATCGTGGCGGGCCTGGCCACGCTGGGCGGCACCAGCGTGGTGGTCATAGTGCAGCAGAAGGGCCGCGACACGAAAGAGAACATCTACCGCAACTTCGGCATGAGTCACCCCAGCGGTTACCGCAAGGCCATGCGCATGTTCGACATGGCGGACCGCTTCAGGCTGCCGGTGGTCACGCTCATCGACACGCCGGGCGCGTACCCCGGCCTGGCGGCGGAGGAGCAGGGGCAGGCCTGGGTCATCGCCGAGAGCATCAGGCGCATGAGCGAGCTGCAGGTGCCCGCCCTCAGCGTGGTCATCGGCGAGGGCGGCTCGGGCGGGGCGCTGGCTATCGGGGTCGCCAACCGCGTGCTCATACTCGAGAACGCCATCTACTCGGTGATAAGCCCCGAGTCGTGCGCCGCCATCCTGTGGCGCGACGCCGGGGAGGCGGAACGCGCCGCGGAGGCGCTCAAGCTCACCTCACGCGACCTCATCGCCCTCGGCGTGGTCGACCGCGTGATTGACGAGCCCCTCGGCGGGGCGCACAACTCACCGGACGCCGCCATCGACCTGGTCAAGCAGGCGCTCGTCGAGGAGCTCGCCCAGCTGACTCACTTGAGCGGCCCGCAACTCAGGCAGTCGCGTTACGACCGCTTCAGGGCGCTGGGCCGCTTCGAGGCGGTAGCTTAGTTTCGCTCCACTTCGGATAGGGCGGCGCGCAGGCCCGCCATGTTCTCGCGCACCGTGGCGCCGCCGCCGTAGACGGCGCTGCCGGCGACCAGCACGTCGGCGCCCGCCGCGGCCGCTAGCGGGGCGGTCTTGCGGTTGATGCCGCCGTCGACCTCGATCAGGCAGTTCGGGTTCACACGATCACGCATGCGGCGCGTGGCCTCCAGGCGCGCCACGCTGCCCGGGATGAACTCCTGGCCTCCGAAGCCGGGGTCTACGCTCATGATCAGCGCCAGGTCGAGGTGGGCCAGTGCACCCTCCAGCACGCTTAGTGGCGTGAGCGGGTTGAGGGCCAGTCCGACCTTGGCGCCGGTCTCACGGATCTGCTGCAGGAGGCGGTGCAGGTGATGGGTCGCCTCCGCGTGAACGGTGATGTAGTCAGCGCCGGCGTTCACGAAGTCGGCCACGTAGTCGGCTGGGGTCGCGATCATCAGGTGCACGTCGAGCGGCAGCGAGGTGTGGCGCTTGATGGCCGCCACGACGCCCGGGCCGATGCTTATGTTCGGTACGAACTGCCCGTCCATCACGTCGACGTGCACGAGATCCGCACCGGCGTCCTCGGCTGCCGCTACGGCCGCGCCGAGGTTGGCGAAGTCGGCCGAGAGGATCGAAGGAGCCAGGCGCACCCTGGATTTGGGTTCTGAAGTCATCCCCGGGAGTATAGCCCCGCATGGCGATGGCTTAGGGGGTAGGGCGGTGCGCGGTGGGCTGGGTCGCAGAGCGAACGGGCGCGCTCACTTGCCACCGGTAACATGCAGCGTTGGAGGCACGAATGGCTAACGGCAAGTACGACGACTACGCCACACAAGACGTGCTGGTGAGCACCGCCTGGGTCGAGGGGCGCCTGGGAGACGGCACGATTAAGGTCCTCGAGGTCAACGAAGACGTTCTGCTGTACGACCAGGGCCACGTGCCCGGCGCTCAGAAGCTTGACTGGCACACGGAGCTGCAGCGGCAGGACGTTCGCGACTTCATAGGCGAGCGGGAGTTCGCCGAGCTGATGGCCAGCAAGGGCATCAGCAACGACGACACCGTGATCCTTTACGGCGACAAGAGCAACTGGTGGGCCGCTTACGCGTTCTGGTTCCTCAAGTACAACGGGCACGCCGACGCGCGCCTGATGGATGGCGGGCGTCAGGCCTGGACGGCCGAGGGCCGACCGCTGGAGCAAACGACCGCCGCGCCGTCGCGGGGCAGCTACAAGGTGCCGTACCGCGACGCTTCCATCCGGGCGTTCGCCCCGGACGTCCTCAAGCACCTGCTGGAGGTCAACGCGGGGCGCGGCGCGCTGGTCGACGTGCGCAGCCCGGAGGAGTACAGCGGCGAGAAGCTGCACATGCCCGAGTACCCGCAGGAAGGCGCTTTGCGCGGCGGCCACATACCTGGAGCAGCCAACATCCCTTGGGCGCGGGCGGTCAACCCTGACGGCACCTTCAAGAGCGCCGTGGAGTTGGGCGACTTGTACCAGTCCGCCGGGGTCACGCCTGAGCACGACGTGATCGCCTACTGCCGCATAGCAGAGCGCTCCAGCCACAGCTGGTTCGTGCTCAAGTACCTCCTCGGATACCCCAACGTGCGTAACTACGACGGCTCGTGGACCGAGTGGGGCAACATGGTCGGCGTGCCCATGAAGCAGGGCTCCGAGCCCTAAGGCAGCAGGTCTGCTAGGGGCACTGCCAACACCAGGTAGCCCATAAGAAGGGAGCCGCCAACTGGGCGGCTCCCTTTTTGTGCGGCGCCTGTGGGCTCCGCCTGGGCGCTGCGCTAAGGCGCGCCTGGCTGGCTCAGGCCGGGGTGGCCTCGCGGCTACCCGTTTGGCTCAGGGCCTGGCTTACGGCCTGCTCGATCTTGCTGAGGCCCTCGTCGAGCTCGGCGTCTGACAGGTTGAGAGGCGGCAGTAGCCGGATGACGTTGCTGTAGGTGCCGGTCGACAGGAGGATGAGCCCGAGGTCGCGGGCGCCCGCGACCACAGCGTCGGTGGTGGCAGAGTCAGGCGTGATGCCGTCGGCCTGCACGAACTCCAGCGCCAGCATGGTGCCGACTCCGCGCAGCTCGCCGATGCGCGGCTGCTGCTCGGTGAGCACCTGCAGCCTGGCGCGCGCCTTCTCGCCCAGCTGGCGGGCGCGCTCGACGATGCCCTCCGCCTCGACGGCGTCGAGGGTGGCGATGGCGGCAGCGGCGGCCGTCGGGTTGCCCCCGAAGGTGGTTCCGAGCATACCCGGGCTGAGCGAGTCCATGATGGGCGCCTTGCCCGTGACCGCGGCTATGGGGAAGCCGGAACCGATGCCCTTGGCGGTGGTCATGAGGTCGGGTTCGAGCCCGAAGTGATCCACTGCCCACATCTTGCCGGTGCGGCCCACGCCGGCCTGAACCTCGTCGTCGATCCACAGCGCGCCGATCTGAGCCGCGTACTGGGCCAGCCCGGCGAGGAAGTTGCGGGGCGCCTGGATGAAGCCGCCCTCGCCCGCGACCGGCTCGATGATGAACGCGGCCACTTCGCTCTCGCCGATGGAGTACTTGACCTGGTTCTTGAGCGCCGCCAGCGCCTTCTCGCCTAGCTCCTCCTCGGTGGTGGCGCCCCAGGGGTTGCGGAACAGGTAGGGGTACTCGGCGCGGTACACGTCGTTGGCGCGGGTCACGAAGCCGTTCTTGTACGGCTCGGGGCGGTTGGTGAGCGTCATGGCCATGAAGGTGCGGCCGTGGAAGGCGTGCGTGAACGCCACTATGCCGCTGCGCTTGGTGTAGGCGCGGGCGATCTTAACGGCGTTCTCGACCGCCTCAGCTCCAGAGTTCACCAGGAACGACTTCTTAGCGGTGGGGCCAGGCGCCAGGCGGTTGAGGCGCTCCGCCAGCTCGATGTAGGTGGGGTGCATGCCGACCGCGAAGCACATGTGCTGGTACTCGGCCGCCTGGCGCTTGACGGCCTCCATGACCTTGGGGTGCGAATGCCCCAGGTTCATCACAGCGATGCCCGACGAGAAGTCGAGGTACTTGTTGCCCTCCACGTCCCACACGTAACTGCCTTCGGCCCGCTGGAAGTAGAGGGGGTGCACGCTGGCCGCTGCGGGCGTGACCGCCGCCTTACGACGCTCGTTCATGCTCTGATTGCTCATGGAGCCTCCGATCCTTCACCTTGAATAGTTAAGCAAGTGGTCGAGCTGACCCCACATGTGCAAGGTGACGACGCCGACAGCCTTACGAAACGTAGGTTATTTAGCGTCTACTCGCCCGAATCCTAGCACGCCGAACGGCCTTCCCGCTGGGCCTATGACGGCTGTCGTGACGCCCGTTCGAACGGACCGCCAGGCGCTGCTGGCGCCGCGTCGTAACCTGACACGGTGAACGGCGCTCCTGGCAGCGGAGAAGGCAGCGGCGCGGCGCGGTTGGTGCCGGGCGCAGCGGGCCTCGCGCTGCACGCCGCGGACGGCACGGTGGTGCGCGCCGCCACGGAACTCCTCGGCGCGCCAAGGCGGGGACGCGATCTGCTGGCGCGCGCAGTCAGAGGCGCACTGAGAAGCGGTGCTGGCGAGGCCAGCGCAAGCGACCGGGCCGAGGTAGTCGATGCCACCGCCGGGTTGGGCGCCGACTCGTTCCACTTAGCCTCGCTGGGCCTGCGAGTGACCATGATCGAGCGGGTGCCGCTGGTGGCTGCCCTGCTGGCCGACGCCCTGGCGCGCGCAGCGGCGGGCCAGCTGGGGGAGGCCGCGCGCCTTGCGGCCGCTAACCTGAGCCTGGTGCAGGCCGACGCGACGGAAGTCCTGACGCAGCGCTTAGAGCTTGGCGAACGGCCCGCCGTGGTGTACCTCGACCCCATGTACCCGAAGCAGGGAAAAGCGGCGCTGCCCGGCAAAGGCATGGCGCTGTTCCGCGACCTCGTGGGGTCCGACGCTGACTCCGCCAGGCTGCTCGCCGCCGCGCAGCGCGCCGCCACGCGCCGCGTGGTGGTCAAGCGGCCCCTGAAGGCGCCGTTCCTCGGCGACCTCGAGCCTTCCGGCAGCCTGGCGGGCAGCACCACGCGCTACGACCTGTACCCGCCCGCGCCCGGTTCGGGCGCCTCCGAGTAAGCTCAGACAGAGCGCGCCGCGCTAAGTAAGTGGCGGCGCGCACCCACGCGTATGGAGGCGTAAAGCATGAACCAGGACCCAAGCGCCGCTGGCCCTACGGGCACGGCGGAAGGCCGCAACGTGACCGTGGTCGGCGCCGGCACCATGGGCGGCGGCATCGCCACTCTGCTGCTCATGCACGGGCACAAGGTGAGCCTCTACGACCCGTCGACCGACGCCCTGGCCAAGGCACGCGCGCGCGCCGCGAAACGCAACGACGAGGCGGTTCTCGAAACCCGCCTAAGTGTGAGCACCGACCTGACTGCGGCCGCAGCCAGCGCCGACTTCGTGATCGAGGCGGTGCCCGAGAAGCTCGAGCTCAAGCGCAGCGTGTTCGAGACGCTCGACGCGGCCTGCCCGCCTCACGCGGTGCTGGCCAGCAACACCAGCGAGCTGTCGGTCACCGCCATAGCCGCCGCCACCAGACGCCCCAGTCAGGTGGTCGGCATGCACTGGTTCAACCCGCCCGAGCGCATGCAGCTCGTGGAACTCGTGCGGGCGGTGCAGACCTCCGAGCAGAGCCTGGCAACGGCGGCGGACCTGGCGCGCAGCTGCGGCAAGACCACCGTGACGGTGGCAGACCGACAGGGCTTCGTGACCACGCGCGCCGTGGCGGCCCTGCTGCTGGAAGGCGTGCGCATGCTGGAGGAGGGCGTGGCGTCGCCGCAAGACATCGACACGGCCGTGAAACTGGGACTCAACCACCCCATGGGACCCCTGGAACTGTCCGACTACATCGGCCTGGACACCATGCTGCTCATAGCCGAGTCGATGACGGACGCGCTCGGCGAGCGCTTCCGGGCGCCGCAAACGCTGCGCAAACTGGTCGAGGCGGGCCACCTGGGCCGCAAGACGGGCAGGGGCTTCTACGACTACTCCGGGGAGTGACGGGAGCCAGTCCACTATCGCGAAAAGAAGCGCCCCCTCCGGAGAGGGGGCGTCTTGGCTGGCCCACAGAGATTCGAACTCCGACCGACCGGACCAAAACCGGGTGTCCTGCCATTAGACGATGGGCCACCGACGTGCAGCGCACCAGGGCCGGAGCCTGCGGTTCAGGCGAGATGCCGTGGCCACGGCTGGTGCACTGCCGTGGTCTTGCGTTGGCTGGCCCACAAGGATTCGAACCTTGACCGACGGTACCAGAAACCGTTGTCCTGCCATTAGACGATGGGCCAACGCTTGAGCGCTCGGGGCGCCCGCTGCACTCCTTAGAGAAGCGCAAGACGGAGTGTATGCCCCGCCGCAGCGGTCGTCAAGGTCGCCGCGGCCAGACAGTGTACCAGGAAAGTCGGCGGGCCTGCAGCGCCAGTGGTCAACCGGCGCGGGCGTACGGTATACTTCCCAGGCTCAGGGGGTAGGCGCTAAGGCGCCGACGCCGGGCCGCAGACCATAGGGAGAGGTGCCGGAGTGGTTGAACGGGACGGTCTCGAAAACCGTTGTGTGGCTACGCTGCACCGTGGGTTCGAATCCCACCCTCTCCGCCACCATTGCCGCCCATCACGGGCGGCTCTTTTTTGGCGCGCTCCTGGCGCGCAGCGGGGACGCCCAGGCGAGCAGTTCTCGAGCATGAGGAGTTCAGGATGGCAGTGACCGTTGTCGACCACCCGTTAGTGCAGCACAAGCTCTCGATCCTGCGTGACGAACAGACCAGCGTGCGCGAGTTCCGCTCGCTCTGCATGGAGCTGACCATGCTCATGGCGTTCGAGGCCATGCGCGACCTGGAGCTGGAGGACGCCACCGTGCAGACGCCCGTGGCTCAGGCCAATGTCAAGCGCCTGGCGGGCAAGAAGCTCGCCCTCATCGGCATCCTGCGCGCGGGGCTAGTGATGGTCGACGGCATACTGGAGCTGGTGCCGAACGCCCGCGTGGGGCACATCGGCCTGTACCGCGACCCCAACACGCTCTCCCCGGTGCAGTACTACTCGAAGCTCCCCAGCGACGTGGCCGAGCGCGACGTGTTCCTGCTCGACCCCATGCTGGCAACCGGCGGCAGCGCCGCGGCAGCCGTGCAGGTCCTCAAGGACGAGGGGGCCAAGCGCATTAGGCTTCTGTGCATCATCGGCGCGCCCGAAGGCATCAAGGTGGTGGAGGACGCGCACCCGGACGTCGACATCATCCTGGCGGCGCGCGACGAGCGCCTCAACGAGCACGGCTACATCGTGCCTGGCCTCGGCGACGCCGGCGACAGGCTGTACGGCACAAGGTGACCTGCCGACTCACCGAGAACTTACCTAAGCTCATACAATGGGAGCCGTGCGCACCACGGTGATCGCCTTCTTCCCGCTCGTAGCCGTCTCCTTCGCCATAGCGCTGGGGGCCGTGCTCTGGTTCGTGCCGCGCGTGCGCAGCTTCGCGCTTAGGATCCGCGCCGTTCAGGTGGGCGGCGGCTCGCACGGCGCGGGAACGCGCCAGCATCAGGGAGCCGTGCCCAACATCGGCGGCATCGCCATACTTGGCGGCTTCCTGCTGGCCGTGCTGGTAGGTAGCCTGGTGGCGCCCAGCGCGCTCGACGAGTACCGGGTCGAGCTCCTGGCCATCGCGCTCGGCGGGGCGCTCATGACCCTGGTCGGCTTCATCGACGACATGTGGGAAGTACCGCCAGCCCTGAGGCTGGCCTCGCAGGTGGTGGCCGCTGGCATCCTCGTGGTCAACGGCGTCCGCATCGGGTTCGTTACGGACTACTTCGGCGACGCCACCTTCCTGTTCATACCTGAGACCTTCTCGATCCTCCTCACCATCCTGTGGGTGGTCGGCTTCACGAACGCCTTCAACTTCATCGACGGCCTCGATGGCCTCTCGTCCGGCATCACCGCCATCTCGAGCATGAGCCTCCTGGCCGTGGCCGTTCAGTTCCCCGACCGGGCGGCAGCGGTGCTGCTCCTGGCTGCCCTGGCGGGAGCGTCACTCGGCTTCCTGCGCTACAACTTCGGGCCGGCCGCGATCACCATGGGCGATTCCGGCGCGTACCTGCTGGGTTACGTGCTGGCGGCCGTCAGCGTGCTCGGAGCGCTCAAGGTCACGGCGGCGGTGTCAGTGGTCGCGCCCATCCTGGTGCTGGCTCTGCCCGTGGTCAACATCACCCAGGTAACGGTGCGGCGCCTGCGGCGCGGCTCGAGCCCGACGCTGGCCTCCAACGACCACATCCACGACATCCTGCGCGAGCGTTCTGGCTCCAAGCGCCTCACGGTGATCCTCCTGTGGACCGCCACCATGCTGCTCGGCATCATCGGCATGCTCCTCTCCAGCACCCCGCCCATCCTCACGGCCCTTACGATCGTCTCGACCATCGTGCTCATCGCCGGCGCTTCGCTACTCAGGCTCGCCGAGGTCAGGCGCCTAGGCGACGCAACCACGTGAGCCGCGCTCACGGTTTCGCCCCCCTGGCGCCATCCCGCAACAGACCACGGGTGATAGCCGCGTTCGGCACCCGGCCCGAAGCCAACAAGATGGCGCCAGTGGTCAAGGCGTTGCGGGCGCTGGGCTCCCTCGACGTGCTGACCCTGGTGACCGGCCAGCACCGCGAACAGCTGGCGAGCTCCCTGGCGAGCTTCGGGCTCGAACCCGACGCGGACCTGGCGGTCATGACCCCGCGCCAGTCACTGGCCGAGCTGATGGGGCGCATCGTGCCCGCAGCTGCGGCCAGGCTGAAGGAGCTGGAGGCCGACTACGTGCTGGTGCACGGCGACACCTCCACCACCTTCGCGGTGGCGCTCGCCGCCTTCCTCGAAGGCGTGCCGGTGGCGCACGTCGAGGCGGGCCTGCGCAGCTACGACATGCAGCAGCCGTTTCCTGAGGAGGCCAACAGGCGCCTGACCGACGTGCTGACCGACCTCGACCTGCCGCCCACACCCCTAGCGCGCGAGCAGCTGCTGGCGGAAGGCAAGAGCAGTAACGCCATGATCGTCACCGGTAACACCGCTGTCGACGCGGTGCAGCAGATGCGCGGCCACGCCTCGCTGCCGGGCCACGTCCCGCGCGGCGGGCGGCTGGTGGCGATCACCATGCACAGGCGCGAGAACCTGGGCGTGATGCGGGAGCTGGCGGAGTCCATAGGCGCGGTGGCAGCCGCCAACCCAGAAGTGACCTTCGTCTACCCGGTGCACCTCAACCCCGCGGTGCGCGAGGCGGTGCAGCCAGCGCTCGGCGGCCTGCCTAACGTGCTGCTCGAGGCGCCCTGGGATTACCTCGACATGCTGGCGCTGTTGGACGCGTCTGAGCTAGTCATCACCGACTCCGGCGGCATCCAGGAGGAGGGCGCCGCGCTGGGCGTGCCCGTGGCGGTGCTGCGCAACGTGACGGAGAGGCCGGAAGGGGTGGACGCCGGGGTCCTGGAGCTACTGGGGACCGAGCCGGCGCACGTTAAGCAGCGCCTCGGCGAACTGCTGGCTGACCCCGCGACATTGAGGCGCATGCGCGATGCGCCGAACCCCTACGGCGACGGGCGGGCCGGCGAGCGCGTGGCGCAGGCCGTGGCCTGGCGCTTCGGGCTGGCTGAGCGCCCCGCGGACTGGCAGCCGAAGCGCGCGGGCTCGGCGCGCCAGACGGTCGACGGCCCGACATGAGGCCGGCAGAGCGGCTCCATAAACTTAGGTTCGGGCGGCCACTACCTGACGGCTCGCTCGAGCTCAGCTGGCGCGGACCGGCACTGATGGGCGTAGTGAACGTAACACCCGACAGCTTCAGCGACGGGGGCGAGCGCTTCGACACGCAGCGCGCGGTGGAGGCCGGCCTGCAGCAGGTGGAACAGGGCGCGCTGGTGGTGGACGTCGGCGGTGAGTCGACCCGGCCGGGCGCCGCCGCGGTGAGTGAGGCGGAGGAGAGCAGGAGGACCCTGCCGGTGGTGGCCGCACTGGCACGGGCTGGCGCCATCGTGAGCATCGATAGCCGCAACCCGGGGGTGGTGGAGGAAGCGCTCGAAGCGGGCGCGCGCATCGTGAACGATGTGGGCGGCCTCAGGCTCCCGCGCATGCGCCAGGTCGCCGCCGCGGCCGGCGCCCCGGTCGTGATCATGCACATGCAGGGTGAGCCGCGCACCATGCAGCTGGAGCCGCGCTACGACGACGTGGTCGCGGAGGTTGGCGCCTACCTGCGGCACGCCGCCCGCGTCGCTCTGGAAGAAGGCGTGCCCAGCGTGATGCTCGACCCCGGCCTGGGCTTCGGCAAGGGAGTGGCTCACAACCTGGAGCTGCTCCGCCACTTAGGAGCGCTGACCGCTGACGCCGCGCCCGTGCTGGTGGGAGCGTCACGCAAGTCGACCATCAAGGCGCTGAGCGGTGAGGCCGACCCACGAAAGCGCCTGCCCGGAACCTTGGTTCTGCACCTGCGGGCGGCAGCGGCGGGCGCCGCGATGCTGAGGGTTCACGACGTGGCGGAGCACGCGCAGGCGCTGAGCGTGTGGCGCGCGCTCGAGGCTGCGGAGGTAACAGCGTGAGCGCAGCGGGGCAAGCCACTGACCGCATCGTGCTGAGCGGCATGGAGTTCTACGCCTACCACGGTGTTTACGCAGAGGAGGGCACGCTCGGTGCGCGCTTCTCCGTCGACGTTGAGCTGCGGCTGCCGCTAACCGCTGCCGACAGCATCAAGGCTACGGTGGATTACGGGCGCGTGTACGAGCTCGTGCAGGCTGCCGTTACCGGTTCGCGCTTCAAGCTCATAGAGGCCCTCGCCGCCACCATCTGCGAACGCCTGCTGCAGGCCGAGGGACTGGTGGAAGGCGTGACGGTGAGGGTCCACAAGCCGAACGCGCCGCTGCCCGGCATCGTGCGCGACGTCTTCGTGGAGGTGGCGCGTAGTCGCGCCTGAGGCGCCAGCGCCCGGCGCTACCCAGCCGCGGCGCCTGGCGTACGTGGCCCTGGGCGCTAACCTCGGCGACCCGGCCGAGCAGCTGCGGGCAGCCGCCGCGCACCTGGAAAGCCTGGGGGCGGTGCTCAAGCGCTCCCCGCTGTACCGCACCCAGCCCGTGGGGGGACCGCCGGGCCAGCCCGATTACCTGAACGCCGTCGTGCTGCTGCACACGTCAGGGGAGGTGGAGGACCCCAGGCGCCTGCTGGCCGAGCTGCTGGCGGTCGAGCGCCGGCTGGGCCGCGAACGGCGCGAGCGGTGGGGGCCGCGCACCATCGACATCGACCTTCTCGACCTCGGCGGCCGCATCTTCGTGGGGCCAGACAAGGTGGAAGCAGGCGGCGCCCAGCTGCCAGCGCTGCGCCTGCCGCACCCGCGGCTGGCCCAGCGCGCTTTCGTGCTTAGGCCACTGATGGACCTGGACCCGGACTGGCGTCACCCCACGCTGCGCGTCAGCGCCGCGCACCTGCTCGAGGGTCTGGAACAGGGTGGCGTGGAGCGCGCCGCGCAGCAGTGGAGCCGCTGAAGGACTCCGGCCGGGCTCGGCCATGGCGGGCAGGCGGCGGGGCGCTAAGAGCGGGTACACTGGGCGGCTGATGCGCCTGTTCGCTATCGCCGACCCGCACCTCTCGAGAGCCGCTCCCAAACCGATGGACATCTTCGGTCCTGGTTGGCAGGGGCATCCCGATCTGTTCTTCGAAAGGTGGAGCGAGGTAGTGCGCGAGGACGACGTGGTGCTGGTTCCCGGCGACATCTCCTGGGCCATGCGGCTCGACGAGGCGCTGCTCGACCTGCGCGACATCGCTGCACTGCCCGGCACCAAGGTCCTGCTGCGCGGCAACCACGACTACTGGTGGCCCTCGATCACGCGCCTGCGCGACGCCCTGCCCGAGCGCATGTACGCGCTGCAGAACGACGCGCTGCTCGTGAAGGGCATCGTGGTGGCCGGCACGCGTGGCTGGATCTGCCCCGGAACCCACGGCTTCACCGAGCAGGACGACAAGGTTTACCGGCGCGAGGTCGAACGCCTGAAGCTCTCGCTGACGGCCGCTGCGCGTCTGGAAGGGGACTACCGAGTGGTCATGCTGCACTTCCCGCCCACCAACTCGCGGCTCGAACCGAGCGGCTTCACCGAACTAGTGAGGGCGGAGGCGCCGGACGCGCTGGTGTACGGGCACGTTCACGGCGAGCAGGTCGGGCTGCTGAAGGAGCTCGACGGCGTGAACGTTCACTTCGTGGCCGCCGACGCTCTTGCTTTCACGCCCAGGCTCATCCACGACTTCAACCAAGGAGGGCCCAAGTGAGCACGCAACGAACCGGCGGCGCGCACGCTGCCCAGGTGCTGGTGGTCAACGCGGGCAGCTCCAGCCTCAAGATGAAGCTGCTGCCTTCCGGCGAATCGGTGCTTATCGAGAGGCTGGGCGGACCTACGTCGGTGAGCGCATCGTTCACGGTGGTGGAGTCGCCCCGCCTCGAGCGCCACGA
>JBAYRM010000047.1:0-13497 GCA_041676665.1 Trueperaceae bacterium
CAGCGGTGATGAACCGCTTCATTTGATAATGCGAACTAGCTCACGGGCTGCTCCCCGCCAACGGGCTTACACTCCGGCGATGGAAGTCGCTGAGCAGGTCTCCTCTCTCGAGCTGTCGACCGCCACGACGCTTCAGCGGGTAACGCGGCTGCAGCGCCTGTCGGACGAGGGGCTGCGCCGCTTCGCGATGTCCGCCGCCACGGACCGAGACGAGGAAGCGCTGTGGGAGCTGGTGCAGGCGCACCTGACCTTGAAAGGGCTCAGCGGGGTGACCACAAGCGCTCATACGCTGCGCGCCTACAGGCGCGGAGTACGCGAGCTCCTGATCATGTGGCAGGGCGAGAACCTGCTTAGGCCCTCGCGCGACGCTGGCCCCCTCTACGTTCAGCGTTTGAGGGCAGGCGACCGCTCCGAAGTGCTGGCGGCGGAGAGCGGCGGCGCACGGCGCGGCCGTACGGTCACGCCCGGACCCCTGTCACACGCCACGGTGAGCCTGCGGGTGGCCGCTGCACGCGCCCTCTACGACGCACTGGCGTGGGCCGGAGCCACGGAGGCCGACCCCTTCAGGGACGTCCGCATGGGGCGCGCCACCACGCGCGCCGAGGACAACGAAAGTACGCGCGTCTACACCGAGTTCGAGCTCATCGAGCTGGCGGCCGTGGCCAAGAACCAGCAGGAGCGCGTACTGCTGCTACTGGGCAGCCACGGCGGCCTGCGCGTCAGTGAGATGCTGCGCCTCGAATGGTCGGACGTTGACCTCAAGGCCGGTGAACTGCGGATCGTGGAGGGTAAGGGCCGCAAGACCGCGCGCGTGACCACTAGCCCCAAGCTGGCTGAGGCCCTGCTGGTGTACCAGCGCGCTATGGAGGCCAGCGCTGCGCCCCGTGAGCACGTGCTCGAGCTGCGCTCGCAGTTCGGCGTCTTCAACCGCCTCCGCAACATGTGCCGGCGCGCGGAGGTCGACTTCAAAGGCGTTCATGCGCTTAGGCACGCGGCGGGCACGCGACTCTACAGACAGACGGGCGACCTGGGCCAGGTGCAGGACCACCTGCGCCACGGCACCCTCGACATGGCGCGCCACTACGCCAAGGCCGACAGGCGACGCCTGCAGAGCAGCCTGCAGAGCTGGGACTAGCGGGGCCCCACTTACGCGTTAACGGAATCGAGCGCGCGTGTCAGCGCCCTGCCCAAGCGCGCAACGCCGTCACGGACCACGTCCGGGCCTGCGTGCGTGAAGTTGAGCCTCATGGTGTTCTCGCCCCCGCCGTTCGGGTGGAACGGGGCGCCGGAAACGTAGGCCACCTTCTCGGACGCCACCACCTCGGGCAGCAGCGCAGCCGTGTCCACCCCCTTCGGCAACTCCACCCACACGAACATCCCGCCCGTGGGCACGGTCCAGGTGGAACCCGCAGGGAAGTGCGCCTCGAGGGCCTCGAGCATGGCGCTGCAGCGCCTGCCGTACTCCCGGCAGATCGTCTCGATGTGGCCCTCGACGCTGCCGGACTGCATGACCTCCAGCGCGACGTGCTGCGACAGCGTTGACGTGTGCAGGTCGGCGGACTGCTTGATCTGCGCCAGGCGGGCGACCCACTTCTTAGGGCCGATGACCCAGCCGAGCCTGAGGCCCGGCGCGAGGATCTTAGAGAACGTGCCTAGATGAAGGCTCACGTCAGGTGCGAGTGACCTGAGCGTGCTGCCGCTCTTGGGCCCGAACGTCAGCGAGCCGTACGGGTCATCCTCGACCAAAGGCACATCGAAGCGCCTGAAGAGCTCCGCCACCTGTTCGCGGCGCCCCTGCCCCATGGTGCGTCCGGTCGGGTTCTGGAACGTAGGCAGTATGTAAGCGAACTTGGGGGAACGGGCCAGCAGCGGCTCTAGCGCCTCCGGTACGGCGCCCTCGTCGTCCATGTCGACGGTCCAGTAACTCGCCTGGAACAAGCGGAACGCCTGCAGCGCTCCGAGGTAGCTCGGGTTCTCCGTCACGATGGGATCGCCGGGGTTTATGAGCGCCTTGGCGAGAAGGTCGAGCGCCTGCTGCGACCCGGTCGTTACCAGCACCTGGTCCGGCTCGACCGGCGGCGCGTGCGGGTCGGCCGCGCTGGCGCGCTGGGCGATGATCTCCCTTAGCCCGGCCAAACCCTCGGTTGGGCCGTACTGCAGCGCCTGGCGCCCGGAGCGCTCCAGCACCTTGGCGGCGGCAACGGCGAGTTCCTCCACCGGGAACAGTTCGGGCGCGGGGAGCCCGCCCGCGAACGAGGTCACGTCGGGTTGGCTGGCCAGCTTGAGGATCTCACGTATCGCTGAGGAGCCAACGTTCTGCATCCTTGTGGCGAGTCTGTCTAAGAACGGGTCCTGCATGACTTCCTCCAAGCCCGGGGCCAAGTGGTCCGGATGCCGATCTCCGGGCGCGCCGGCCGACCTTCGGGCCGTTGTGACCAGGCGCGGTTTCGACTACCTGCCGATGTTACCGCAGGCGGGTTAGAACGGCGGGCACACCCGGCCCGGTCACGCCGCGACCCTCCGCGGTAGGCTCGAGCCAGATGACCGTGGACCCCGGAGAGGCAACCAGTCGGCGCACTACCGTCGAGTTGCGCGTAACACCGCCCCAGCCCTTCAGGTTGGGCCTCACCGCCCTGGCGCTCGTGCGGCGCCCCAACAACCAGATAGACACGTGGCGCGCCGGCGTGTACTCGCGCTGGTTGCCGGTGGCCGAGCCGGCCGGACCCGAACCCGTGCCGCAGTTCCTGCTGGAGGTAGCCGAGGCGCCCCGCGCCACGGCACTGGGTGGGGATAACGGTCCCCACCGCCAGAGCGAGGAGCTGTTGGTAAGGGCTACGGGCTACCTGAGCGAGTCGCGGATGGCGGACCAGGCGCGGGAGGCGGTGGCGCACATGTTCGGGTTCGATGTCGACCTCGAGCCCTTCCACGCTCTGGCCGCGGAGGACGAGCGTCTGGCACCCCTCGCCCGGAGTCTCATGGGCCTACGCCCACCCCGCTACCCTGGTCTCTTCCAGTCTCTTCTGAACGCCGTGCCCTGCCAGCAGGTGACCCTGGTCTTGGGCCTGAGCCTCCTAGAACGCCTGGCCAGAGAGCTCGGGCCACGCGATGCTCATGGCGCGCTGGTGGCGGATTCCGCGGGACCGCTGGCGTTGCCGGACGCGGCCGCGCTCAGGAGCGCCTCTCAGGCCGAACTGACTGCGCTGGGCCTCAGCGGCGCGAAGGCGCGAACGCTGCGTGAACTGGCGCAAGCGTGCGGCGAGGGCCGACTGGACCTGGCGGCGCTGTCGGCCGCTCCGAGCTCTGAGGTGTCGGCCAAGCTTCAGGTGCTGTACGGCGTTGGGCGCTGGACCGCCGAGTACGTGCTGCTGCGGGGTCTGGGACGTCTCGACGTGTTCCCGTATGGCGACTCCGGTGCCCGTAACGGTCTGGCGCGGTTCCTGGGTGAAAGCGGGAAGCCCAGCTACGACTGGGTGGCTGAAACGGTTAGGGCCTGGCAGCCGTACGCGGGCTTCGTCTACTTGCACCTGCTGGTGTCCCGCATGTTGGAGAGCGGTACCTTCGAGTCGTTGTAACCGGGACCACCGAGCCGAACGGTTGGCATACCGACCGGTACATATAATTGCTCCATGACCGACAACGCAGCCCCGTCAGCTTCCGAGCGCCTTCTGGACGCAGCAGCGCGGCTGTTCTACACGCGCGGTGTTCCCAACGTTGGCATAAACGAGATCATCGCTCGTGCCGGCGTTGCCCGGATGACGTTCTACCACCACTTCCCCAGCAAGGACGACCTGATCAAGGCGGTTCTTGAACGGCGCCGCGTCGAGCGCGCCGCCTGGCTCGCTCAGGCAGACGAGCGAGCGTCGACACCACGTGGGCAGATCCTCGCTGTCTTCGACCTTCTCAGCGAATGGTTCACGGCGCCCGACTACCGCGGCTGTCCACTGCTGGCAGCCACGTTCGAACTGGGGGGCCAGCTCAACGCCGCGCGGCCCTACGCCAGGGCGCACCACGAAGCCGTACGCGCCTACTTCGCGGCTCGGCTCGAAGCAGCCGGCGTACCGGACTCAGGGGCGCTGGCGGCGCAGCTGCACTTGCTACTGGAAGGCGCCACGGTGGTTGCGCTGGTTCAAGGGGGGCCGGCGGCCGAAGCCGCGGCCCGGGCGGCCGCAGAGGCTCTCGTGCCGTGATCGGCCAGCAAGGGAAGCGCCCCAACCGTGGGGGGCCGGTTGGGGCGCATGTATGGTCTGGCAATCGGCATCGGCCCGACCGCGTTGGAGAATAGCACGCATCTCGCGCCGGCGGACCAGTGAAAAACGCCTCATAGGAGAACACCTATGGTCGGAAAAGCGTTGTTTTGCCCGCTCCCACCGGCCTCTTCGTAAGATCAACCATGCGTTAAAGTCAGACCCGCCGGGAGCGTACTCCGGCGGGTCTTGAACTGCACGGGGAACGAAGAGTGGTTAGGCAGCTACTTCGGTCTGCTTCACCAGCTGGACGTTGAGGGTAAAACGCACGTCCTCGCTCACCAGCAGCGAGCCAGCTTCCAGAACCTGGTTCCAGGTCAGGCCCCAGTCGGTACGGTTGATCTTGCCAGTGGCCTCGGCAGCTGCGCGCGGGTTGCCCCAGGGGTCGCTCACGAACTCGGTGACTTCGGCCTGGAAGCTCGCGGGCTTGGTAACGCCGCGGATGGTGAGGTCGCCTTCGATGACGTAGTGGTCGCCGCGACGCTCGATGTTGCTCGATTCGAACGTGATCTTGGGATGGTTCTCGACGTCGAAGAAGTCTGCGCTGCGGAGGTGCTGGTCGCGGCCGTCGGTGCCGGTGTTGATGCTGGCGGCGTCGATCACGGCGTTAACACGCGTCGGCACGCCCTGCTCGTTGACCTCGGCGTCGACGTCGAACTTCTCGAAACGGCCGCGCACGGTGGCGAGGCCCATGTGACGTACAGAGAACTCAACGGTGCTGTGGGTGGTGTCAAGGTTCAGGCTCATGTGGATCTCCTTCTTAGGTGGTTGGTGTGGGAATCCGGGCGCTTCTGCCCGCTTCACCTAGAGAAGGTAGCATCAAGTACTCTATTTTGTCAAGCACTACATCCGCCGTCGTGCTTGATGTGCTAATGTGCTGGCATGGAACGCGAACCAAGCGACACCACACACAGCTACTGCCCTGTGTACGACTCGATCGAGTTGCTGCAGGAGAAGTGGGTGCTCCACATCGTGCGTGCGCTGCTGGAAGGCCCTCACGGCTTCAACGAACTGGGCCGCGCCGTCGGCGGAGCCAACACGACCACGCTGTCGCAGCGCCTTGACCACCTCGAACGCCTGGGCCTGGTCGACAAGACAATCGAATCGACCATGCCTCCCAAGACCCGCTACGAGCTCACCCCCGCTGGCCGTGAGCTACAAGGAATCATCGACGCCATCGACGCCTGGGCCCGCCGCAACATGAGCAGGTGCAAGAAGCACGAAGCTAGCGGCGCGGCGGCCTAAGCCACACAGCGGCGCTACACCTAAGTGCAGGGGCCCGGCTGCGTCGCCGGGCCCCTGCCGTAGATTCTGAACTCTCTGACGCCGGTGCGGCGCCCTACGCGTGAACTTACTTCTCTACGCGCTCCTTGAGGCCCTTGCCTACGCGGAACGTGGCGTAGTGCTTGCCGGGGATGGTGATGGCCTTGCCAGTGCCGGGGTTGACGCCCTTACGCTCGCCACGCCAGTTGGTCTCGAACGTACCGAAGCCGGTGATCTGAACCTTGCGGCCGGCGTCGAGTTCGATGGCGATGATGCCCTTGCGGTCGGCGGTCGAGAAGATGGCGTCTACGACTTCTTTGGCCTTGGCAACACTGAGGTCGGTGGTCTTGGCCAGCTTTTCGGCGAGTTGGGTTTTGTTCATGGACTAGTTTTTACCATGCCAGACGCTTGTTGTGTTGCACTTTCGGTCGGTGGTAGCGGGACAACGAGCGAACGAGCGCGCTTTTTGCGTTCCTGAAGGGAAAAACGGACAGCATGCCGTGTACAGCGAAGCGCCCCGAGCACGACCTGGCGGGCGCGGGAAGCGGTGTCGCAGTGGTTCTCGGCGGGTTACGGCGGCTCAAAAAAGGTCGAGGGGAGAGTGTCGCAACGACCCGATGGGAGTTCCCTCACGGGATCGAGCCGCCTGGGAATAGCCACCCCCTCCCCTCTTACCCCGCATGCTAGCCATTTCACCCTCGGCGGCGGTGCGAACTAGGTCTCACCTGGCCAAAGCGCTGGCCCCAAAGAGTGACTGGCTACAGAACCTCGTAAACGTACTGGTCGGCAGCGGCGTCCAGCGCCGAGGGCACGACAGAGTAGTTGCCGCGGTGCCCCTCGAGCACCTGTGCTTCCTTCAGCTCGCCGAGGACGCGCGTTGCGGTCACACGGGCGCAGCCGGCCAGCAAAGCCACGTCATCGTGCGTGAGGCTGAACGGCAGGTGACGCCACTCCTGCATCGCCGAGCGGCTACCTGCGGCGCAGGGCTCGAGCTTGTCGCCCAGCCGCTCGGCCACGCGCGCAAGTATGCGGCAGATCCGCGCGCCCATGGGCAGGCCGAGATCGTCGGCCATCTCGCGGCTCCGGTTGAGCTGGCGCACTAACGCAGCGGCCAGGTCGGTCCTGCCTTGCACGCGCGCCAGCGTCTGGTTCACGTCGATCACCGCCACCACCGCGTCGGACGCGGCGATAACGGTCTCGGCGCTAGGGCTGTTGTCGAACACCGAGGTGGCCAGCACGTCGCCGGCTCCGGCCAGGTCGGCCAGCCGGTCGCGTCCGGTGGCGGCGCGCACCATGACGCGCAGCACGCCGCTCACAACGAGCAGCGGCGACCGGGCGAGGTCGCCCTCAGAGTAGAGGACCTGACCCTTGGGCACGCGCGTGAGGGCGCCGGTGACGATGCCGGGAGCAGTGGTCACCACCCGAGCGGCGGGCCTCGGCGACTCCTGGAACCGCGCAGATGGGCTGCGCGGCGACGTGGTTAGCGCGCTAATCATCGGTGGGTAACCTCCCGATAAGTTCCTCTGCCGTGTATGGCGTAGCTCCGTCGATCAAGTCGCGCGCGGCGTCGACCTGGCCCCACGTGTTCCAGAGGAGCACCCCTCTCACTAGGCCGTCTTCGAGGAAGTAGACGACCCCTTCCTTGCCTGGCACCCGCCAATCTTCGACCTGCTGCAGGCGTGGATCCATTAACCCGACAGCCTCGTAACCGTTGTCGAACAGGTCCGAGTAGAAGAAGGGCAGGTGCGAGTAAGCAGCCGCGGCCGATTCCCCGCTGGTGGCCTCGGCTAGCGACGCGACCATGAAACGCGCCGCGGCAGAGCCCATGCTGTACGCGTTGTCCTCGTGCTCGATCCTCATGCGCCTGCCGAGCTGCGGCCAGTCGAAGACGGCCACGTCGCCGGCTGCGAACACGCCCGCCGTGGTGCCAGCCGCAGTGGCTGCGCGCAGGGAGGCGTCTACCAGGACGCCGCCCGCTGTAAGTAGCCCCGCCGCTGCGGCCAGCTCGTCGTTGGCGACCGCTCCTACGCCGACCACGACCAGGTCGGCCCGAACCTCGCTGTCATCACTAAGCTTGAGCACCGGCCCGGACCCGCCCTCACTGGCGGCGACCACGGTGCGACCCGGCAGGAGCTGCACACCGCGAGACCTAAAGTCTTGGTCGACGATCTCGGCGACGCTGCTTGGGAAGCGGCCACCGCCCACGTG
This sequence comes from Trueperaceae bacterium, assembly GCA_041676665.1. GTDB lineage: Bacteria > Deinococcota > Deinococci > Deinococcales > Trueperaceae > JAAYYF01. Next base: position 7,716 of record JBAYRM010000047.1, read on the forward strand.
CGGCTCGGGGAAAACCATCGTCACGCTGGCGCCCTGGCCGGTGAGCGCTGCCGCCATCTCTGCGCCTATGAAGCCGCCGCCGACCACGGTCACTTGGGCACCGGGCCCAACGCGTTGCCGCACCGCCAGGTAGTCCTCGAAGGTGCGGTAGGAGACCACGTTCGGAGCGCCTTCGAGCGCTGGCAGGCTGCGCGCCCGCGCGCCCGTTGCCAGCAGTAAACGCTGGTAGTTGACGACGGTGCTGTCGTCCAGCGTCACGGTGCTGGCCGCAACGTCAAGCGCTACGGCGCGCCGACCAAGCAACAGCTCGGCGCCAGCGTTCGCGGTTCCGAGGTCTGGGACCGCTGAGTCGCTGGACGTCCACAGCCCCTTAGAGAGCGGCGGTCTCTTGTACGGGGCCACGCTCTCTTCGCTCACCAGCAGGGTGCGGCCTTGCGGGTCCGCCTTGCGGAGGGCCTTGACCGCAGCGTCGGCGGCGAGCCCCCCTCCGACCACCAGGTACTTAGCATTCATGTTCTCACCAGGGGCAATCTAGCACGCGCAGGAGTACTTTACCAACCCTCGCCTTGTAAAAGTTTCGGGGTCACGAAAAGAGCGCCGCCACCACGCGTAGCGGCGCCCCCTGGAAGGGCTTGGTTTGTACACCCTGGAGCGCCTAGACGGAGGCGCCTCCGATGTAGTCACTCAACTGCAGGATCAGGAACTCCTGCTCGGCCAGCACCGCCTTCATGACGTCGCCTATGGAAAGCACGCCGATCTGGCGCCCGCCCTCGAGTACTGGTAGGTGCCTGATGCGCTTGTCGGTCATGATGCGCATGCAGTCGCTCAGGTCCTGCTCCGGCGTCACCGTGACCACGTCGGCCGTCATGATGGCGCTGACAGGGGTATCGCGCGACGCGTGGCCATGCAGGATGACCTTCCTGGCGTAGTCGCGCTCCGAGAAGATACCGACCAGGCTCCCGCCCGACACGACCGGTAAGGCGCCCACGTTCTTGTCAGCCATGAGCTGAAGCGCATCGAAGACGCTAGCCTCAGGGCTCACAGTCCACACCGTGGGCCCCTTCTCCAGAAGCAACTGCCTGACCGTTATACGGATCTGCATGTGCCACCTCCTGATCGGTTGCGCCATTGTAGCGGCCACCAGCGAGAGCGGCTGCGGTGCCGGCGCGTTGTAGTCGCGAACCCCAGGACAACGGTGTGCGCTCAACACGTCTCGCATAGGGCCCGCGCTGCCCCGATTGCGCGAGACGAGATAGAACGAGTAAGAGACGAGTAAGGGCCCGCGCGCCAAGATGAGTGTATGATGAGAGTCAGTGTGACGGCCTCTCAGGTCCAAGATGCAAGGTCGTCATACGGTAGGACGCCCGGACGCACCGCAGGTGCGCCTGAAGGGCCGCGGCGACCACGCCGCACCAACCGATCTGCTTCTCGGCGAACAAGGAGGACCCATGCGTCTGCCTACAAGCCGTAAGAACGACTCAACCGTCAAGACCGCAACGCGCCGCGCCTCGACTTGGGCCTTCGCCCTCTTCGCGGCCCTCACGCTCTCGGCCTGCGGGCAACTGGACATCGCTGCCGTTGAGCCCTCCGCTACTAGCGAGCCGCAGAGCGTCTCGCTCCGAAACGCCGGCGAGCTGCTGGAAGCTCTAGTTAGCGCGGCTGGCCCACAAGACGCTGCCCACGCCCTGCTCGCGCTGCCCGCGCCGGTGGAGCTCTCGGTAGTACAGGTGCCTAACCGCCACACACGGGGGCAACTCGACAGCATCCAGACTTGGGTCTACCCGGAACTGAGCCTCGAGGTCTACGTCGTAGGGAGCAGCGCGACCGAGCTCCTCAAGAGCGCACACGTCGCACGGCCGGGCACCGAGTTCCGCGGCCTGCAGGTTGGCATGAGCACCGCCGACGCCCGGCGCGCCCTGGAGGGGGCGGCGCTGCTGTTCCGGAGCGAGGCGGTGGAGACCTACATGCTGGCCGGCGACGCTGGAGCCCCGGCTCAGGTCACTCTGCAGCTGGGGGAGCGGCAGCTCGAAGCGTTCACCGTGCACGCCTACCTCGACTGAGGGCAGGCGGTAAACTCCGGTCGTGGCCGGTTCCGGTACACCAGACGCTCTGCCTCGCTACCCCGACAGGCGTGACGCCCCCAGAGACCTGCGCACAGCCGATGAGCTCAGGGCCCACGGCTACGAGCAGCTCGGCGAGCAACGCGCCGCCCTCGTGAACCATGACGGCACCCTCACTGCCCTCTACAGCACCAGCGAGGCGCGCCTGCTCAAGAACAACCTGTGGCCGCGCGGACCCAAGCTAAACGTGCAGCGTGCGCAGGCAGGTGAGGCGGCACAACCGATCGGTTCCTCACGCCGCGTGACCAACCCGGGCGGGAGCGCCGCGGCCGCGCCGGGTTCGAGACCACCCGTCCGCGCCTATGGCCGCCACCCACAACCCCCGACCGCAACGTTCGACCCGCAGGAGTGGCTCTCGCAGCTGTACGCCGAGGGGTTCGTCGTGCTGGACACCGAAACTACCGGTCTGGGCCCGCGCGCCGAGATCATAGAGATCGCCGCGGTCGACGTGACCGGGGAGGTCCTGATGGAGTCGAAGGTCTGGCCCCGCTCCGGGCGCGTGCCTGCCGCGACCACCCGCGTGCACGGCCTGACCATCGCTGACCTGCGCGGTGCGCCCACGTGGCCAGAACTGCTGCTGGAGCTCGAGGAGAAGCTGGCGGGCCGGCGCGTGCTGGCCTGGAACGCGCCCTTCGACGAGCGCATGGCGCGCCAGTCGAGCCGGCTCTGGAACCTCGAACCGCGCCTGCCCACCTTCGAGTGCGCCATGCGCGCCTACGCCCGCGCCCGCGGTGCGGGCACCAGCATGCGTCTCGAACGCGCGGCCCAGGTCGAGCGAGTTCTGGCGGCAGCACAGGAACACCGCAGCGCAGGCGACGCGCGGCTGGTGCTAGCCGTGCTCAAGCGGCTGGCGGAGGCGCGCTCGGTCCCAGCATGAACCCGCGGAAGATCGTCCATGTAGACATGGACGCGTTCTTCGCTTCGGTCGAGCAGCGCGACCATCCGCATCTGCGGGGTAGGCCCGTGGCGGTGGGCGGCCGCGGCGCCAGGGCCGTCGTTGCCGCCGCCAGTTACGAGGCGCGCAAGTTCGGGGTTCACTCTGCACTGCCGATGCGGCGAGCGCTGCGCCTGTGCCCCGAGCTGGAGGTCATGCCGGCACGCTTCGACGTGTACCGGCAAGTCTCGGAGCAGGTCCGGGCGATCTTCCTGGAGTACACGGACCTGGTGGAGCCACTAGCACTGGACGAAGCCTTCCTGGACGTGACCGAACCCATCAAGGGCCCGCCTTCCGCGACGCTCATCGCCAAGGCCATCAAGGCGGCCATCCGTGAGCGCACCGGCCTGACGGCCTCAGCGGGCGTGGCGACCGGCAAGTTCCTCGCCAAGGTCGCCTCCGGCATGCAAAAACCCGACGGCCTGACGGTGATCCTGCCACAGGAAGAGGACGCGTTCCTGGCGGCCCTGCCGGTGGGGCGCTTCTTCGGCGTCGGTCCGGCGACGGAAGAGCGCATGCACGCGTTAGGGCTGAGGACCGGGGCGGACCTCAGGGCGCATGGGCCCGAAGCGCTGGAGCGAGAGTTCGGCAAGACCGGACGCTTCTTCTACGACATAGCGAGTGGCCGCGACGACAGGCGCGTGCAACCTGACCGCGAGCGCAAGTCCATCGGGGCGGAGACCACCTTCGAGCAGGACCGCTTCGGCGAAGCGGAGCTGGGCCCCGTCCTGACGGCGCTCGCCGACGAGGTGGTCGCCCGCATGACCCGCGCCGCTCTGCTAGGCCGCACCGTCACGGTGAAGCTGCGCTTCGCCGACTTCACCACCATCACCCGCAGCCACACTAGCCTCAGCCCCCTGCTGGAGTTCAGCGAGGTGCTGGCAGTAGCGCGGCGCCTGGCCTTCGAATCCGACCGGCCGCACGGACCGATCAGGCTGCTAGGGGTGACCGTCTCCCAGCTTCAACCGGCCGGGACCGTGTTCCAGCCGCGGCTCGACTTCGGCCAGACCGCCTCCGACGAGGAGCAAGGCTCCGGCGCGCGCTGGCCCCGAACCTACGAGACCTGAGCGCGCGGGCGCCTCAGACTCAGCCAGCCACGCCGCTGGAGTTGGCCGCCTTCGACCTTTGCAGAAGGCGTTCATCCGTCAGGTCGAGCCTGATGGGCGTAAGCGAAACGAGGTCGTGCTCGATGGCCCACCGGTCCGTGCCCTCCTCCACCTGCTCGGTCGGTTCCTCCGCGAACCAGTAGTGGGTGCGGCCCAGCGGATCCTCACCCTGGATCACGTAACCCTCGTAGTGCCTGACCGACTGCCTGGTCCACAGCACGCCTTTGGGCTCGCCTGGCAAGTTGGCGTTGAGCAGCAACATGTCCGGCACCGAGAGGAAACGCTCGATGACGTCCTTCACGAACGGCTTGAGCGCCTCGTAATCGACCTCGGACCCGGTCCCCGGGGCGCTGAAGGCGATGGCGGGTATGCGCAGGAAAGCCGCCTGTTTGGCCGCCGCCACGGTGCCCGAATGCCAGATGTTGTGGCCGATGTTGTAACCCAGGTTGATGCCGCTGAGCACGAGGTCGACCGCCTCCCAGTTGTAGGCGCCCAGCGCCACGCAGTCGGCCGGGGTGCCGTCCACGCGGTAAGCCTCGAGACCGTCGATGGTTGTCTGGGTGTAGTGCAGCGGCCGCCGGATCGTGATGGCGTGGCTCATGGCGGACTGCTCAACGTCGGGCGCGACCACCCGCACCTGCCCGAACTCACTCGCTACCTGCGCCAACGCCCTGATTCCCGGGCTGAAGACGCCGTCGTCGTTGCTTACCAGGATCCTCAACTGTGTCTCCAACTCCTCGTGCACTAGTGGGGGCGAAGCATACCGCAGTAACCGAGCGGCGGTAAAATGAGCGCCGAGCTGACTCCGGCGCTGACCGTGCTGCAGCGCGCGTCTTCACGTAATCCAAACGTTAGCTTCACGGTCTGGTAATGCTGGCTGGCTACAACAAGGGCAGTACGCTGGACGGTGCAGGCGGGCAACGCCCCGGTACCGTCGCAACCCAGGAGGTTTCCAATGGTACGTGTCCAAGCTCCCATCAGAGTTAATCGGTCCTTGCGGGCCACGTTCGTGGCCGCCGTGGCCGCGCTGCTGCTCACCGCCCCAGCGGCTTTCGCGCAGTCGCCTCTTCCCAGCAACGCCGAGCAGGCCATCGCCCGCGGTCAAGCACTGATGCAGGAGGCGCTGGCCACCTACGACGCCCAGTTCCCCGATCGCCCGTTGTGGCAGCAAGCCTTCCGCGAGGGCCGCAACGCGGTTCAGCTCGCCCCCGGCCACCCCGAACCGCTGCGCTTCCTGGCTGAGGCCTACAGCCGCTCCAACTGGCCCGGACCCGCGGTTGCAACCTGGAACGACTACGTTGCGGCAGGCGGCACCCTAGAGGGCGAGGCGCGCGAACTGTTCCTGCGCGACGGCAACGAAGTCGCCTTCGCCGCCTATCAGCAAGGCAACCTCGAGGAAGCCGCCGAGCGCTACCTGGCGGTCGCCAGCGCGGTACCAGACGACGTTGAAGCGCACCGCTGGCTAGGTCGCATCCTGCTCGAGCTCGGGCTGCCGCAGCAGGCCACCGCTGCGTGGCAGACCGTCGTGGACCTGGATCCAACGGACGACGGCGCGCGGTACTTCCTGAACCTCTCTCGCGCGCAGACGCGCTGGGGCGCCGAAGCCGCCAACGCCTTCTACC
>JBAYRM010000048.1:0-13106 GCA_041676665.1 Trueperaceae bacterium
AGTTCCTGCAGGACGCCGACGCCGTGGCCTACATCCGTTTCCTGAGCGTGTACCACGACTTCGATTCGGTCGACCGGTTCATCGAGGAGATCCAGCAACTCCCCACCAAGCCAGGCGAATCTCACCCCTCCCCGCCTAAGGGGGCGGGCCGCGCGCCCTCAGAGCCCGACGAGCCCTCCAACTGAACCCCTGGCCGCGCGCGGCCAGGTTCAGGTGTCCCAGCTGACGGTCGAGCCGCCCGGTCCCCTGCTCACGACCAGCCGCGCGGGCAGGCGCGCGCTGAGTTCAGGCACGTGGGTTATCACGCCCACCATGCGGCCCTCGTCGGTGAGCGACTCGAGCACACCGGTCACGGCCTCCAGCGTGGCGCGGTCGAGGGTGCCGAACCCTTCGTCGAGGAACAGCGCCCCCAGCGCGCTGCTGCCGGCGAGGGTGTCGGACAGCGCCAGCGCCAACGCCAGGCTGGCCACGAAGCTCTCGCCGCCAGACAGCGTGCGCGCGGAGCGCAGCTCACCACCCGCCCAGGCGTCGGCCACCAGGTAGTCGCCCGCTTCGAGCCGCAGGTCGTAGCGCCCGTCGGTCACGAGCTGCAGTATGGCCGAGGCGCGCCTGGCAAGCACCTGTTGCACCTGAGTCAGCAGGTGCTCCGGGAAGCGGTGCCCGTGCAGGTCGGTGTTGAGCTGGTGATGCAAGGCGTGCTGCGCGTCCAGAGCGCTCAGCTCGCGGCGCAGCTCGACCGAGCGGCTGAGGCGGTCGCGGGCGCGTTCCAGGCGCTCGCGCTCGGCGCCGAGCTTCTGCTGCTTCGAGTCCAGCGCCTGCTTGCGCTGGCGCAGCTCGCCACCTGCGTCGGCTACCAGCTGGGCGACCCTCTCGATCTGCTGGCCGAGGTCGCCATCGGCGCCAGGTAACACCGGCCGCGCGGCCAGCAGCGCCGCCAGCTCCACCTCGCGCCGCTCGACCTGTTCCAGCGCCTGCTCGTGCGCCCGCCGCTCAGCCTCCATGGCGCGCAGCTCCGCGGGGTCGACCACGGCACCCTCTGCGTCGGCTACGTCCAAGAAGCCTGCCTCCCTCACGGCCTCCTCCAAGACGCCGCTGGCGGCGGCCAGGTCACCTGAGAAGAGAGCCTCGTTCTCCGTGGCCGCCAGCAGCCGCGTGCGCGCCAGCTCCGCCGCGTTCGAAGCTGCGTCCTTGCGCTTCTCCAGGTCCAGCAACTGCGCCCGGTGACCCTCGAGCTGGCGGCGCCTCTCCTCGAGGAGCAGTCCCGGTTCACTGCCTTGCGGCACTTCCACGCCCGCTTGCTGCAAGCGCTGCAGGGTGGCCGCGGCGTGCGCGCTCAGCGCTGCGGCGCGGGTGGCCGCCAACCCGCGCCGCAGTTCGGCGCCCGCAGCGGCGCCGGGCACACCTCCAGCGTCCCTGTCGAAGGTGGTGGGCGCCACACCGTGACGCTCCAGGTCGCCAAGCGCCGCGCTCACGGCTGCGGTGGCGTCGGACAGCCCCGTTTCGGCGGCGGCGGCGCGCTCCCTGGCGTTGGCGAGGTGGGTCTCGTGGCGCGTCAGCGCCGTTCGCTCGGCGTCGTACTCCTTGAGGGCAGCTTCCAGCTGGGTGCTGGCGCTCTTCAGCGCCGCCTGCTTGGCCTGCAGGTTGGCTGAGTGGCTGCCGGGCGCGTGGTCGCCGACGGCGCCGCCGCACACCGGGCACGCGTCGCCCGGCTTGAGCCCCTCGCGCAGTGTGGCTGCCAGGTCCGCGCGCTGCGCGGCCGCCAGCTCCGCCTCGGCGCGGTCCACGGTCTCGCGCAACTTCTTGCCTGCCGCTACGCGCTGCTGCTGGGCAGCCTGCGCTTCGGTCACCGACCGGCCATGCTCGGCCACCTGCTGCGTCAGCCGCTCGAGCTCCCTGGCTGCCGCCGCGCGGGCGTTGAGGGCGCGCTCGAACGGTGTCACGAGCTGCTCGGCGGTGACCCAGTCGGACCAGGCGTTCAGGTCTAGTAGTTGAGCGCTGGGCGCCGCCGCAGCCAGGGCCAGCGAACCGCCGCGCTCGGTCAGTGCGTCGTAGTGGGGCATGGCCTCCTGCAGCGCAGCGATCTCGGTCGTCAGGCGCCTCTGCGCCTGCTCGGCCTGCGCGCGCGCCCCTTCGACCTCGCTGGTGGTGGCCTCCAGCTGCCGCTCGGCCGCTGCCAGCTCCGCCTCGCGCAGTGCGGTGTCCTCCGCCGCCTTGACGGCGCGCTCTGCGGCCTGGTCGCGACGCTGCACGTGCTGCGTTACGCCCGCCGCTCGGCGGCCGCGCTCCAGCAACTCGAGTAGCTGGCTCTGTCGCTCAGACTCCTGCTGCAGCCGCGACCGCCTGGCCTGCAGTGCGGCCCGCTCCTCCAGGAGCTTGAGGCTCTCGCGCGTCTGGCTGAGTTCGGCGTCGAGCTTCTCGAGCGCGGAAGTCTCGGCGGTCACGAAAGCGAGCAGTTCGTTCAGTTCTAGTTCCAGCGCCTTCAGCGTCTCGGGGGTCACGTCGGCGTACTCGGTCTGCAGCAGTGTGCGGCGCGCTTCGGCCTCAGCTTTCAGGCTGGCGGAGCGGCCACTGGCTAGTTGCTGGATGCGTTCGACCTTGTCGAGCCCCAGCAGCGAGGACAGTAGTTGGCGGCGCAGGCTGGCGTCGCCCCTTAGGAACTCGTCGAAGGCGCCTTGCGGGAGCAGAACGGCCCTGGTGAACCCGTCGTAGTCGAGGCCCACGATCTGTTCCAGCGCCTGGTTGGCGTCTTTGACCCGCTCGCTCTCTGCCAGCTGGCGCCAGCCGCCCGCTGCCTGCGGGTCGGCGATCTCGATCCGCACCTCCGTGCCCACGCTGGCTGCTCGGCGCTGCGCTACCCGGGTGGCGCGGTGCACGCCGCGCGCGGTCCGAAACGTCAGCTGGGCGAAGAGCGACTCGGAACCGGGACTTATGAGCCCACCGAGTCCCTTGCCTCCCAGCCGCGCCGTCTTGCCGTAGAGCACGTAGGTAATAGCGTCGAGCAGCGTGGACTTGCCCGCTCCGGTGGGGCCCGTCACGGCGAACAGGGCGGTGTCGGCGCCCCGCCAATCGACGGTGGTGTGCTGCCGGTAGACGGTGAAGCCCTCCAGCTGTAGCTCGAGTGGCGTCACGCGCTCACCTCGTCATGCAGGGCCTGGAACAGCGCCACCAGGCTGTCCGGTTCTTGCATGCCCCGCTCGGTCTCGAGGTAGGAGCGGTAGGCGTCGACCAGGGAGAGGGCCCGCAGGTCGAGGCTGACCAGGTCTTCCTCAGTCTCGCCCGGCAGCAGTTGCTCGACCGTCAGCAGGTCGGGCAGGTGTTGCTGCAGCCGCTCCTTGAGGCCCGGCTTCGGTCGCTCGAGCTTGATCACCAGTTTGAGCCAGCCGTCCAAGTGCGCCAGCTCGTCCAGCCGGCCGTCCAGCTCTTGCTCGGTCACCACCACGCGGAACAGGCGCCGCCCGGCCGAGAGCGGTAACGGCGTTACCGTGCTCGGCTTGCCCGGCTCGGCTTCGACCAGAAGCGCGGACTTGTGGTCGCCCACTTCACCGAAGTCGAGCTGCAACGGGCTGCCGCTGTAGCGTGCCTTGTTCTCCGGCAGCCCCTCGATGGCCTGCGGCTTGTGGATGTGCCCCACCGCCACGTAGTTGGCGGTGGCCGGCACCAAGGAGGCGGGCACGGTGTAGCTCGAGGTGCAGTGGAAGGCGTACTCGGAGTTGGCCAGGGTGGCGCCCTCGAAGGTGGTGTGCATGGCCAGCACGTTCACGCCGCGGTGATCGAAGCCCTGCGTCAGGTTGGTGACCAGCTTGCGCATGACCTGGCGGTAACTATCGCGCTGAGCTCCGAGGTCGAGCTTGAGCAGCGCCTCGGCGTCTATCATGCGGCGCTCCGAAAGGAACGGCAGCGCCGCCACCTTGAGGCGGCCAGCAGCGAGCTCCAGCTCTACCAGGCCGCCCTGGCCAGCCGGCCGGAACGCCCCCACGGTGTGCACCTTGGCGAGCCGCAGCACGTTGGAGACCGCATCGAAGCGAGCGGGCGAGTCGTGGTTGCCAGCGATGGCGACGCTGGGGATGCCGGCCGCGCCGGTGCGCAGGAAGAAGTCGTAAACGGCGTCTTCGGCCGCTGCGCTGGGGTTGCGCGAGTCGTACAGGTCACCGGCCACCACGATGGCGTCTACGCGCTCGGATATAGCCATGTCGGCCAGCTCGCCTAGCACCGCGCGCACCTCGGGGGTGCGGTCGGCACCGTGCAGCGTGCGGCCTGCGTGCCAGTCGGCGGTGTGAAGGATCCTCATGCCTTCGAGTTTACGAAGCCGCTACGGCAAGTAGCGACGCGCGCGGTCGCGGCGCCAGCCGCGCAGCATCGCGGCTGCTATCATCCTTCGCGTGTCCAGCGACGAGAACCTGGCCGAGCTGCCGGCGGCGTTCATGCGCCGCCTGCGCGCGCTGCTGGGCGAGCAGGAGGCGCGCGAGCTCTTCGCGGCGCTGTCCCTACCGCCAACAGTTGGCCTGAGGCTCAACACGCTGCGCGGCGCGGCCACCGAGCTGGCAGCGCGGCTGCCGTGGGAGCTCTCGCGCGTGCCGTGGTGCCCGTCGGCATTCACGGTCGGCGCCGCTCTGCTGGCTGACGGCCCGGCCGTAAGCGACGCCCCGCCCAGCGCCGTGACGCCCGGTCGCCACCATTACCAGCTGGCGGGCGCCTACTACTTGCAGGACCCTGCCGCCACCGCGGTCGCCGAGGCGCTGGCGCCTGCCGCCGGTGACCTGGTGCTGGACCTGGCCGCCGCGCCGGGCGGCAAGAGCACGCACCTGGCGGCGCTGCTGGCCGGCACCGGCTGGCTGGTAGCGAACGACGTGCATCCCCAGCGCGCCCTGGCGCTGGTGAGCAACCTGGAGCGTTGCGGCGTTCGCAACGCCACGGTCACCAACGAGACGCCGGAACGCCTGGCGCAGGTCTGGCCGGAGCGGTTCGACCGGGTGCTGCTCGACGCGCCGTGCTCAGGCGAGGGCATGTTCCGCAAGTCGGGCGACGCCCTCAAGATGTGGAGCGAGCAGAACGTTCAACTGTGCGCCGCCCGCCAGGACGCGCTCCTGCTGCAGGCGGCGCGCCTGGTTAAGCCGGGCGGTTACCTGGCCTACTCCACCTGCACGCTCGCGCCGGAGGAGAACGAGGGCAGCGTGGCGCGCTTCGTGGCCGCCAGCGGTTTCCAGATCGTGCCGCTGCAGCTCGCCGGCACCGACCCGGGCAGACCCGACTGGTCGGGCGGCGCGCCGCTACCGGAGCTCTCGGGCACGGCCCGCATCTGGCCTCACAGGGGCCCCGGCGAGGGTCACTTCGTGGCGCTGCTGCGGCGGCCGCCAGGCGGCACGGCCGCGGGCGACGCGCGCCCTGCCCGGCAGAGCGCGAAGAGCAAGAAGTCGGCGGCGACCGCGCCGCCGCGACCCGCTCTGACGGCGTGGCACGAACTGGCTTCGGAAGCGCTCGCGCCAGGCGCCGCGGCAGCGCTGGCGCCGACCGGGCTGCAGGGCGAGTGGCTGTTGCGGGCGCAGGACAGCCTGCCCCTGGGGGGCATTCGCTGGTTACGCCACGGGCTGCAGCTGGGTAGGTTCGCGCAGGGCGCCAAGGCGGCGCGCGTCGAACCAGCGCACGCGCTAGCCATGGGGCTGCCGCCGGGCGGGGCCGCGCGCCGGCTGGACCTGCGGCCGCACGACCCGCGCCTGGCGGGTTACCTGGCTGGAGCCGACGTGGAGGGGCCCGGGGCACCCGGTTACTTGCGGGTCGAGGTCGACGGGTTACCGCTGGGGTGGGGTAAACGCAGCGGCACCAGGGTCCGCAGCCTCCTGCCGAAGGGTCTCAGGCGCCCAGGTTGACGCGCGGGCTCAACGCAGCAGCGCCGACGCTTCGTCGTCGCTGACGTTGCTGGCGCGCTCGGCGGCGCGCGTAGCCCAGGCGGGGAACGGGAACGTGACCATGACGGGCGTGGGTACGTCGGGTTGGTGCACCACCATGGTGCCCGGCGCCAGGATGGTGGTTCTTAGCCTGGTGCTGGCGGGCATGAAGCGGTACTCCGGGCGCTCGGCCTCGGCGGCGTCGAGGCGCCCCGCCACGCGCACCGCCGCGTTGGACACGATGCGCCGCTCGACCTCGCTGGCAGTCTGCTGCGCCCCGATGAGGATGACGCCCAGGCTGCGACCTCGCTCGGCGATGTCGAGAAGCACGTCTTTGATGGGACTGTGGCCCTCGGCGGGGGCGTACTTGTTGAGCTCGTCCAGCACCACGAACAGCTTGCCGCCCTCGCCTTGCTCCTTGGCGCTGAAGAGCCCCTTGAGTACCACCCCGACCACGAACATCTGCGCTAGCGGCGCCAACTGGTGGATGTCGATGACGTGCACCTGCGCCTGCGCGCCCAGCACGTCGAGTCGCGCGTTCGCGCGCGCCTTTGGCCCGATGTCGCCGCGGATCAGGTTAGCCAGGTGCTTCTGCGCGCCGCGTAGTCGGCGCACCAGCGCCTCGCGCGTGCCCCGTCCCTGGGCGGCGATCCAGCGCGGGTCGCCGCCCCGCTGGCGCCCGCCGTCATCGTCATCCTCGTCGGCTCCCTGCAATAGGAGCTTGTGCTCCACGTAGTCCACCAGCTCGCCGAAGGTGGTGAGCCTAGTTACCGGCGCGACTCGCTGCTCGAACTGCGCGGCCGTGAGGCCATCGTCTTCGCCGATGCGGCCGGGAACCAGAGCGTCTTCGTAGCCGGCGGCGGGACTGTAGTCGGTTACCTCGAGGTAGGCGGCGGTGCCCGTCTGCGCCTGCGCCAGCTGGTAGAGGCGCTCCTCAACGTGCTGCAGCAGGAACTCGAGTTGCGACATGGCGCCCACGTCGGCGAACGCGAACGGCAGCATGCGGGAGCTGCAGAACTCGCGCAGCGTCCACACGTACGGCCTGACACCCTCGCGCTGCGTGACGTCGGCTATGAGCGCGTCGCCGGCCTGAGGCAGCGGTGGGCCGTGCAGCGCGCAGCTCTCGAACGGGCCGGCGGGCAGGCCCAGTACCTCGTAACGGCTGCGGCTGGCGCCCTGCCGCGCGGCGAAACGCTGCTCCTCCGCTTCGTACCTGGCGTTGGGCTGATCGAGGAACAGCAGGTCCTCGCCCTTGACGTTGAACACCACCGCGCGGCCAGCACCTGGGTCAGCGAGCAGCGGCGCGCCGTCAGGCTGGTTGCGCCCGTGGAACAGGGCGTACAGCAGGAAGAGGGCGTAACTGGTCTTGGTGGCCACCCCAGAGATGCCTGAGATGTTGACGTGCGCGCCGCGCGTGCCGTCGATGAACTCGAGGTTCAGGTAGCTTGGATCGCCGCTACGCAGCACACCGGCGGCCAGGCGCGCGCTCATGCCGTCGACGTAGAGCGCCATCTCGAGCGCCTCGCCCTGCGCCAGGTAGACGGCGTCGCCCGGCAGGGGCGGCAGGTACTCCTCCGGGTCTAAGCGGGTTACCAGAACGTGGGCGGCGTAGCTAACCTCGGCGGGCATGAGGCCCTCCGCTACCAGCTCGGCGTCGCTGTCGAACTGCACGCCCTCGTGCCGCCTTCTGACCTGGTCGATGACCCCGTAGAACGTGACGCCGCGCCCCTCGCCCGCCGGGTCGGCGGTGGTTAGTACCACTACGTCGTCGAGCCGCGCGCGCGCACCTGGCGCCACGGCGAACCAGAACGAGATGGGCGTGGCGTCTTCCGTGCCGAGCACGCGGCCCAGCGGCGCGCCCTCTTCGGTTAGGAGTGGCTCGGTGGTCACAGGCTCTGTCCTCCCTGCGGCAGCGCCGCGAGCACACGGCGCCGTAAGAGCGGCGCGCTGCCCAAGCGCCGCCTAAGCGTGCTTTCGAGCGCGCGTACCGGCAGCAGTTGCTGCGGGGCGCGCGGGTCCTGGTGGCTCCTGGTGGCGAAGCGCGGCAGCTGGCTGCAGCTCCAGTCGGCCACCTCACGCGCCCACTCGAGGTGCTCCGCTGGGTTCGGGCCAGCGTAAGCCTGCAGCCTCACGCTGCCCGCCAGGGTGTGCGCCCAGGCGCCCGGGTTTCGTAGCCGCAGGTACCATTCGAAACGCGCGAACTCGCCCGCTCCTACCAGGTAGAGCGGTGAGCGTTGACCCTCGGCCAGCGCCCGCACGACCTCGAGCGCGCTGGGCGGCAAGCGCTGAGCCTGAACGGTCTTTATGTAGCCCAGCACGCGAGTGTTGGAGCCCAGCAGCGGGCGCGGGCCGTCGCACAGGAGTAGGCCGTTGCCGAGCCCGGCCAGCAGGCGGGCGGCGAGGAGCCGCTCCGCCTCCTGCATCTTGGCCTGCAAGTGGCGTACCGGGGCGTCGACGTCGTTCTCGGGCGTGCTGCTCAGCGTGTAGTGCAGGCCCTGACCGCCGCCGCGCGCCTGCACCAGCAGCGCGCCCTGCTCGGGCCGCCCGCCGCCCAGGGCGCACCAGCGCTGCACCAGCGGCTCCTCCACGAACTCTGCCGGAGCCGCGCCGGGACTGCACGCCACGGCGGCGACGCCGCAGCTGCCGAGCGCCCCGAACACCAGGGAGGTGTCCTCTATCAGCAGGCGCGCCTCGACGCGCCGCACACCGTCGAGGAAAAGCGTGCGCTCGACTCGCATGGTTGTGCGCCCCGCCAGCGGTCGCCACCGCGCCAGGGGTTCCTCGACCTCGAGCGCGGCTGGTTCCAGCGGCGCCGTTGCGGAGCTGTCGGGCTCCTGGTCGTCCGGGTAACCGGCGCCCGCGCTGCCGGCGTCCTGCACCGAGCCGACGTGATCGACGCCCCACGGCTCAAGCCTCACGCGCCCGAACAGCGCTTTCAGTTCAGGCGTGGAGTGCTGGACGGTCATGGCAGGGGCCCTCTTCTTGGTGGTGGCGCGCAACTGTAACCAACGTCTGCTTGGCGGCGGTCGGTGACTTCGCTTCGCATCTTACCGGCGCGGCGCGACAGGTAACGCCGCACCCTCTAAGCGGCTCGGCCACCGCCGCCCGCACAGCGTCAGCCCGGGCGGCCTGTACAAGCCGGCTACGAACGTGCTAGATTAGCGTTTGGCTTCAACTTTGCCGCCCCGATCAAACCGGCAGAGCCTTGAATCAGCAACCCGCTAGGACGTGACTACAGTGAAGACTTACTTTCCGAAGGAGACCAGCAACGACTGGGTCGTGATCGACGCAGACGGTCAGACCGTTGGTCGCCTGGCAACACAGATCGCTTCGGTCCTCAAGGGCAAGCATAAGCCCACGTACACCCCCAACCAGCCTGGTGGCGACTTCGTCGTCGTCGTCAACGCCGAGAAGGTCGCGTTCAGTGGCCGCAAGCTCGACCAGAAGGTGTACACCCGCTACACGGGTTACCAGGGCGGCCTGCGCGAGACCACCGCCCGCGAGATGCTCGCCAAGCACCCCGAACGCGTGCTGGAGCACGCCGTGTGGGGCATGCTGCCCAAGACCCGCATGGGGCGCCGCCTCATCCGTCGCCTCAAGGTGTACGCCGGTCCGGCGCACCCGCACGAGGCGCAGCAGCCCAAGAAGTTGGAGTTGGCCTGATGGAACAGTTCTACGGAACCGGTCGGCGCAAGGAAGCCGTCGCCCGCGTATTCCTCCGCCCTGGTAGCGGCCGCATCTCGGTCAACGGCCGCGAGTTCCAGGAGTACTTCCGCGGCATCCTGGTCGGCGTCCAGGCCCTCGAGCCCCTCAAGGACACCAACACCGCCGGCCGCTTCGACGCTGTCATCACCGTCAAGGGTGGCGGCCCCAGCGGCCAGTCCGACGCCATCAAGCTCGGCGTGGCCCGCGCGCTGCTCAAGATCGATCCGAGCTACCGCCCGCTGCTCAAGCAGAAGGGTCACCTCACGCGCGACGCTCGCATCGTCGAGAGCAAGAAGTACGGCCTCAAGAAGGCCCGCCGCGCGCCGCAGTACAGCAAGCGCTGAGAACGCTGCGCGCTGCGGCTTAGCAGCCTGCGCTTTCCTGACGAGGCGTGTGTCTTAGGGCACCGCCTCGTTTCGTTGTGACTCCCGCGCAGACCCGCGGCAGAAAGACCGAAGCTGGTGCCTAGATGAACGTGATCCAAGCCATCGTCCTGGGTGTGGTGCAGGGCCTAACGGAGTTCCTGCCCGTTAGCAGCTCCGGGCACCTGGTGCTGGCCAACTACTTCCTGGGCTGGGGCGACTCGCTCGAGCTGTACGTCGACATCGCCACCAACACCGGCACGCTGCTGGCGGTGCTCATCTTCCTCTTCGCAGACGTATCCAAGGCGTTCACTGGCTTCTTCCGCGGCCTCGTGTCCGCTGAGGGCCGCAAGGAGGAAGGGTGGCGCCTCGCGCTCTTGGTCATCGTCGGCTCGGTGCCCACAGCCGTCATCGGTTTCGGCATGCGCTCGGTGTTCCACGAACTCAACCGGCCGCTACCGGTGGCGGTGGCCCTGATCGCCACCGGCTTCATCCTCTGGTTCGCGCCGCGCTCGGGACCCAAGCACAGCGTGCGGCAGTTAACGTTCCTCGACGCGCTCATCGCTGGCACCGTGCAGGGCCTGGCGGTCGTGCCTGGCATCTCCCGCTCGGGCGCCACCATCGCCACCCTGCTGGCGCGCGGCGCCGACAAGGACCTGGCGCCAAGGATGTCGTTCCTCCTCTACCTCGTGGTGTCCTTCGGAGTAGCGCTGTTCGGTATCGAGGAGGTGCGCGGGGCCGACATCCAGCTGGGCCCGCTGGTGGCCATGACGCTGGCCTCGTTCGTGGTGGGCTACGCTGCGCTCAAGCTGGTGTTCGCGCTCCTGAGGCGCGGCCAGTTCCGCGCTTTCTCGCCCTACCTGTGGGTGGTCGGCGCGTTCACCATCCTCTACGTCACCTTCTTCGGTTGAACCGCCACTATGCCCGCCTGGCACGCACGTTACCGGCGGTTCGAACCGCCGAACGCCACGCTATGATGCCCGTATTAGGAGGCGCCTTTAATGGAAGTCGTCACCCGTATAGCCCCGTCACCCACAGGTGACCCACACGTCGGAACG
Organism: Trueperaceae bacterium; assembly: GCA_041676665.1. Classification (GTDB taxonomy): domain Bacteria; phylum Deinococcota; class Deinococci; order Deinococcales; family Trueperaceae; genus JAAYYF01. The sequence goes on from JBAYRM010000048.1 coordinate 11,008, forward strand.
GCCTACATCGGCCTGTTCAACTACGTGTTCGCCAAGCACCACGGCGGCAAGTTCATCCTCCGCCTGGAAGACACCGACCGGCAGCGCTACCAGGCCGGCGCAGAGCAGCGCATCCTTGAGATGTTCACGTGGCTCGGCATCGAGCCCGAGGAAGGCCCCGGCATTGGGGGCGAGAACGGACCGTACAGGCAGAGCGAGCGCCTGGACACGTACCGCCAGCACGTTCAACAGCTGCTCGATAGCGGCAAAGCGTACCGGGCGTTCGAGTCAGCCGAGGAGCTCGAAGCCATGCGCACCGAGCAGAAGCGCCTCAACCGGCCGCTTGGTTACGACGGTCGGGGCCGCAGCATGCCGCGTGAGGAGCAGGAGCGCCGCGCCGCTGCTGGCGAACCTCACGTCGTGCGCCTGCTGACGCCCGACGAGGGTGAGGTCACCTTCAGGGACCGCCTCAGGGGCGACGTCTCGATCCCGGCAGGCGAGGTGCGCGACCTGGTGCTCTTCAAGAGCGACGGCTACCCCACCTACCACCTGGCTAACGTGGTCGATGACCACCTCATGGGCGTCACGCACGTCATCCGCGCCGAGGAGTGGATCTCGAGCACGCCGCTGCACCTGCTCCTCTACCAGGCGTTCGGCTGGCAGCTGCCCGAGTTCATCCACATGCCGCTCCTGCGTAACCCAGACCGCAGCAAGGTCAGCAAGCGCAAGCTCGACACGTCGGTCGACTCGTACCGGCAGCAGGGCATCCTGCCCGAAGCGCTGCTCAACTTCCTCGCCACCATGGGCTGGAGCATGCCCGACGGGCGCGAACTGTTCAGCGTCGAAGACATGACGGCGCAGTTCGATATCGACCGCGTGTCGCTCGGGGGCCCGATCTTCGACCTCAAGAAGCTGCGCTTCTTCAACACCAAGTACCTGCGTGACGTCCTCTCGCTCGACGAGGTCGCGGAGCGCGTCACGCCCCTCTTCGAGGCGGCGGGCTACACGTGGGACGACGAGGATTACCTGTACGACGTGATCGACGTCCTCAGGCCACGCTCCGAGACGCTCATGGACCTGGTGGACCAGGCTGGCTACTTCTTCCGCGACACCCTGCGTTACGACGAGGCGGCCCGCAAGCAGCTGGCTACCGGCCAGTCGCACCTGCAGGGCGTGGAGCGCGAGCTCTCCATGCTGGAGTTCTTCGACTACGACGGCGTGGACGACATGCTGCGCGACTACGTGCAGGATCAGGCCGTCGCCATGGGCAAGGTGCTGATGCCGCTGCGGGCGGCGCTGACCGGCACCACTCAGGCGCCCGGCGTCACCGACCTGATAGTGGTACTGGGCAAGCGCGAGTCGCTGAAGCGCATCGGTCAGGCTCTCACCTTCATAGACGCGGGCCTGCCCGACGACGACCCCCAGCGCGCCCTGGAGGAAGAGAAGGCGCGTAAGGCGGCCGAAGCGAAGGCGCGCACCAGTCACCGCAAGAGCCGCGGCGCCGATCACGCTGAGCGCCAGCAGGCGGACGACGCTCAGGCGAGCGCTGCCAGCGACGAGACCGCCTGATGAGCTGGTTCGACCGACTGAGGCAGGGACTCGGACGCACGCGCGCAGGCATGGGCGCCGACACCCAGCAGTCGCCCGCCGCCAACGCGTGGGAGATGGACTGGGAGGACCTCGAGTTCGCGCTGATCGGGGCCGACGTCGGCGCCAAGCTGGCCGCTACCGTGGTGGCAGACGCCAAGCAAGAGCGCGAGCGCGGCACCCCGTTCGTCGAGTCGCTCGAGAAGGCGCTCCTCGACCAGCTGGAACCCGACCGGATGCGCCAGAAGCTTAGGCGCGTGGGCTTCGACCTCGACGTCTCGCGCAAGCTGGTGGAGCCGAAGGGCAAGGTCGTCATGATCGTGGGCGTGAACGGCGTGGGCAAAACGACCACCATCGCCAAGCTGGGCGCCTACTACAAGAAGCACGGCCGCAAGGTCATGTTCGCCGCCGGCGACACCTTCCGGGCTGCCGGCAGCGCGCAGCTGGCCGTGTGGGGCGAGCGCCTCGGCATACCCACGGTCACCGGGCCAGACGGTGGTGACCCCGCCTCCGTAGCGTTCGACGCCGCGCAG
>JBAYRM010000049.1:0-12766 GCA_041676665.1 Trueperaceae bacterium
GTCCATCAACAGCCGCCAACTCGGCACCCTCAACGCGGGCGGTTACGTGTGGCACACCACCGGCTCCGGCAAGACCCTCACCAGCTTCAAAACCGCGCAGCTGGTCAGCAAACTGCCCAGCGTACAGAAGGTGCTGTTCGTGGTCGACCGCAAGGACCTCGACTACCAGACAATGCGCGAGTACGACCGGTTCGAGAAGGGCGCCGCCAACTCCAACACCTCCACCGCCATCCTCAAGAAGCAGCTCGAGGACCCCGGCGCGCGCATCATCATCACCACCATCCAGAAGCTATCCACCTTCATCAAAGCCAACCGCGGGCACCAGATCTACACCGGCCACGTGGTCATAATTTTCGACGAGTGCCACCGCTCGCAGTTCGGCGACATGCATGCAGCTATCAAGAAAGCGTTCCGCAAGTACAACCTGTTCGGCTTTACCGGCACGCCCATCTTCGCCGCCAACGCCATGTCCGGCGGCAACCCGGGTATGCGCACCACCGAACAGGCGTTCGGCGACCGGCTGCACACCTACACCATTGTGGACGCCATTACCGATAAGAACGTGCTGCCGTTCAGGATCGACTACGTGAACACGGTCAAGGTGGGCGACGTGGCCGACAAGCAGGTCTCGGCCATAGACACCGAGAACGCGCTGCTGGCGCACGAGCGCATCTGCAAGGTGGTCGAGTACACCCTTCAGCACTTCGACCAGAAGACCCGGCGCAACCAGAACTACCAGCTCAACGACCGGCGCGTGCGCGGCTTCAACGCGCTCTTCGCAACCGCCTCCATCAACGCCGCCCGGCGCTACTACCAGGAGTTCAAGGCGCAGCAGCAGGAACTGGCGCCCGACAAGCGGCTCAAGATAGGCGTCATCTACTCGTACGCCCCCAACGAAGAGCAGGTGGGCGGGCTACTCGACGAGGAAGGGTTCGAAACCGACGCGCTTTCCAGCGACGCTCGCGAGTTCCTCGACGACGCCATACGCGACTACAACCAGTTGTACGCCAGCTCGTACGACACCTCGGCGGACCAATTCCAGAACTACTACAAAGACCTCTCCATGAAGCTCAAGCAGCGCGAGATAGACCTGGTGATCGTGGTCAACATGTTCCTCACCGGCTTCGACGCCACCACCCTCAACACCCTGTTCGTCGATAAGAACCTGCGCGCCCACGGGCTCCTACAGGCGTACTCGCGCACCAACCGCATCCTCAACTCGGTTAAGACCTACGGCAACATCGTGTCGTTCAGGGACCTTGAGGCCGAGACCAACGCCGCGCTCGAGCTGTTCGGCAACAAGGACGCCAAAGGCGTGGTGCTGCTCAAGCCGTACGCGGATTACTACCAGGAGTACGAGGCCAAGGTAGCCGAGCTGCTGGAGTGCTACCCGCTCGGGCGGCCGATCGTGGGGGAGGGCGCCCAGAAGGAGTTCATCGCGCTATTCGGCGCCCTCCTGCGGCTGGAGAACATCCTCACCTCGTTCGACGAGTTCGATGCCAACCGGCTCCTTTCGCCCAGGCAAGGGCAGGACTACCGCAGCGTGTACCTGGACCTTTACGCCCACTTCCGCGGCGGGCAGCAGGCCGACAAAGAAGACATAAACGACGACATCGTGTTCGAGATCGAGCTCATAAAGCAGGTCGAGATCAACGTCGATTACATCCTCATGCTGGTGCAGCGCTACCGCGAGCGCCACGGCGACGGCGAAGACCTGGAGATAAGGGCCGAGATAAGCCGCGCCGTCGATGCCAGCCCGACGTTACGCAACAAGAAGGACCTGGTCGAAGGCTTCGTGGATTCCATATCCGCCACCGGCAAGGTCGACGACGAGTGGCGCGCCTACGTGGCCGCTAAGCGTGAGGCGGAGCTGCAAGAAATCATCGCGCAGGAGCACTTGAAGGACGAGCAAACCAAGGCGTTCATGGCCTCCGCGTTCAGGGACGGGGTTCTGCGTACAACCGGCACCGCCATAACCAAGGTGCTGCCGCCCGCCTCGCGCTTCCAGCAAGACGGCGGGCACGGCGCTAAGAAGCAGCGCGTCATCGACCGGCTGGGCGCATTCTTCGAGCGGTTCTTCGGGTTAGGCGGCTAGAGCGCTTTTACTTCTTCGCGCCGCCTGCTTCTTAAGCCGTAATTAAGTGCGCCGCGATTAGGCTGCCTCCAATCAGAAGTCGAAGACTAGTTGATTGGAGCTCACTTCATGCGCAAGCTGCTCATTACCCTACTAGCAGGTTCGTTCCTGGTCGCGTGCGGTGGCCCCGCTGGTCCTGGCGGGCCCGGAGGGGACCTCAGCATCAAGCAGGTGTACACAGGCCTCGATACCTCGTTCGCCTTACTCGACGACGGCCGCGTCCTCAGCTGGGGCCGCAACAGCTACGGAACCCTGGGTAACGGCACCGAGCTGACGGGCGGCAACACGCCCTCGCTGATACCTGGGCTGACGGACGTACAGTCGCTGGCTGTGGCGCGCTTCGCCGTCTTCGCGCGCACCGACTCTGGTGCCTGGTACGCGTGGGGCAACACGTCCAGCTTGGGCCACGAGGTCCAAGCCGACCCTAACGGGGTGTACTCGCCGCAGCTCGTTCGCGACCTTGGCGACACGGAGCTGCACGGCGGCATGTTCGACTTCTTCCTCTCCCACGAAGCATCGGGTGAGGTTAGGGGCTGGGGCTTCAACTACGACGGTCAGGCAACGGGTGTGCCAACGCGCGGCGTCAGTTCGGCGCAGCTAACCCCGGCCACAGTTCCGCTAGATGGGCTAGGCGTCAAGCTCCTGTCTCCGGTGGACCTGTACTCCATAGCCGTCATGGCCGACGACTCACTGCGCTTCTGGGGCGACGCCAGCTACGGAACCGGCGCTGACGTGTCGGGCTTGCAGGGCGTGGTCACGATCCAGCCAGGGCTGCCGGTTGACCGCACGATAGAGCAGATCGCCGGCGCGCACGCCCACGTGGTGGTGCTGCTAGACGACGGCAGCCTGTGGGCCTGGGGCAGGAACTTCTACGGCCAGTTCGGTGACCCGGAACTGCCAGGCGGCGCCGCCGCAGCCGAGCTCACGGCGTTCCCGCGCGAGCCCATCCGCCAGCTAACCGCCACCTCGAGCGGCACCGTCGTGCTTTACGAAGACGGCAGCGTGTGGCGCAGCGGCGTCATCACGCCCGGACGCATGGAAGGCTTCACCGTCATAGAGGAGCCCATCGTCGCGTACGAGGCAGAGAAGGTGGAAGGGTTGCCCCCGATCGTTCAGCTAGCCACCAACGGCTCCGAGCACGTTCTCGCCCTGGCCGAGGACGGCCAACTGTGGGCGTGGGGCGGCAACGCGCACGGCCAGCTGGGTAACGGCTCCACTACCGACTCGGCCACTCCAGTCAGGGTCGGGGGTTTCTAAGGCAGGTCCACGAGCCGGTAGATGACACCACCCTGGTGGTCGGCCACGTACAGCTCGTCGTTCGCTCCCACCCCGAAGGTAGAGATGCGGAAGCCGCTCTCGAGCAGCAACTCGGGCTCCCAGTCGGCGTCGGCGCGCGCGGTCCAGATGCGCCCGCTCACGTAATCGGCGAACACGTACGCTCCCACCAGGCCAGGGGCGCTGGGGCCGCGGTACACGTACCCGCCACTGATTGAGGAGCCCCACTCGCCGCCGTGCGGGTACGCGATCACCGGGGCCACCAGCCCGCTCGTGTCGCAGTTCTGGCGCGGCTCGAAGCAGGCGTTGGCCTCCATGACCTTCCAGCCGTAGTTCTCGCCGCCTGGCGATGCTGCGGGCTGCAGGTTCACTTCCTCCCAGGCGTTCTGCCCCACGTCGGCTATGTACAGGTCGCCGGTGGCGGAGTCGAAACTGAAACGCCACGGGTTACGCAGGCCGTACGCCCAGATCTCGTGCCTCACGCCGCCCTGCCCCACGAACGGGTTACTGCCGGGCACCGTGTACATGTCGCCCGACACGTCTATGCGGAGGAGCTTGCCCAGGAAGGTAGACAGGTCCTGGCCGTAGCCGTGCGGGTCGCCGCCGTTACCGCCGTCGCCCAGGCCCACGTACAGGTAACCGTCGGGGCCGAACGCTAACTGACCACCGTTGTGGTTCCGGTACGGCTGCTCCTGCGTAAGCAGGATCTGCTCGGTGGCGGGGTCCGCGCTGTTACCGCTGGCAGTGAAGCGTGACACCACCGTGTTGCCGTTGCTGTCGGTGTAGTACACGTAAAAACGCCCGGTGGCGGCGTGATCCGGCGGGAACGCTAAGCCCAGCAGGCCCTGCTCGCCGCCGCTGGTCACGCGGTCCTGGATGTTTAGGAACGGGTCGGCAGCCACTTCGCCGTTCACCAGCACCTGAACCCGGCCGCGCTGCTCCACTACGAACAGGCGCTCGTCGCCAGCGTTCGCGATAGCCACCGGGCTGCGGAAGCCGCTAGCTACCGGCTCGAGCCGCTGCGCCGAGGCGCTGCAAGCCACCAGGAACGAACCGGCCACCATTACGGACATGAGTAGCGACGAGGCTTTGCGCATGCCTCAACGATAGACGATTGGCCCAAAAGGCGGACTGGCTACGCACCCGGGCACGCGCGCCGCGCAGTTCCCCCGCTCGTAACGGCTTCTGCCTACGCGCTCCGGGCGCCGCCCGCCCGAAGTGATAGCGTGAACCGTGCCAGGCTCGCCCGACGGAACCGTCCTCCCACCCGCCTCGTTCCCGTTCCCGGAGTTCCGCGCGGGGCAGGGCGAAGCGCTGCAGCAGGCGCGTCAGGCGTTCGCTGCGGGCAAGCGCTTCGTGGTGGTAGAGGCGCCCACGGGCGCCGGCAAGAGCGCCATCGCCGTGGCGTTGGCGCGCGAGGCCAAGAGCGCCTACGTGCTGACCAACCAGAAGATCCTGCAGGACCAGTACGTGACCGACTTCCCGGACTTAGCGGTAATGAAGGGGCGCGCCAACTATGACTGCCTCGTGGCGCCCACCCACGCCGCCGCGGCTCCGTGCATCGCTGGTAAACGCTTCCCGGCGTGCGAAGAGTGCCCGTACTTCACCGCCAAAGACGTCGCCATGGCGGCCGGAATCACCACCCTCAATTACGCTTACTTCCTGGCGGAACTCAACTACGCCGGCGGCTTCAAAGAGCGCGAGCTGCTCGTGCTTGACGAGGCTCACAACGTTGAGGGCGCCCTCATGGGCTTCGTGCAGGTCGCCGTTTCCGACACGCAGCTCCTGCGCGCCGGCATCCAGCTGCCGCTACCGCCCAACCTGGGCGCCGAGTACATGTTCGAGTTCGCCGAGACGCTCTTGCCCGAACTGCGCCGGCGCGCGCTCGAGGTCGACCAGGAGCTGGCGAAAGGGTCCATGCAGAGTAACGCGGCCGTAGAACAGCTGCGGGTGAAGCAGTGGCTCGACGGGCAGGCCGAACGCATAAGCATCATGCTCGACTCGCACTTCGGCGGCGACGTCGACTGGGTGGTCGAGCGCTACCGCGCGCAGAACGGCGAGAACCTGGTGTTCAAACCCGTAGAGGTGGGCCCGCTGGCCGAGCCGTTCCTTTTCACGTACGGGCAGCGCGTGCTCATGCTCAGCGCCACCATCCTCGACGCTCGCACGTTCCTGCGCAGCCTAGGCATCGACCCCGACGAAGCAGAAGTGGTGGCCGTTCCCTCCACCTTCCCGCCCGAGAACAGACCCATCGAGCTGAGGCCGGCGGCCCGGCTCACGCGGCACTACATAGACCGCGACCTGCCCAAACTGGTGCAGGCCATAACCGAACTGGCGCAGCTGCACGACAACGAGAAGGGCGTCATTCACGCGCACTCGTACAAGATCGCTAACTTTATTCACGCCAACCTGCCCGACGAGGTGCGCTGGCGCGTGCTCACGCACGACTCGTCTGACGGGCGCGACGTGGCGCTCACGCAGCACCTAACCAGTAACGAGCCCACCATCTTGCTAACGCCAAGCATGACCGAAGGCATAGACCTGGCCGACGACCGGGCTCGCTGGCAGGTGCTATGCAAGGTGCCGTACCCGTACCTGGGCGACAAGCAGGTAGCGGCGCGCATGGAGCGCGACCGCGACTGGTACGACTGGCGCACCACCCTCGCGGTAGTGCAAGCGTACGGCCGCTCCGTTCGCAGTCCAGACGACCACGCGGTCACGTACCTGCTGGACGCCGACTTCGCCAACTTCATCAGGCGCCAGCAGCGCCGCCTGCCGCCCTGGTTCCTCGAAGCGCTGCGGCAACCCGACGACTGGTAGGCCCCACAGGGTCACTGAAAACGCAGCTGCACCTGGCGTTCCACGTTGGTCTTGAGCACCATGGTGGTCTCCGTACGCTCGACCCCCTCCATGGTGAACAGCCGGTCGAGGAACGCGTCCAGCGCCGCCGTAGACGGAACCCGCACCTTGGCGATGAAGGCGTATGTGCCAGCCACCGCGTGAAGCTCCTCTATCTCTGGCTGCTCCAGCAGGCGCTCCACCAGCTTCTGAGCTGGCTTGCGCGGCTGCGGCGTTATGGCCACGAACGCCAGGATGCCAAGACCCAGCGCCTGCGGGTCGACGTCGGCGTGATAAGCGCGAATGACGCCGCTCTGCTCCAGCTTGCGCACCCGGTCGCCCACCGCCGGCGCGGAGAGGCCCACGCGCTTAGCGATGCTGGCGTGACTGGCACGGCCGTCCTCCTGCAGGATGGCGAGGATGCTGCGGTCGACCGCGTCGAACTCCATGGATGGCCCGAATGTAGCACGCACAGCACGGCTCCCGCGCCGTGCCCGCCGGCTTCCTGATACCCTGCGGCGTGCGAGTTCTGTTCATCGGCGACGTGTTCGCAACCCCCGGCGTGCAAGCAGCCCAGGCTTACCTCAAGGCCCACGGCGCCGACTACGACTTCGTGATCGTGAACGGCGAGAACTCCGCCGGCGGCTTCGGCATAACCAAACGCCACTTCGATCAGCTGCGTAACGCTGGCGCCGACGTAGTAACCCTCGGCAATCACGGCTTCGACCAGCCCGGCACCGACGAGCTGGTGGAGCAGACCCCGCGCCTCTTGCGCGCCGCCAACTACCCGCCCGGCACGCCCGGTCTGGGCGCCCACGTGTACGAGGCGCGCAACGGTCAGCGCGTAGCGGTAATGCAGCTCATGGGCCGCGTTTTCATGGACGCGCTCGACTGCCCGTTCCGCACCGCCGACAGCGTGCTGGACTCCTTGCCGGCCGACGTGCCCGTCGTCGTGGAGTTCCACGCCGAAGCCACCAGCGAGAAGAAGGTCATGGGCTACCACCTCGCCGGCCGCGTGGCCGCCGTGCTGGGCACCCACACGCACGTCACCACCGCCGACGAGAGCGTGAACAAGGGCACGGCCTACATCACCGACGTGGGCATGACTGGCGTACAGCACTCGAGCATCGGCATGCGCTTCGAAGAGGTGCACGCGCGCTTCGTAGGCAAGGTGCCGGTGCGCTACAGGCCCGCTGAGGGCCCCGCGACCCTGAACGCAGTGATCCTCGAGCTCGAAGGGAACCGCGCCAGCTCGATAACACGCCTGCGCTGGGACGCCGGGCGCCAGTAGCCACGCGCCGCCGCGCCGCCACGAGCCTAGAGCAAGGAAGGCAGACCACAGTGGACGACTTCGAACTGCTGAGCGCCGACGTCGACTTCCTGGCGACCGCCCTCGGCGACGTTGTGCGCGAACTGGAAGGGGAGAGGCTCTTCGACCTCGTCGAGCGGGTGCGGGGCCTCAGCAAACGGCTGCGCGAGGCGCCCACCGACGAAACCGCCCAGGCCGAGCTAGCGCACCTGCTTTCAGGAGTCAGCACTAGTGACGCCGAGAAGCTGGTGCGCGCGTTCACCGTCTACTTCCAGCTGGTCAACCTGGCGGAGGAGATCCACCGCGTGCGCGTGAACAAGCGGCGCTCGCTGGGCGCCACGCTGGCTGAACCGCGCAGCGAGAGCCTGGCGGCCGCGGTGCTCGCACTCCGCGAACAGGGCATGACGCCCGCCGAAGCGCGCAGCTTCCTCTCGCGGCTGGACCTCCGGCTCACGCTCACGGCGCACCCGACCGAGGTCAAGCGCTACACCGTGAGGCTGAAGCTCGAGCGCATTGGAGAAGCGCTGAAGCAACTGGCCGAGCAGGGGCCGCCACCCCGCACGGAGCGGCAACTCAAGGACACCATTTACGCCGAGATCGCCACCTTGTGGCTCACGCGGGAAGTGGTGGAGGAGCGCCCCACCGTCATCGACGAAGTCAAGAGCGCGCTGTACTACTTCAGGCGCACGCTCCTCGAGGTGGTGCCTGAACTCATGCGCGACCTCGAGTGGGCACTGCAGGCGTACCTGCCGGAAGCAACCTCTGGCGAGGGCCCCAGCTCGGCTCCGCGCCAGTCCAGGGAGCCGCTGCCGCCGATCCTCAAGTTCTGCTCGTGGATAGGCGGCGACCGCGACGGCAACCCGTTCGTAACCCCCGGCGTAACGCGCCAGGCGTACGAACTGCAGGCGGCGGTAGCCAACGAGGCGTACCTGGCTGACGTAGACCTGCTGGTGCAGCGGCTCTCCTTATGGGAGCGCCGCGCCCCCCTGACGCACGTACTACGCACCGCGCTGGAGGAGCGCACGGCCGCCACATCCGCCAGCGAGCGCTTCACCGGCGAGCCGTACCGCCAATGGCTCGAGCTGGTGCACCGACTGCTGGTCACCGAGGGCGCCCACGCGGGCAGTTACCCCGGCGGTGGAGCCGGTTACCTAGCCGACTTGCGCCTGCTGGAAGTGGCGCTGGAGCTGGGGCACGCGGAGCGCGCGGCCAACGCCTTCGTGCGGCCCGCCTCCACGAGGGCCGCCGCTTTCGGCTTCGCGCTCGCGCCCCTCGACCTGCGCGAGCACTCCGGCAAGCATGAGGTGGCTGTCGCCCAGATCCTGCGCGCAGCCGAAGTAGAAGAAGACTACACCGCCCTTAGCGAAGCCCAGCGGCTAGAGCTGCTGGAGCGCGAACTGTCCTCGCCGCGCCCGCTGCTGGCCCGGGGCGCCGCGCCCGGCGCGGAGGCCGAGCGGGCCATCGAGTTCCTTGAGGAGCTGAGGCGCGCCAGCCGCCTGTACGGCGCAGGAGCGCACGGCAGCAGCATCGTCAGCATGGCCGAAGGCGCCTCAGATGTGCTTGAGGCGCTGCTGCTGGCGAAGGAGGCCGGCGTGACCGATATCGACGTCGCGCCCCTGTTCGAGACCCTGACCGACCTGGACGCAGCCCCGGCCGTGATGCGCACCCTCTTCGACTCGCCGGCTTACTGGCAGCACGTGACCAAGCGCGGCGTGCAAGAGATCATGATCGGCTACTCGGACTCCAACAAGGACGTGGGTCTGGTAGCTGCCAACTGGGCCCTGTACCGAGCACAGGAAAGCCTGGCCGAGCTGTGCCGGCAGCGCGGCGTGAGCTTACGCATATTCCACGGCCGCGGCACCAGCATCGGGCGCGGCGGCGGACCCGCCGGCCAGGCCATACTGGCGCAGCCGCCCGGAAGCCTGGCGGGCCGCATGCGCATAACCGAGCAGGGCGAGGCCCTGGCCGACCGCTACCGCGACAAGGACCTGGCCCACAGGCACTTAGAGCAGGTGCTCCACGCCTTCGTGCTGGCGTCGGCGCGCGACCAGCGCGACCCGCCGCCATTACCGGAAGAGTACCGGCGCGCCATGGACCGCGCCGCAGAGGTCAGCCGCGATACCTACCACCAACTCGTGCGCCACCCCGACTTCATCGGCTTCTTCGAGCAAGTGACGCCCATCAACGAGCTGGGGCGCCTCAACCTGGGCTCCAGGCCCACCCGCCGCTCAGCCGACCACTCGCTGAGCACCCTGCGCGCCATCCCATGGGTGTTCGCCTGGACGCAGAACCGCGCCAACGTGCCCGGCTGGTACGGGCTGGGCGCCGCGTTAGGGGCGATAGGCGCCGAGCAGGCCGCCGCCATGTACCAGGAGTGGCCGTTCTTCCGCGCCATGATCGACCTGGCGCAGATGAGCCTCGCCAAGGCCGACATGGCAGTCTTCCGTTCGTACCTGCAGCTAGCTGACCCCGCCACTCACCGCCTGGGCGAGGAGATAATCCGGCGGCACGCCGCCGCCGTGCAGCAGGTCGAGCGGGTCACAGGCGCCGCGATCCTCGCTACTGACCCGGTGCTGCGGCGCAGCATCGACCTGCGCAACCCTTACGTCGACCCGATCAGCAGGCTGCAGGTCGAGCTGCTGCGGCGACTGCGCAGCGTGCCGGAGGGCGCGCCCGACCGGGCCGAGCTGGATTACGCGGTCATGCTCTCGCTCACCGGGGTGTCGGCCGGCATGCGCAACACCGGTTAGTGCCAACCATGCGCTAGTGTGAATGCGGGCAGACTAACGCCCACTAACCGTGCAGGCCGCCTTCTCTCATTGCGTTCATACTGCGGCTTTATACAGTGTGCGACGATGCGAACTGACAACCGTGCGCGTCCGTAAGCGCTAGGAGCGTGGCATGACTTTTACCGAACTAATGGTGAGCGGTGGACCGGTACTCGCGGCCATCATCCTCATATCGGTGTACGCCGTATACATCTTCATCGAGCGCATCATGAAGCTGCGCAAAGAGAACGTACAGACGGGCTCACTCATGGCCCGAGTGAACGCGGCCGTGCGCGAGCGCGACCTCGAAACCGCGCTCGACGCGGTCGAGAACCACGGCGGCCCCGTGGCGCGCGTGCTGGGCGCCGCGCTGCAGCGGCTGCCGTACGGCAGGCCCGCCGTGGAGGCAGCGTTCGAAGAGGCCACCCTGCTAGAGGAGCAAAGCCTCACACGGGGGCTCAGGCCGCTCGGGATCATCGCGCAGATAGCGCCCATGCTCGGGCTGCTTGGCACCGTAACGGGCATGATCATCTCGTTCTCCGAGATCGCGCGCTTCGGCAGCGGCGACCCGGGCCTGCTGGCGTACGGCATCGGTCAAGCGCTCGTTACCACCGCCGCCGGCCTCATCGTGGCCATCCCCGTGCTGGTGGGCCACGGCTACCTCGCGAGCCGGGTCGAGAAGATTCTCTCAGAGATAGACCGGCGCCGCGAGGAGCTCATGGGCAACGTCGTGCAGGCCGTGGCCAACCGCCGCGATGAGGGCTCCGGCCGAGCCCACCACGCCGATGCCAGCGACGCTCACGGCGAGCGCGGCTCCGCTACGGTGCCCACCCGCCCGCTGCCGCAGGTCTGAGGGGCCGTGAGTTCCAGGCGTACAAGAAGGCGCGTGGCAACCGCACCGGGGCTGGACCTGACCCCGATGGTCGACGTGGTGTTCCTGCTGATCATCTTCTTCATGGTCTCCACCACGTTCATCACGCTCGAGTCGGGCCTGCCGGTCGAGCTACCCGACTCGCAAACCACGGTCACCGAACCGTCGACCCTGCCCACCGTCACCGTGAACAAGGACGGCCAGATATTCTTCGGCGGCGCGCAGGTGCAGGAGTCGCAACTGGCACTGCTACTCAGGCAGGACCTCGACGCCAGCGGCCAGACCACAGTAGTGCTGCGCGCTGACCGCGACGTGCCGCACGGCGTGGCCGTTAGGATCATGGACCTGCTGACCCAGGGCGGCGCGCAGCGCATCGTTATCGCCACGGGGGGCTGAGCGGTGACCGGCTTCTGGCACGATCCCGACAAGCGGCGCGCCATGGCGCTGTCGGTCACCATCCACCTGCTCATCCTGCTGCTCATGCTGGCGCTCAGCCTCATACCGCGGCCAGAGCCGCTGCCGCCATACATAGTCATCGACGTAGGCACCCCGGCCTTCTCTGAAGAGACCACGCTGGCGCCCACCGTAGACTCGCCCGCCCTGCCGGCCGCCGAGCCGCAGGTGGCCAGCCAAGAGATCGGCGACCCGCGCGACCTCGCGGCCGACCAGCCAGAGATAACGGCCACCGAGCAGCAACCCACCACCGCCCAGCCGCCCGCCCCAGCAGCGCCGCCGGCCCAGGCGGCGGAGGCGCCCGCGGACCCTGCAGAAGCGGCCGAGGTGCCGGCTCCGCCGCTGCCGCAGCCGCAAGTGGCCGAAGCCGCGCCGCTCGACGCCCAGCTACCGTTAGCGGAGGTGCCGGCCACCACCCTGCCCGAGATCGACGCCGTGATCCTAGACCCCCGGCCGCTCTCAGACCCGATAGCCCTGCCCGCCCCGCAGGTGCGGGCCGAGGTCACCGAAGCGCGCGCCGTGGCCATGCAACCCACCGCCAACGTCAGCGAGGCGCGCGACATCAGCTCGCCGCAAGCCAGCGCCGCCGTGGCCGAAACGCGCGCGATAGAGTCGCCGGCCGTTAGCGCCGCTGTAGCGCAGGCCACGGGCCTCACGGCGCCCAACGCCACCGCCTCGGTGGCGGAGGCGCGTCAACTCGAGGCCCGGGGCGTGCAAGCCCAGGTGGCTGGCGCCGTAGACCTGAGCACCTCAGGGGTGCAGGCCACGGTCTCCGGCAGCACACCACTGGCGGCGCCCAACGCCACGGCCGTGGTGGGCACGCGGCGCGAGGTTTCTATAACCCCGCAGGCGCAAGTAGCTCAGGTGCGCGAGGTGGCCGTGCCCACCCTGCGCGCGGAGGTGCTGGCGCCCGTCACGCAAGGCGGGGCGCCCGGCGACGACGCCCGCGTGAGCGGCACCACCGACGTTGACGCCTCGGTGCTCTCACCCAGGCAGCCTGGCGGCAACGCCGCCGTGGCGGGCCAGACGGGGCCCCTGGATCCGCTCGCCACGGCCGAAGGGCGGGGACTGGCGGCGTCGCCAGACGGCGTGGGCGCAGGCACCGGCGCCCCAGCGCA
>JBAYRM010000050.1:0-12695 GCA_041676665.1 Trueperaceae bacterium
GTTCACTAGCGGCGCGCGCGTGGTGCCCTGCCAAGTGACGGGCTTCTCGTCGAGGAGCTTGTGGAAGAGGTCGATCTTCTCCTCGAAGAGCACTTCGTAGTCGGCCAGGTCGTAACCGAAGAGGGGGAACGACTCGGTGAACGAACCTCGGCCCAGGATGACCTCGGCGCGGCCGTTAGAGAGGGCGTCGACCGTGGCGAAACGCTGGAACACGCGCACGGGGTCGTCGGACGAGAGCACGGTAACGCCGGACGCGAGGCGGATGCGCTCGGTGCGGGTAGCTATGCCGGCCAGTACCGTTTCGGGTGAGGAGATGGAGAACTCGCGGCGGTGGTGCTCGCCCAGAGCGATGACGTCGATGCCTGTCTGGTCGGCTACCACGGCTTCCTCCACCGTGGCGCGGATGGCCTCGGCGTAAGAAACCAGGTTGCCGCTATCGTCTCTCGGCAGGTCGCCGAAGCTGTCTATGCCGAACTCGATCTCGGCTGGGTTCATGGGTTCGCTCATTTCAACGCTCCTGATCTGGGGTTTAGGTCTAAAGCTAAGTGGCAACAAAAAACGACTATTGCTGCGACCGGTCGAGCTTGCGCAGGAGACGCAGCAGCTCGCGCTGCTCCTCTTCCTCTAGTGCGGTCATGCGCTCGGCCTGCCACGTTTCGTGCTCGGGCACGGCCTGCGAGGCTAGCGCCTGACCGTCTGTGGTGAGGAAGATGCGGTTGCTGCGGCCCTCGCGCCGGCGCTCTACCAGCTTCTTCTTCTCGAGCCCGTCGAGCAGCTGGCACACGTTGCCCTGCGTTACCAGCAGGCGGTCGGCCAGCTCCTGCTGGCTAGGACCGGGGGTGGCGCCGACCTGCGCTAGCACGTCGAACTGTGCGGGGGTGAGGTCGAACTGGCGCAGGTGATCCGTGGCCGCCCGCTGGGTGCGGCTGACAACCCTCACCATGCGCAGCCATGCCAGCAGCGGCGCGGATTGCAGGGTGTGGGAGCGCGGCATGCGCTGAGCGGTGGCTTGTGTGGTTACCTCAGACACACCCTCACTTTAGACCTAAATCTATTGGCGGTCAAGTGGTCTTATGGAGCTTGACGTCGCCATAGTTTAGACCTAAAGTGTCAACTAAGAAGCGGCGCGGCTATGCGCGGCGCCATCACGACGAGGCACCAGAACCGCGGCGCCCACGGAACAACATAAGGAGACCCGCCCATGCTGAAACTCACCGGCATCCACCACGTGAGCGCGCTCACGAACGACATCCAGGGCAACCACGACTTCTACACCCAGGTGCTGGGAATGCGCCTGGTGAAGAAGACCGTGAACCAGGACGACGTCAGCATGTACCACCTGTTCTACGCCGACGCCCTCGGCACGCCAGGCACCGACATGACCTTCTTCGACATGCCGCGCGCCGCGCGCGAGCATCGCGGCAACCGCAGCATCTCGCGCACCACTTTCCGGGTGAACGGCGGCGACAGCCTGCGCTACTGGGCAGATAGGCTCACGCACCACGGTGTGCAGAACTCCGGCGTGATCACCAGAGACGACCGTCTGCACGTCGACTTCGAAGACAAGGACGGCTTCGTGGCCAGCCTCGTGGACGATGGCGGGGTGGGCGAGGCCCACCCTTGGGAGCACAGCCCCGTAGCAGCCGAGCATCAGATCAGGGGCCTCGGCTACAGCGCCATAACCGTGCCCGAGCTGGCACCCACCCACGGCTTCCTGACCGGGGTCCTCAACCTCGAGACGCTGCGCACCTACCCTAACCACGAAGCTCCGGAGCACACCGTGCACGTCTACGGTATGAACGCAGAAGGGCCCGCCGCCGAGGTGCACGTGGCGGTCAGGCCTGACCTGCCCCGCGCGCGTTACGGCTCCGGCGGGGTGCATCACGTGGCTCTGCGCATACCCGACTACGAGCAGTACCACCGCTGGACAGAGCGCCTGGAAGAGACCGGCATGGCGTTCAGCGGTGAGGTCGACCGGTTCTATTTCCGCAGCCTCTACATCCGCGAACCCGGCGGCATACTGTTCGAGCTCGCCACCGACGGCCCCGGCTTCCACCACGACGAACCCCTCGAGACCATGGGGCAGACGCTGGCGCTGCCACCGTTCCTCGAGCCGCACCGCGCCCAGATCGAGCCTCAACTCAGGCGACTTTGAGGCCGGTCAGCCCAGCAGCGCCCGTGCCGGTGCTACGTGGGACCGACCTCAGCACCTTGCAGACCGAGTAGCGCCAATAGCTCGCTGGCGGCCGCCCCACCCGCCAGGTTAGCGCCGATGGTGGAGGCCGACGGGCCGTAACCCACCAGGTGCACGCGGGGGTCGCGGGCTACCTGGGTGGCTAGGCGGCCCGTCATGGTAATGCCGCCGCTCGCCTCGCGCAGGCCGAGCGGCGCCAGGTGATCGAGGTTGCTGCGGAAGCCCGTGCACCAGAGGATGACGTCGGCGTGAGCCTCCGTGCCGTCAGCCCACCGCACGCCCTCCTCCAGCACCTCGCTGAACATCGGCAGGTTCTTCAACACCCCGCGGGCGCGCATGGCCTCTATCCGCGGCGTTACGGGCAGGCCCGTCACCGACACGACGGAGAGCGGTGGCAGGCCCGCCCGCACTCGCTCGTCCACCTGCGCCACCGCGCGCCGGCCCGCGTTCTCGTCGAACGGCCCCTCGCGGAAGTCAGGCGGCCGCCTAGACACCCACGTGGTGCTGGTGACCTGTGAGACCTCGTCGAGGAGCTGTATGGCCGAGATGCCGGCCCCCACGACCACCACGTGCTGGCCGCGGAACTCGGCGGCGCTCACGTAGTCGCGCGTGTGTAACTGCCGGCCCCGGAATCCCTCCACCCCCGGGTAGTACGGCACGTACGGCTTCTCCCACGTGCCCGTTGCGTTTATCAGTCCACGGGCGCTGATCTGGCCGCGCTCGGTCGTGACCCGCAGGCGACCAGCCTCGTCCGTGTCCTCAAGCTCGACGCTGATGACGTCTATGGGCCTGTAAACGTTCAGTGCGAAGCGCTCCTCGTAGGCGGCGAAGTAGCGCGGCACCGCGGAGCGCGCCTGCACCTCAGTGTCGCCCGTGTCGACGACCTCCGAGAAGGCCATGCCCGGTAGGTCGTGTATGCGGTTCACGGTGCTGAGCGTCAGCGAGGGCCAGCGGTCGCTCCAGGCGCCGCCCGGCTCGGGATTGGCGTCCAGTACGATGAAACCGCGTCCGGGCTCCAGGCCGCGGCGCTTCAGGTGGTAGGCGGTGGAGAGGCCAGCCTGGCCTGCGCCCACTACGACGATCTCGGTCACCAGGCGCATAGCCGGTGACGCAAGTTCGGCTCTGTTCGGCTCGGTCATCCGCCTTCAAGGTTAGAACTAAAGGGCCATGGTGGGGTGTAGGCACGTGCCTTTGAGGGCAGTCTGAGCCCCGCCGGGTCGGGTAATCTGGCTCATGCGAAAGGCACTTTTCTCTCGTTTGGAGTCGCTCTACCCGGAGATGGTTGAGTTCCGGCGCGACCTTCACATGCACCCAGAGGTTTCGTTCCAGGAGGTGCGCACCCCACAACTAATTGCCGACTACCACCGGGCGCTTGGACTCGAAGTGCGCACTGGCGTTGGCGGCCGCGGGGTGGTCGCCACCCTGCGGGGCGGCCTGCCCGGCAAGACCGTGGCCCTGCGCGCCGACTTCGACGCGCTACCCATAGACGACGAGAAGGACGTGCCGTACAAGTCGACAATTCCCGGCGTCATGCACGCCTGCGGGCACGACATACATACGGCCGGGCTGTTGGGTGTAGCCAAGGCGCTTAGCGAAGTGAAGGACCAACTGCGCGGCAACGTGGTGTTCGTGCACCAGTTCGCTGAGGAGGTCTCACCCGGCGGCGCTCTACCCATGATCGAGGACGGATGCTTAGACGGCGTCGACGTCATCTACGGCGCGCACGTGCAGTCGCCGCTCGAGACGGGCGTGGTCGGCACGGTAATCGGGCCGGCCATGGCCACCGCCGACACGATCGGTATAGAGATCAGGGGCAAGGGCGGCCACGGTGCCGAGCCGCACAAGACGGTGGACCCCATCGTCATCGCAAGCCACCTGATCCTCGCGCTGCAGCACGTGGCCTCCAGGCAAACCGATCCGCTGGAGTCCGTGGTCGTGACCATAGGCTCCATCCACGGCGGGTCGGCGTCGAACATCATCCCAGAAACCGTGAAGCTCACCGGAACCGTCAGGACGTTCAAGCGCGAGGTGCAGCAGGCCACCGAGGAATCGATCGGGCGCCTTGTCGAGCAGGTGTGCGGCGCCTTCGGGGCCGAGGGCAAGCTCGACTACGAGCACGGTTACCCCACCGTGGTGAACCACGCCGAGCAGACGGAACTGGTTACGGAGGTGGCCCGCGCCGTGGTGGGCGCCGAGAACGTGGTCGACATGGTGCCCATGATGGGCGGCGAGGACTTCGCTTACTACCTCCAGAAGGTGCCAGGCACGTTCTTCTTCGTTGGCGGGCGCAACGAAGAACTAAAGGCCGTGTACCCGCATCACCACCCGCGCTTCGATGTCGACGAGCGCTCCATGCTCATCACGGGCCGCATCTTCATAGGTGCTGTGCTCGAGGAGTTCGGGCAGACCGGGGCCAACGCTCCGGCAGCCGGGGTGCTGGAAGTCGCCTGAGGCCACTCAGTGAGCGCAGGCCGTACCATCGCGCATGGTGAGTATCCAGATCGATCACCTCCTGTACGCAGGACCGGACCTAGCACAGCTGGGTGAGGGGTTCACGGCCCGTAGCGGTTTACGGGCGGTTCAGGGCGGCCGGCACGAGAACTGGGGCACCCATAACTCGCTACTGGGGCTCGGGTCTAACGAGTACATCGAACTCATAGCCTCCGAGCCGGGCGCCAGCGGGCCGTGGGGCGCGCTCTTCTCGCGCCTGATGGGGCCGTCGCTGCAGGCGTGGTGCGTGCGCGCCGGGAACGCCGACGTTGTGGCGGCCAAGCTTGAGGGCGCCGGAATAGCAACCAGGCGCGTTCCAGGTGGGCGGCGCCTGCCGGACGGCAGCATGCTCACCTGGGAGCTCGTGTTTCCCCGCGGCCACGCTTTCGGGGGCGCGTTGCCGTTCTTCATCGACTGGCAGGGCTCCGCGCACCCGGCGTTGAGTCTCGAGCCACGCGCCACGCTCGCCTGGGTCAGGGTCGAGCATCCGCAACCTGACGAGTACGAGCGGGTACTCGCAACGGTGGGCGCTCTTCCTGAACGGCTCAAGGTGGCGGCCGGCCCCCGCCTCGCCCTCAGGGCGCGCTTCGAGACCGCCAGCAGCGCTTTCGAGCTGGCGGGCGAGCTGGACGCCGACGCGTACCTAGGCGAAGCCTGAGCACCCCGTTACCGGCGTTATGAAGCGGGTCACGCGCTTCTCACCAGCTGGGGCACTACCATCGCCGCATGGCGCCTAAGTTCCCGCTCAAACCCTTGCTGGCTGCGCTCTTCCTAGCCGCGTGCGCGTCGCCGGTCTCGAACGGTAACGGTGGTCCAGGCGGTCCCGGTGAGGGGCCGTCGCTGGCCGACTGCCAGGTGTTCCCGGCCGATCACGTGTGGAACGCGCGGGTGGACAACCTGCCCGTCCACCCGAACTCGGCAGCATACGTTCGGACTATCGGGGAGAGCCGCCATGTGCATCCTGATTTCGGGTCCGGCCTATGGGAGGGCGCCCCCATCGGCATCCCCTACACCACCGTCGGGGCCGGTCAGAGCGGGGTCAACGTCAGCTTCTACTACCCCTCCGAGAGCGATCCGGGCCCGTACCCGGTACCGGCCGACGCGCCCGTTGAAGGTGCGCCGCCAGGCGGCGTGGCGGCGGGCGGCGACAGGCACGTGCTGGTGGTCGACACCGCCGCGTGCACCCTATACGAGCTGTACGACGCGGTGCTGCAGCCGGACGGTTCATGGGAGGCTGGCTCCGGCGCTATCTTCGACCTGGACGGCTACGACCTGAGGCCGGCCGGCTGGACCTCGGCTGACGCCGCTGGCCTGCCGATACTCCCCGGGCTGGTGCGTTACGAGGAGGTTGCGGCAGGCGTCATCGCGCACGCGCTGCGCTTCACGGCCCCTCAGACTGCCGCTGCCTACGTGTGGCCCGCGCGCCACTACGCATCTAGGAATACGGGCCCTGAGTTCCCGCCCATGGGCACGCGCTTCCGTCTGCGTGCCGACTTCGACGCCAGCGGGTTCTCGGCCGAGACGCAGGTGATAGTCACGGCGCTGAAACGTTACGGCATGGTCCTGGCCGACAACGGCTCGGCGTGGTACCTATCCGGCGCCCCGGACGACAGGTGGGACAACACCGTGCTCCGCGAACTACGCCAGATAGTGGGCAGTGACTTCGAGGCCGTCGACGCTTCCGGCCTGATGCTCGACCCGGACAGCGGCAGGGCGCGCCGCTAGCCGAAGCTCAGTCCTCGTCCAGGTTTATGGAGTGGTGGTCGAGGTTCGCCAGGCCGCGCTTCCAGTAGCCGTCCACCGACACGCGTTCGCGCGGTAGCCCAAGCTCGAGCCTGAAGTAGTCGCGGATGGGCTTCAGGGCGCCGGCCTCTCCAGCGGCGAACACGAACCAGTCATCGTTCTCAGGCAACTTCACCGCACGCAGAGCCCGCTCGAGCCCGCCGTCGCCTTCCTCGTCGCGCAGGACCCACGTGACCTCTACGTTGCTGCGGTCGGTGAGCTGGCGGCGCTCGGCGGCGTTCGCCACCTCCACGAAGATGTGAGCGCGGGCGGCGTCAGGCAGCTCCTCCGCGAAGCGCCCGAGAGCCGGCAGCACGGACTCGTCACCTGCCAGCAGGTACCAGGCGTAGTTCTCGGGGAAGACGCGGTTGCCGCGTGGGCCCATGACCCCTAGCTGGTCGCCGGCTTTGGCGCTGGCGGCCCAGTTAGAGGCAACGCCGTGACCGTGCTTAACGAACTCGAGGATCAGCTCCTTCGTTTCGGGTAGCCAGCCGCGAACGGTGTAGTCGCGCAGGATGGGCTCGGGTGCGCCCTCCTCGGTGACCCAGCCTTTGGGGCCGCGGGTCGGCATGACCACCTCGGTGGTGCCTGGCTGTGGGAAGAGCACCTTAACGTGGTCGGTCGGCGCGAGGTGCACGTACGGGAAGCCGCCGGCCAGAGCGTCGCCCGTGAGGTAAACGCGCACGTAGTTTGGGGTCAGCGTTTCTACTCGGCTGACGGTAAGGATCCGCCTACCGAGGTTCTCTATGAGGTTCACCTGAACCTCGCCGGTGTGGTTGGGGCCGGTCCAGCTCTTAGTTCTGGTTAGGGTCACGCGTCTCTCCTGTCGGCGCCGGTCAAGGTGTCCGGACGCATGCTGCAACGGGTTATGGCGGTAGGGAGATGATCCCCGCGCTTGAATCCTGAGTGATGTTATCAAGATTGGTTGCCGACATGTGGCAAGGGCCTGCGAAGCGGAGCCCCGCCCTACATAGGCTCTGAGCCGTTGCCGTTGCGTGCGCTGGCAAGCCGCGAAGGCGACCCGCCCCAATTGACCACCAGCACCGGGCAGGGCGCCTCTTCAAGGATCCTTTCCACGCGCGGCCCCAGGTAGAGGCGTCCGGAGCCAGGCCGAACGTCAGTCCCAAGGATTATCAGGTCCACGCCGTTCCGCTTCGTGAACTCGAGTATGGAGTCCTCGACGCCGGGACCAACGGCGACCTCGCCCCTCACGTTCACGCCCTGGTCAGCGCCCAGGCCGACCAGTTCGTCGACCATCCGGCGACGGGCATCGTGCTCGCGCCTGGCGAGGTCCAGTCGCGTCCCCGCCAGGCCCGGCCCTTCCGCGCCCTGACTGACGCTCAGCACCACGACCTCTTCGTCTGCCTGGGTCGCCAGGCGGAAGGCGAACTCCGCTGCATGATGGGCTGCGGCCGTGCCGTTGGTAGGCACCAGTAAGCGGCGCGGGGGCCAGGTCGCGTTCTCCTGCCCGCCCCCACGCGCCACGATGGTTGGGCAGGGAGCCAGGCGCACCAACTCGTCGACCATGGGGTGGAAGAGCGCGTCAGGTGCCTCGGAGCGCTCCGTGGCGCCCAGGATCAGCAGCTGGTAGTCCTTCTCGGCCTCCGCGAGTATGGCGCCCTTAGGGTCGCTTGACTCGACCACCTTTCGGGTCAGATCCACGTCGCCGTACTGCTCGCCGAGGCCGTCGAGGAACTCCGCTCCCTCGCTCTTGCCGCCGGCAGGGCTGACGTTCAGGAGCGTCACCGAGAGGGGATCGTGCTGAGCCAGGCGCGCTATGAGGTGGGCGTCCAGGCTGTCTGTGTCGGCTCGACCCTTGCGTGTGCGCATGGGCACGAGAATGCGCCTGATAGCGGCGACCTCGCTGTCAGCCGAGATCTCCTCGCGCTTAAGGCGGGCCAGCTCCTGCCTCTCCGGCGTCACACGCTTCAGCGCCCACCGCAGCGCCGGTGGCGCCATGAGCGAGGTGGTCATGGCCATTACGACGATGATCGAGAACATCTCCTGAGTCAGCACACCGATCTGCAGACCGATGGTGGCGATGATTATCTCCATGGCGCCGCGGGCGTTCATGCCCGCGCCCATGGCGAGCGCGGTCCAGTGGTCGCGCTTACCGATCAGCCTGGCGCCCGCGTAGACGCCAACTATCTTCCCGAACGACGCCACGAAGATCACCAGCAACGTGATAACGAACAGTTGCGGCGTGAACAGCGGCGCTACGTCGACCTTGAGGCCAGCCACGGCGAAGAAGATGGGCGCGAAGATCCCCAAGGTGACGCTTTCGACCTTACGCACCACCTCGGCGGGCAGCCTTGGCATGCGGCCGAAAAGAATGCCCATGAAGAAAGCGCCCAGCACGGCCTCAAGGTTCAGCGCGTGCGATACGGCGCCCCAGATGAAAGTGAGGACGACCACGAGCGTCAGCAACCGGTCACGGCTACGGACCTCGTCTTGCACGAAATCGAGCGACCATTTGACCAGCCAGCGACCGATGGTGAAGGAGAGCACCATGAAAGCCAGCACGCTGCCTACCGCGCCGAGGAACGTGCCAGCCGTGACGGCGTCGCCGGCCGCCAGGCCAGCGACGATGGAAAGCATGGTCCAACCGACCGTGTCGTCTGTCATGCCTGCAGCGAGGATCGTCTGACCCACGTCGCGGCGCATGAGGTTCATGTCCATCAGAACCTTGGCTATGACCGGGATGGCGGTGATGGCCATGGCGGTGGCCACGAACAGGGAGAAGACGAGCCGGTGATCCTGGTTAGCCAGGAGCGAGTCCGGCAGCGACCACCCCAGGATGAAGCCCGTGGAGAACGTGAGCGTTATGCCCCCCACCGAGGCGCCGATCGCTGCGCGCGCCTGGCGCCTGATGAGCGCTAGGTCGGTCTCCAGGCCCGTCAGTAGTAGTAGGAACATGACGCCGATCAGCGACACGACCTCGAGGAGGTGCCCCTGGATGGGCGTCTGCGGCACTATCCATTGGCCCACGGCGGGGAAGAAGCCGCTGAGGAGCGACGGACCTAGAACGATGCCAGCTAGGATCTCGCCTACCACCGACGGTTGACCCAGTCGTTGGGCTATCTCGCCCAGCGCGCGCGCTGTGAGCAGCAGCAGGGCGATCTGGATGATGAGAGCTAGTACGTCGTGGTGCGACGCAGCCGTGAAGACCGTTGTCATGGCGCGATCTTGCATGAGCACGCGCGGCCGTACAGCGGCCGGCGAAGGGTGATGGGTAGCACGTCTACCACCTTCCAGTTGAGCCTACGAGGTTAGCTGACGGGTTCGGAGGTGGAAGTCTCCGTCCGGCCAAGGCCAGATTCACCCCTGGTGCTCGGGTCCCCCGCCGCGCGGACTTCCACCGCGCGCTCGGCTGAGGTAGACGCCTAGCGCCTACTCAAGGGAGGAGTCTACGTTCCCCGAGAGGGGCCGTCAAGCTAACTTGGGCCGTGCCATCAGCCCTTGACTCCGCGCCCGGAACCGCCGCTACCGACCGCCGTAGGCCGCGGCACCTAGGACTGTAAGCTGGCCGGGCCGTGGTTACAGGGACCGACCTCACGACCGACTCCGGCGGTGGACTCAAGCCTGCCCTGGCCCAGTTCGCGCAGGCGCACGTCGGTGCGCTGCTTGCGGCTCGCGACGTCTCGTGGGACCACGGCGAATCGGAGGTGTGGGCGCTCACCGCAGAGGGTGGTAGGGCGGTGGTCAAGGTCCACCGCCAGGCGCGCAAGTTCCGTAACGAGCGGGCCGCCTACACTGACTGGCTTCCGCAACTGAGGCCCCGGCTGGAACCCGGCACCTGCGTACCTGAGCTACTGGCCGTGCACGACGAGCACCCGCGCGCCCTCCTGCTGGGGCTTGCGGAGGGCGAGCCGTTGGATGCCCGCCAGACGACACCCCAGCTGGAGGCGGCGGTGCACGAGCGCGCCGGGCGGTTCTTACGCAGCCTGCACGGGATAGACCTGCATGACGCGGATCCCATGCCACTGGCTGATGCCTACGAGTTGCGCCTCAGGGCGTGGATCAAGCGGGCCGCCGGTATCTTCCCGGAGGCGGTGACGGGCGCGGTGAGTAGCGCCTTGGCTGAGACTCTGCCCTTCGTGGCGGGCCAGGCGCGGGTGGCGTGCCACCGCGACTTCACGCCGCGCAACTGGCTAGTGCCATTAGGCGACCAGCCTGACTGGAGCCCAGCCGCGTCAGCGGGAGAGCGCGCGGACGGTGGTGTCCTCACGGTCATCGATTTCGAGCACTCCCAGCCGGACCTGTACCTCACTGACCTGCTGCGCCTCTGGGTGGGAGCCTGGCGCCGCCGGCCCGACCTCAGGTCCAGCTTCCTGAAAGGTTACGGTCGGTCGCTGACTAGCGCTGAGGAGGAGGCGTTGCGCGGGCTGGCCGCTTTCTGGGCGTTCTCCACCGTGGTGTGGGCCAGTGAGCACCGCGACGGGGCGTTCGAGCGCGCCGGCTGGAAGACCCTCAGCTGGTTGGGCCTGGTGTAGCGGCGGGCGGTTACGCGGCGCTGCTAAGCGTAGGGGTGGGCCTCACGCCCGACGCTTGCCTGACCTCGTCAGCGGCAGCAGCACGACCAGCGGCGCTGCTGTCAGAAGTGCCATGATTCCGCCGATAGACAGGTCGGTTACGACCGCTAGCGGGTAGCCGAGGAGGGCGGACGCGGCGGCAACGGCTAGCGCCACAGCCAGCATGACGGGGAGCCGCTGACTTGCCAGGCGGCCCACCACGGCGGGCGTTATCGCGAACGCCACGAAGAGCACGACCCCCACGGCGTCCAGTGCCGCCACGGCCGTGAACGAAGTGAGCGCCAGCAGGCCGCCCGTGGCCACTCTGGGCCTGAGGCCCTGCAGCTCGGCCAGGACAGGATCGAACGCGGCGGCGGTGAGCTCCTTGTAGAACACGGCCACGTACACGGCGTTGAGCACGAAAGCTACGAAAACGGCGGCCAGCGCGCGTGGCACCAGCAGCCCGAACACGTTAACGCGGTCCAGCCAGACGAAGCCGATCTCGCCCAGCAGCACAGTGTGAACGTCCACGTGCGCGTCGCGCGCGAAGAGGCCCAGGACGAGGATGCCGGCAGCGAAGAGGGCGGGGAAGACGAGCCCGGTGGCGGCGTCCCGCTTGACCTTCCCGCTGCGTGCCAGCCACTCGGTCAGTGCCACTGTGAGTAGGCCCGCGCCCGCCGCCCCGAGTAACTGCAGCGGCCCGGTGGCGCTGCCGGTGAGAAGGAACGTTACCGCCACCCCGAACACGACGCCGTGGCTGATGGCGTCGGTGAGCATCGCCTGGCCGCGCACGACCAGGAAGGTGCCGAGGAGCGCGGCCGACGCACCGGTAAGCACGCCCGTAGCCAGGATGGCGAACGAGGGCGAATCTAGTAGCGCCTGCATAGCCGCCATGGCCCCTACCATCACGCTCCCTCCACCGGTACCCCGCGCCGAGGAGCCGCTACCAGGGAGACGACCACTACCAGGCTGGCTACCAGCACCACTGTGGGCCCGGTAGCCATGCCGGGAACGGCGGCGCTAAGCAGCGCGCCCACGAGGGCGCTGCCCGCCCCGATACCGCCCGCCACCCACACCATGCCGGTTAGCGAGCCTGTCCACTGCCGGGCCGCGGCGGCGGGCGCCACCACCAGCGCCGACATGAGCACCACGCCGACGAGCTCGAGTCCCACCACGATGGCTATAGCCAGGAGCCCGGTGCTGACCGCCTCGTAGAGCTGCACGCGGTAGCCGCTGGCGCGCGCGAAGTGCGGGTCGAAGATGACGAGCTTCAGGGGCCGGAAGAGCAACGCCACCGCTGCCAGCGCCACGGCGCCGAGCACTCCGATGGTTACTAGGTCCGAGCGCAGCGTGGCTGCGGCCTGGCCGTAGAGGAACTGCTCCAGTCCGGCGCTGCCAGCCCCGGGCTGGCGCTGCACGTACGAGAGCAGCACGACCCCGAGGGCGAAACCGGTGCCGAGCGCCACGCCAAGAGCGGACTCGTTCTTGCTGCCGCGCCGGCGCGACAGCGCAACGGAGAGGAGCGCGGCGGCTAGCCCCGATGCAAGAGCCCCCAGGAGCATGAACGGCAGGCTGCGTCCGCCTGCCACCAGGTAACCGATTACAACGCCCGGCAGAGCGGCGTGCGACATGGCGTCGCCGAGCAGGCTCTGCCGCCTGAGAACCGCGAACGTGCCCAGTGCGCCGGAAGTGAGGCCCAGCATGAGGGCGCCGAGCGA
>JBAYRM010000051.1:0-12462 GCA_041676665.1 Trueperaceae bacterium
GGTAGTGGCCGGGTACGTGGTGGCGTTGAACGTGGATCAGAATGGCGTGGTGGTGGCGTTCGTACCCGTCGTCGCGACGGTGGTGGTGGGTACGTTCCTGCTGTTCGGGCATGGGAGCGTGAAGCTACTGGAGCTGTTCCGTAGGGCTGAAACCCGCTACCTGCACGGGACACGCATGCTGGTCGTATCGCAACTACTGTTCCGGGCCCGCGACAACGCGCGGCTGCTAGCCACAATCGCCACCCTCAGCGCGGTGGTGCTGGCCGCCGCCGGCGCGTTCTACATCTTCACGCGGCAGCTGGCTGAGACCACAGCGCTGGCGTTCCCGCAGGCCATCACGTTCGTGGAGAGGGTAGAGGGAGAGGGCCCGCTCGCCAGCCCCGACCACGGCAAGCCGCTCACGCACGAGATGATCGACGCCCGGTTCGCGGAGCACAGCGTTACGCCTACGCTAAGGTCGTCGACCGACATACATGAGCTGCGTTACCGCCGGATTGGCGCAACGGGCACCAGTTGGCTGACGCTCGTGTCTGAGAGCGAGTATCAAGCGCTGGCGCGGAGCGGTGGCTTCGACGCTAATGAACGGGGTTCGCCTACCTTGATCGCGCTCGACGGCGGCGAGCTCGTCCTCGGTGCGGCAGCAGGCGCGGAGGCTTGGCCGGTAACGCCGGACGTGAGCTTACCGGTCGTAGTGCTGAGCGACTGGTACGTGATGGCCGACGCGGACCTGGCCGCGATACCCGTGGAGGGGCGCGAGTACCAGCCGGCGGAGTTGTGGCTGTACGACTGGCCCAGCTCGGACCGTTACGACGCGTTGGGGGTCGACCTTTACGAGCTCATGGTCGCCGCTTCGTCCGTGGACGCGTCGGGCAGCCTGGTGGTCAACAGGATGGTGCGGGAGGTCTTCGGGCTCTCCATGTTCGCGGGCCTGTTCGTTTCGCTGCTCTTCTTCATCGGCGCGGGTAGCCTGATCTACTTCAAGCTCTTCACCGAGCTGGAAGGCGATCGCCGCCTCTTCGGGCGTCTGCGTAGGCTCGGAATCACGCCGGCTGAGACGAGGCGAACCGTCACGCTGCAGATCGCCATGATATTCCTGCTGCCGTTCGCCATCGGCGGGTTGCACGCAGCGGTAGCGTTGGGTGCTCTTGGCACGCTGGTCATGGCCAACGTGGTGCAGTACACCCTTATCGTCATCGGTCTCTTCGCCCTGGTGCAAACGGGCTTCTTCCTGCTGACGCGGTGGACTTACTTGCGGGCACTAAGGCCCGCTCGTTAGAGAACGCTCGCTAGACGCCGGTAGTTAATGGTCGGGGCGGCGCGCTAACGCCAGTAGTTGTTGGCCGCCGCCACGGTCTGGAAGTTGATGGCCACCACCTGTGAAGCCCACGTGAGGCTGTCGGCGTTACTGGCGTAGGCGTCCCTGAGCGAATCGCGGACCTCCGCGGCCTGCTGCGTGTACTTGACGCCCATGCGGGCCATCTTGATGGCCAACTCGAACCCCTGCTGCGGTGTGTCGGTCTTGAGCGTCGTGAGCCAAGTTTCCATCGTTTCCTCCCCAGCGTGGAGCACCGTGCCGCCCAGGCAAAGGGTCGACCGCGCCACTAGGGCGATGGTACCGCCGCGAAACCCGTTTGCGGGGGTCTGAGGGACGGACGGGCGCGTGGGAGTGCTGCCGCTAGGGGCCCCCGGCTAGTCGAGGGCGTTCAGGTAGCCGCGCCAGACGGGGAGGTGGCTTACCTCGTCTCGGTAGAACTCCCTAAGGTTCAGTTTGGCGGCGGCTGCCTCGTCGGTGATCACGTGGCAGCGGCGGTGGAACTGCAACGCGGTGGCGGTTATGACCCCCACCACGGGGCCCTCCAGGCTTCGCGCCAATATGTCGGCCTTGTGCTCGCCAGTGACCACCAACAGCGCCTCGCGCGAGTCGAGGATGGTGCCCACCCCCATGGTCAACGCCGTGGTGGGCACCTTCTCGGGATCGCCGCCGAACATGCCAGCGTTCTGCTCGCGTGTGTGCGGCGCCAAGGGCTGCACCCGCGTGCGCGACTGGAAACCCGATAGGGGTTCGTTGAAGCCGATGTGCCCGTTCGAGCCTAGGCCCAGGAGCTGTAGGTCTATGCCGCCAGCGGCCACGATAGCGGCCTCGTAGGCGTCGCATTCTGCCTCCAGATCGGTAGCCAGACCGTTCGGTACGTACGTGTTGGCCGCATCGATGTTAACGCGTGAGAAGAAGTGGCGGTTCATGTAGTGGCGGTAGGAGCGCGCGTCATCTGGGCTGACGCCTACGTACTCGTCCAGGTTGAACGTGCGCACACGAGAGAAGTCCAGTGCGTGTGCCTGAGCCAGTGACACCAGTTCGTCGTAGATACCTTCCATGGTCCTGCCAGTGGCGCAGCCCAGCACCAGGTTGGGCTTGGCCTTGATTCGGTCTGCCACCAGTCGGGCGGTGAGCTTCTCTACATGCTCTGAGGTTGGAAGGATGACGATGTCCATGCGACTAAGGTAACCAAAGCGCGCTGCCGCGGTGCGCGGTGGCTCAGCGCAGCAGCAGGTCGTCGCTGGCCTTATCGGGGGCCTCGCGCAGCCTGCGCAGCAACTCCCGACCCTCGTGCAGGGCCGCCACGCCGGTTTCACGCGTTGGCGCAGCCAGAACAGCCGCCACCGTGCGCGTGAACGAGAAGAGCTCGACGTCGAAGATGGCCTCTAGGCGCTTCTGCGCTGCCACGGACCGTACATCTGAAAGGAGGTTCTTGAGTTGTGCCTCCTGGTAGAAATGGATGTCGCGCTCCATGGCAGTAGCCCCTTCCTTCTGGACCCAGATTCTCTTACATGTCGTGGCCCGCCGCAAGAGGTCCTTGCTACCCAGCGAGCACAGCTGGCGTGCTAAGTGGGGTCCCTACGCGCGGCGAGGTACCACGTGTGGATGGTGCCGAACAGCTGGCGTGCCAGCTCGCCGCTGAGACGCGCCTCGGCGCCGCTGAAGAACTCGTCGAGGTGACGGTGGCCGCCGCGGGAGGGGATCAGGACTGAGGGGTCGTAACGCACGTCTGCTTCGTACAGCAAGCCCTGCAAGCACATGTCGATCAGGTTCATGTCGCGGACGAACAGGGCTTCCGGGCTCGAGCGCTCCTCGTACTCGAGCCATAGCGCCCTGAGGTCCGCCACAGTCTCAGGTAGGAGCGCCTGGATGGCTTCGTGCTCAAGCTGCGACTTTCGCTGTTCGCTGACCTGCCTGTCGGCCGGGTCGAGGCGCGCGGCGACGTCGCCGGTGGTGGCCTCGGCGAGGTCGTGCAAAACAGCGATCGCCACGGCACGGTTGCGGTCGACGCCGGCCTCCTCTGCGAAGAGCAGGCACAGGTACGCCGTGCCCCACGCGTGGGCCGCCACCGACTCGGGGTTGCTGACGCCGTGCTGCGCCCAGCCGGACCGAGGCTCGTCTTTGAGTGCGAGGGCGGCGTACGCGAGCCTTAGCCGCGGTGCGTGAGGAGCTTGCGCCACTTGCTCAGGTTACCGCGAGTTCAGTTGGCTTCCTCGGCGGGCGAGGTGGTGAACCCGCCGCCTTCACGTTCGGTCGTGGCCACCTGGCTGGTCGCGCCGGTGCTGGGCGTGAAGTGCCGCGCGACCATGACGTACGCCAGGGCGGAAGCCACCGTGATGGCGCCTGCGATGCCGAGCGCTAGCCGGGGGCCCTGCACCGTTGCCAGCCAACCCAACGGGCCGGAGGCCAGCGCGATGCCGCAGAAGAACACGAGGGAGTGCACGCTCATCATCGAGGAGCGCCGGGCCGAGGGGATGGACTCGTGCAGGATCGTGTCGTGCGGGACGTTACTGGTGGCCAGAGCGAAGTAGACGAGGGCGAAGGTGAGCCCCAGCCCGAACGAGCCTGTCATCATGGCGAACAGCAGGATCGCCGCGCCGCGCAGCAGCGTACTGACTCCGGCCAGTGCGGCCGGGCCGCCCGGGAACCGCTTGCCCCACTTCATGACCGCGAGGCTGCCGCCCAGTAGCGCGACTCCGGACAGGGTACCCAGCACCCCGAACGGAACGCTGTCAGACGCGTCGGACCCGAAGGTGAAGGCCGCGATCGGTTGCCAGAACGTCTCGATACTGACCATTGCCAGACCCGAGGCGAAGGCCGCCACCAGGAGCCAGCGAACCTGGGGGATGGAGCGCGACAGCGCGAACGAGTCCTTGAGGATTCCAGGCACCGCAGAAACCCCCACCGGATCGGAGCCCTGCGGCTTGATGGGCTCGCGCATGAGGGAGAAGGTCATGAGCCACACCACGAGCCTCAGCGCCAGCCCTGCGAACAGAGCGACGCCGAAGTCAGAGAGCGGGAACGACAGTTCTAGCCCGGCCGTTAGCCTGGGGAGGAAGCCGCCGAGCGCGGTGCCGAGCAGCATGCCTACCGCCTGGAAGACGTTGACCGCGGCCAGGTGCGGCTGCAGGTCGACCGTGGGCTCTATGCGCTTGAGCTCGTCGACGTACCACGCGTCGAGCGCGCCAGAGTGCAGCGCCGCGCCGACACCCTGCAGCAGGGCGTAAACGAGGGCCAGGAACGGCCCCGTTACGAACAGGAGCGCCAGGAAGGAGACGGCCGTGAACAGCTGCGAAGCCAACGCTATTGGCCGGCGCCCAACCGCGTCCGCGAGGCCGCCGGTGGGTAGCTCCAACAGCACTACCAGCACGGCCCTGATGGTGAAGGCCAGCCCGATGACTGCCAGGTCGAGGCCGCGCCCGGTCATGTGCAGTACTAGCACGGGCATCGGTACGGCGATGGCCAGCTCGAGGAGGCCTATAAGGAAGGCGTAGCGGTAGGTGAGAGCACGACTCTGGCCCGGTTCCACGCTCACCACTGTCCAGCAACTGGACCGTAGACGGGCCTTGGGGTCACACGGTTGGCTGCGCGCCTAGCGTGGGTCCTCGCTTTGGGTGTGCCTGCTTGTAAGGCGGAAGTTAACCGGGCCCCCAGCCCGAACGGTTTCGCCGTTCGCACCATCTGTTTATCCTCCAGGTTGGCGCATCATAGCAAGGCCCGCATCAGAACGGAGGCCGCGCGGGACCTCATGGCACGTGAACTGTAGGCACAAGCCTAGAACATCTGGGCATTAGCCCCCAGACCCGGGCCCCCGGATTACAGAACGGTTAACCACGAACCGGGCTCCTGGACTCTATGCTCGGGAGGATGAACCCACCGCGACCGTTCAAGGCTCGCCAGCGGGCGCTACTGGCGCTGGTACTGGCGCTGCTGCTCGGCGCGGCGGGCGTACATGCCCAGGTGACAACGAGCTGGTACCAGGGACCGGTGCTGCCAGAGCCGCAGCTCCAGGCAATGCAGGTCAGGCCGGTCTGGCGCGACCAGGTGGACGCAGCCAACGCCGTGGTCACCGACACGGGCGTCGTGTACCTGCGCGGTGGCCGCCTCGTGGCCACCGAGTTGGCTTCGGGGTGGCAGCAGTGGTCCTACGGCAGCGGCCTGACGGGGCCCCTCACGCTGGTGCTGGACACGGTGCTCGTGGCAGAGGGTGGCAGCGTGACCGCGCTCGACGCTCACACGGGCGAGGTTCGCTGGACAACGCACGTGTCCGACCTGCCGGTCCGGAGTCTCATGCGAAGCGGTGACGCGCTGCTGGTAACCAGCGGAACGACGGCGACCAGCGCGCTGCTAGACCTGCGCAGCGGACACGCAGATCACTGGCTGAACTTGCCAGCCCCTGGCGCCCCAGCCTTCGTTGCCGATGACGTTGTGCTGTTCAGTGTCAGCAGCGGCGAACCGGCTTCGCTCTGGTATCACGCATTCGATCCCAGGAGCGGTCGCGAGCTGTGGCGTGGCGCTGGCTGGCGGCAGGTCCTGGCGGTGGAGCAGGGACTGGTCTACATGCTCAACCAGGGCGGTGTGGTAGAGGCCGGCTTCTCCATCTCGGTCGTGGACGCGGTCACCGGTAACAGGGTCGACCACTGGCGTTACGAGTTCGGAGGACGAGTCGCAGCCTGGGTGCCAGGCTCGGGCCGTCTCACGCTTACAGGGGAGGCGCTGTACGTGACGGACGCGTCCGGCGAACGCGTCTTCCGCTTCCCGCGCGGCGGAGCCCAGGCGCCCGTGGCGTCGTACCGGGTCGAGGGTTCCAGGTTCCTGGTGGGACCCCACCTGGGACTGCTGTTCTTCGAGGGTGTCGACAGCGGACAGTTGACCGCGCGCTCCTCTCACGACGGCCGCCTGATCGGTTACCTGGGCCCTGGCGCGAACGTCTCGCGGCTCGACCTCTCAGGTACAACCGCCTACGTGGGCCGGACCGACGGCACGTTCCTGGCGCTGGACCTGCGCACGGCGCGCGCGCACTACCTGCTGAGTAGCGGCGGCACTGGCTTCGGCGCGACCGTCGAAGCCGGCGACTACGTCGTGGTGCAGAGCTCGAGCGAGGTGCTGGTGCTTGAGGCTCCACGATGAAGCTCCGTTGCAAAGTCGCTTGCCTGGTACTGGCGGGACTCCTAGCGTGGGCGGGTTCAGCCGCCGCTAACACCCTGACGCTCAACACGTACTACGGCCCGCTGGCGGCGAACGCCGACAGCGTAATGGTGTCGGACGACGACGGTCGCTGGCGTGAGGTGAGCGGCGAACTGGGCCGTTACCTGGTGGAGCTTGACGGTCCCCGCTTCGCGCTTGCCGTCACGTGCTTCGGCGCGGCTGGTCCGCAGATCACCCTGTACCGCTTCCTCGCTGACGAGCTCACGGAGCTAGGTCACGTGTGCGCCGGGCCGGGCGACGTGCTGAGCCCCACCGCACGCTTCAGAGGTGAACTGCGGACACCGCCTGCCGACCGGGCGCAGCTGCACTGGGCCACGGTCCAGCTCGGAGCGTTGCAACTCTACTCAGGGGTGGCGCACGACCTGACTTCGTTCAGCGTTTCGTTCGTGCCGCGGGCCGCGGCGGACATCGTGGCCCTGTACGGCGCGGTCGACCGGGCCCCGTCCACCGCTGTGGTGCTGCGCGGCGCCACAGTGGAACATGACCGGCTGGTCGAACTCGACTTCGCCGGAGAGGGTGCGCTGGCGTTGCAGCCGTTCGAGCTTTCGGTACCTGGCGCGTCCAGTGCGGTGGCCTCGGCCCGCCTCGTTACCTGCGGCGCCGCCAGTGCTTTAGTCGGCAGCCGGCTGTTAGGAGGCGACGCACGGCTGGAGTGGGCCGCGCTGCCAGAAGCGGCACGCGAGACCTGTGACCGCTACGAACTGACTGCTCATCAGGTAACCCCAGGCGGCGCCGGACTGCGACTGGCCACAACCTCTCTGGCAGAACCGGCCGACGCGGAACTAACGCTGCCCGAACCGGTAGTGGCGCCGCTGCTCGATACGGTCGGCACCGACCCGCTGCGAGTGCGCATGTCGTGGGCGCCAGTTGCTGGCACCCAGTTCTACCTGGGCGAGCTTTCAGACGGCCGGGTAACCTGGCGCTTCGTACAGAGCGCCGCCCTGGCTCCCGCCATCACCTTGCCGCCCTGGGGCCTCGGAGTCGGTGTTCCCGACCTGCGGGGCGGTGTGTTCGGCTGGGGCTTCGGAGCCGCGAGCGGTAGCGGCAGCGTAGGGGAGAGCCTGCACGCCTATGGCCACAACATCGTCACCGGCCACGGCGAGCACCTGGGTCCCGTGTCGGCCGACCTCAGGTTCCGCCTGTTCGTCACCGGGGGCACCTGGGCGCCCCACACTACGGAGTTACCCGGGCGCCGTTAGTTGCAGAAGGAAGAAGGCGGTGCTCCAGGACCGCTCGGTTTCTGCCAGTTGACTCAGGAAGAGCGACCTGAGTTCGGCGATCTCGGACTTGGAGAAAGCGTCGCCAAGCAGCTCGGCGTACGAGCTGCGCGCGCCCCCGGCCTGAAACCACCCCTCCACCGCTCTCGCGCTCAGGCGCTGAGGCGTGGCGAGCTGCTTGAAGGTCACCTCAGCTGCCCGGAAGCCGCACTCCAGCGCCGCTCGCTGGAGTACGTCGGGATCCGGACCCAGACGCTCCCCGCCGCCCGAGTAGATGGCCTCCTCGGCACTCTCTAGCCGCGCGGCGAGGCGGTCACGATCCGCCTCCCGACCGCTCCAGTCCAGCAGGCGGTAGAGCCGCTGGGCGCGCCGCGTATGCGGCTCCGCGAGCACCACCCTCGCACCGGGAGCGGCCACGCTCACTAGCTGAGCGAACAGACGAGACGCGTCCGCGGTGCCTGTGAGCACGTTCCTGCCCACGATCACGTCGAACCTCACGTCGCCGAAGAGGGCGGGCTCCAGGTCACGGACGCTCACTTCCACCACGACCGGGCGTTGCAGCTCCTGCAGGTTGGCTGACTGCTCCTTCAGAGTACGGGCGCTGACCGGGTCGGCTTCCAGGGCCCAGACCTGGCCCTCCGGGGTGCGGCGCGCAGCTTCCCAGGTCAGCAGGCCACTACCCGCGCTCAGGTCAAGCACCAAGTGATGTGGCCGCGGTTTGGCCAGATCGAACACCGCGTCACGCAACTGGCCGAGGCGCTGGCCGCTGCTGGAGACCGTCCGCTCGAGCCACCGGTTCCTGCCGGGATCCTTCGGGGATACCGTGAGCACGTCGCCGCTGCCGTCCTCGTCGTGCTCGAGCATGGCCGCGAGCTGAGCCTCACGGCGACGGGCGACGTCGGTGCGGATGCCGGCCTCGTAACCGCTGTCAGACGGTTCGTAGAACACCTTGCCCTGCAGCAGTTCGGGTAGGTACTGCTGCGCTACCCAGTGGTCGCGGTATGCGTGAGGGTACGCGTATCCGGCCCCGTGGCCGAAGCTCTCCGCGTCGCGGCTCGAGTCGCGCAGGTGAGCGGGCACGTCGGCCTCACGCTCCTTCTGCACGGCCGCCAGCGCGTCGAAGAAACCCATGGTGCTGTTGCTCTTTGGCGCTGTGGCGAGGTACAGCGTGGCCTGCGCCAGGTGGTAGCGCCCTTCGGGTAGACCTACGTAGTCGTACGCTTTCGCGGCGGCCTCGGTGTGCGGTAACGCCTGCGGGTCCGCCAACCCCACGTCCTCACTGGCGAGGATGAGCAAGCGCCGGAAGATGAAGCGCGGGTCTTCACCCGCGTAGACCATCTTCGAGAGCCAGTACAGCGCAGCGTCAGGGTCCGAACCGCGCACGCTCTTAATGAACGCACTGATGGTGTCGAAGTGGGCGTCGCCTTCCTTGTCGTACAGGACAGCTCGCCGCTGAATCGACTCTTCGGCCACCTCCCGAGTGATCTGAATGACGCCGTCGGGGCCCGGCGGCGTGGTCTCGACCGCCAGCTCGAGAGCGTTAAGGAGCGCCCGGGCGTCGCCGTTCGCCACGTTCACCAGGTGATCCAGTGCAGCGGGGAGCATGCTGACGGCTCTACCGCCGTAACCACGCTCGGGATCCGCCAGGGCCTGAGCCGCTACGGCCCTCAGATCGTCCTCTGTGAGCGGCACCAGTTGGAAGATGCGGCTGCGGCTCACGAGAGCCTTGTTGACTTCAAAGAACGGGTTCTCCGTGGTGGCCCCGATGAGCACGACCGTGCCGTTCTCCACCCAAGGCAGCAGGGCGTCCTGTTGCGCTTTGTTGAAGCGGTGCACCTCGTCTACGAACAGGATGGTCCTGACGCCCCCACGGCGCGAGGCTTGGGCGGCCGCCACCGCCTCCCTGATGTCCTTCACGCCGCCGAGGACCGCGTTGATGGAGGCGAAGCGTGCCCTGGTGGAGTTGGCGATCACGCGCGCAAGTGTGGTCTTGCCGGTACCGGGCGGCCCGTAGAAGATGACGGAGGACAGCTGGTCGGCCTCGATGGCGCGCCGCAGCAGCCTGCCGGGGCCGATGATGTGATCCTGGCCGACGTACTCGGCGAGCGTACGCGGCCTCATGCGCGCCGCGAGCGGCTCGGAGTTGGGTGCTTCGAAGAGGGTGCTGGCCTGAGGGTCGTTAGCCATGAGCGTCGGCACCATGGTAGCTGGTGCCGACGCTCGAGACGGGTAGCGGTTGGATTGGCTGAGGTTAGTCGAGGGCCACGAAGCGCCTGATGCTCACCGAGTACTCGCCGTACGGCGTTGAGTAGAGGCTGGTCACGTACACGTAATAGGTGCCGGGTTGGAACTCGGCGAACGCCCTCGAGTCCGTGTTCCAGCCGCTCGCTTCGCTGTAGTTCTCATCGTCGTTCTCGACGACTATAGAGCCGTCGGCGGCGGTGACGAGCAGGAAGGTGTCGAAGTCCCACGACGAGGCGCTGATAGAGAGGGCCACCTGTTCCGTGACCTCGATCTCGAACGCGATCCCGGGGCTCTCCAGGTGCGGCACCAGAACCACCGCGGACTCATCGTAGATGCCGGTGTAGCTGCCAGGCAGGTCCAGGCGCTGGGCCTCGGCCGAGACAGGGCCGCGGGCGGCGTTACGGGTCAGCGAGTAGCGCCCCACGTCGAGCTGCGAGTAGCCGCTGACGACCGCGATGTAGCGACCCGCTTCCGGCAGGGTGACGGTCAGCTCGGCGTCTGTGCCGTACATGCTGTCGTCGCCGCTGGCCACCAGCCAGCCGTTCGGGTCGAACAGCGTGAGGTAGGTGTCGAACTCCAGGCTCGACGCCAGCAGGGTCACCTGCTCGCCGGCCTCGCCGTAGAGGACGTACATGTCGAGGTACGAACCGTCTTTGAAGCTCTGCCCGCTGGCGGTGGTCAACTCACCAGCCAAGGTGGCGCCGGCCTGCAGCTCAGGGAGTTGCGATAGGTAGTAGTTCGGCGGGTTCAGGCGCCCCTGAGCGGCGGCGCTGGACATGAGCAGTAGGAGTGCGAGGGCTACTAGTCGTGACATGGTGTTTCCCTTCGGCGTTCCCGCAAGGCGGCGTGCCCTCGTGGGAGAAGAGTTGTGAACCATGCCAGATTAGCGGACGCGTGCCCGCGCTGTCTGCACCACGCTGAGGACCCAGCTTCGCTGGCTTCGCAAGGAGAGCCGCGGTTCGCGGTAGGCTAGCGCGTCTATGTCCCGAACCGAACCAACCAACCGCTCGCGCCAATCGGTCCAGCAGCCGGCCCCACCGCTCACCTGGCAGCAGAAGCTGTGGCGCGAGGTGCGCGGTTACGCAGAAGCCCTCGTCATCGCGTACCTCGTGGTCACCTTCCTCTTCACCACCGTCGGCGTGGTCGGTACCTCGATGGAGCCGAACCTGGACGGCGGCGATGGTCGTGGCAACTTGCTCCAGGCGCTGCTTACCGGAGACCGGGTCTTCATACCCAAGTACGACACCTGGCTCAGGCGCATAGGACTCCTCGGCGACTACGAGCGTGGCGCTGTGGTGGTGCTGCGCGAGCCAGCGAACGCGCCGAACGCGCTCCTCTTCGGCAAGCGCAACTTCTTCATCAAGCGCGTGATCGGCCTGCCGGGCGACAGGCTGCGCATCGAGGGCGGACAGGTCTACGTGAACGGCGAGGCGGTCGACCAGGGCTTCATCACCGACGAGGCCGACTTCCGGGTGGCCGCCGTTAACTTCCCCATGGTGGTGGTGGAGGACGGCGCCGTGCAGTCGCTGGTCATGGGCTTCAATCTCACCCCCACCGGCGTGGCCGTGCCTGACCTGCCGATGGCCGACGCGCCACGCCCGGCGATATCGGTGTCCGACCCGCGTGTGCAGCTCTTCTACGGCAACGTCGTCAGCAACGTTGAGGTGCCCGCGGGCACTGCCGAGGGCACACCGGTCGTCCTCGACTTCACGGTGCCGGAGGGCACCTACTTCGTCATGGGCGATAACCGCTCGCGTGGTGGTAGCGAGGATTCGCGCTACTTCGGGCCGGTCGATTCCATCGCCATCGCGGGCAGGGCCACGGCGGTCATCTGGCCCCCGCGCAGGGACGGCGAATGGAACTTCAGGGGCCTGCCCGCCCCGGCGTCGCTGGCCAACTGACCAGTCACTCCTGCCAGGCTGGGGTCCAGCGACCGTTCGCAGCCAGCTCGTAAGGCGCCCAGATCAGCCCTACGTAGCGCGTGACGACGTCGCGTGAGGTGGGGCGAACGCTTACGGTTTCCAGCTCCAGCGCCTCGGCGTGCACCCCGTCGCCCGCCAGCGCGGCTAGCTCGCGTTCCAGGTCGGCCTGCAGCGCCGCGATCTCGGCCTCCACCTGCGCCAGCCCCTCCTGGGCCCGCTGCACGTCGCCACGCTCCTTACCGATGCTGGTGGTGCGCCTCACTGCCGTGCCGATGCTGGAGCTGGTGGGTGCGCGCTTGCCTAGGAACGCTCCGAGGATCGTGCCGCCCACGCTGACCATGGCGTCGAGGGAGCGTTGCTGAACCTGTTGGCTCTCGCGTTCTACCGCCTGCGCCCGCTGTAACCGGCGGCGCTCCAGGGTGGTGGCGCGACTGTCGTACTTACGGCGGATCTTCTCCTTCTCGGCGTCACGCTGCTCCCTGAGTAGCTGAGCACAGCGCAGTCTGAACTGCTGCTCGCTCTCGCCGGGTTCCGCCACCAGTTTCAGTGGCGCGAA
>JBAYRM010000052.1:0-11664 GCA_041676665.1 Trueperaceae bacterium
CCCGAGGCTTATCGCAGGTAGCCACGTCCTTCATCGGTTCGACTGCCAAGGCATCCACCGTGTGCCCTTAGTAACTTGACCCTTTTCTATTTCTTCGATGTGTATGAGCAGACACGCGATTCATGGTTTTCGAAAAAACCCGATTCGCGTCCCGGTCGACTTCTTACGTTCCTGACGGAACAAATTGGTCGTCCGAGACCTGATGTCTTGTCTTCTATTCGCCTGTCAATGTACGCGCCACTCTTTCGAGCGGCAAAAGAGAGTGTACATCTGTGGAGCGAAGCGTGTCAAGCCTTGTGGCAACTTGCAGCTGCGCGGGATCAGAAGAGCTGCTTGCCAGCGAGGCTTCCAGCCAGCCCGCCGGGCGTTAACCGCGCAGGAAAAGCTCGACCGATGGGTCGCGCGTGACCTCGCGGAACGGGTAGCCGAGCTTCTCCAGCGCCATGGTCACCTGCTCGCGCTCTGAGGGCGGCGCCTCTATGCCCGCCAGCACGCGCCCGTAATGCGCCCCGTGATAGCGGTAATGGAAGAGGGTGATGTTCCAGCCTGGGTTCAGGCTCTCTAGGAAGTGCAGCAGCGCGTCCGGTCGCTCCGGGAACTCGAAGTGGAACAGCAGCTCGTGCTCCAGCCCGTTGGAGCGGCCGCCCACCATGTAGCGGGCGTGCGTCTTGGTGATCTCGTCGTCGCTTAGGTCGTTGACGGTGAAGCCGGCAGCGCTGATGCCCGCTATGAGCTCAAGCTTCTCCTGCTGGCCACCCCGCAGCGCAACGCCCACGAGGATCTGCGCGCGCTGCGGATCGCCGATACGGTAGTTGAAGGCCGTGATGGCGCGGCCACCGAGCGTGTGGATGAAGCGTTTGTAGCTCCCGGGCCGCTCGGGCATGCCTACCGCCAGCAGGGCCTCGTTGCCCTCGCCCACCTCTGCGCGCTCGGCCACGTGACGCAGCCGGTCGAAGTTGAGGTTAGCGCCGGAGTGAACGGCCACCAGCGGAGCGCCGCCGCCTGCCCGGGCGGCGTACGCCTTGAGGCCCGCCAGGGCCACTGCGCCGGCCGGCTCGGCGATCGCGCGGCAGTTCTCGTAGATGTCCTTGATGGCGGCGCAGATCTGGTCCGTGTCGACCGTGACCACGTCGTCGAGCGCGTCGCGGCACAGCCGGTAGGTAAGGTCGCCCACTCGCTTGACCGAGACGCCATCGGCGAAGAGCCCCACCTCGTTCAGCCTGACTGGCCCGCCCGCGTCGAAGGCGGCCCGCATGGAAGCCGAGTCGGCGGGCTCGACCCCAATGAGGCGCACCTCGGGTCGCAGGTAGCGCACCACGCTGGCGACGCCCGCCGCCAGGCCGCCGCCGCCGATGGGCAGGAAGAGCGCCTCGAGTTCGCCCGGGTGCTGGCGCAAGAGCTCGATGCCGATGGTGCCCTGGCCCGCCACCACGTCCGGGTCGTCGAACGGGTGCACGAAGATGGCGCCGGACTCCTGCCCCAGCGCGTAAGCGTGCGCGTGCGCCTCGTCGAAGTCCTCGCCGTAGGTAATGACCTCGGCTCCCAGGCGGCGCACGGCCTGCACCTTGATGTCGGGCGTGGTCACAGGCACCACCACCACCGCGTGGGCGCCGAGACGCGCGGCCGCCACCGCCACCCCCTGAGCGTGGTTGCCGGCGGAGGCACAGATGACCCCGGCACGCACCGCGGCGTCGCCGAGCTGCGCCAGCTTGTTGTAGGCGCCGCGCAGCTTGAAGGAGTACACGCTCTGCAGGTCCTCACGCTTGAGGAGCACGGGGCGCCCGAGGCGTTCGGACAGGCGCGGCATGCTCTCCAGCGGCGTCTCGACGGCCACGTCGTAAACGCGGGCCGTTAGAACCTTGCGCACGATCTCTTGCACGCTCACAACGTTAACTGGTCAGCCGCCTCCTTGTGGCGGAAAGCGCGCCGCCGAACGCTAGCAGCTGCTGGCGCGGCGCACCAGGTGCGTGCTCAGCAGCGTGCGCCCGCTCAGGCGCCGGCCAGACAACTGCGCCAGCAGTTGCCTCGCGGCACGCCTGCCGAGCTCCTCCACGTCGGCAGCTACGGTGGTCACGCCGGCGCGCTCGGCCTCCGGCCCGTCGCCGAACCCCACCACGGCCACGTCCTCGGGCACCCTCACGCCCGCCTTTCGCAGCGTCTCGTTAGCGGCGATGGCCATCAGGTAATCGGCGGCCACCACCGCGTCGAAGCGCCCACCCGCCGCCATGAGCGCCTGCAGCGCCTCGCTGGCCCGGTGCGGCGTGAAGTCGCCGGTCAGCAGGTTGCCCTCCGGTACGCGCAGGTCATGGCGCGCGGCCTCGTCGAGGAAAGCCCGCTGGCGCTCCTGGGCGTCGAGCTGTGAAGCGTCGCCGCCGATGAACACGGGGCGGCTGCGACCGCAGTCGTGCACCAGGTGGGCCACCAGCTGCTGGAGTCCCTGACGGTTGTCGAACATGAGCGTGGGCGGCGCCTGCGGCGCCTGCGAGCGGTGGCTCACAAGGGTGGCCACGGCCCCCGCGCTCGTTACCGTGCTTAGCCCCTCACCCGAGACGGCGTTACTGATAACCAGCACCCCGGCGGCGCGCCGCGCTACGCCCGCGAGGATCTCCTGCAGCTCGCTCGCCTGCTCCACGCCGCCCAGCTCCACGGCGGAGACCGCTGCGCCGGCGGCGCCCAGCACCTCCGTGGCGCCCCGCAGCACGCTGCGCTGGAACACGCCGTCGAGGTTGTTAGTGAGGGCCACCACCTGGCGCTCAGACGCGTCGCCGGGTCCACGTGCGCTCACGCCACCAGCTCCAGCTCGGCGAGGTTGGCTAGCGCCACCGCGCCCATGGCGCCGAGGCGGTGCGAGTAGGCCATGCTCAGGTGCACATCGTCCATCACGCCGGCGCCCAGCAGCTTCGCTGCCTCGTGCTTGAGCAGCTCGAGGAAGCCCTCCCCCAGGTCGGTAACGCCGCCAGCCAGCGAGACGTTGCTGGGCTGCAGTACGGCCGTCACCCAGGCCAGCGGCGTGGCCAGCGCCCGCGCCAGATCGGTCTGCAGCGCGCGCGCCACCTCGTCACCGTCGGCCGCCGCGCGGCGGATGGCCAGGTAGCGCAGCTCCACACCCTGCAGCTGGCTGTTGGGGGCGTCCGCCAGCAGCGCCGCAGCGCGCTGCTTGAGGACGCTCCAGCCCAGGCGCAGCTCGTCGATCATGGGCCCAGCCAGCTCGCTGCCGAAGTGCGCGCCGCTCGGGTGCATGACCACGCCCAGCTCGAGGTCCTCGTCGAGAGTCATGGTGGCGGAGGTGCCAGGCGAGTGCTCCTCGCTCAGGCCGTAACCGTACTGTCCGAGGGCGCACAGTTCGGCGTAGTTGCCCACGTGCACCGGCACCCCCAGCCGCTTAGTAAGCGTGGCCGCCAGCGGCTCGTCGTGCAGGCCGAGCGCGGCCGAGTGCCGCACGCTGCCGTCTCCCGGCCTGACGCGGCCGGGGATGGCCACGCCCACCGCCAGCAGCGGCGCGTCTAGCTGCGGCAGCAGGGCCGCCACCACGGCCTCCACCGCGCCCAGCACGGCGGGCGCCCCGGCAGCGTTCAGCTCGACCACGTGCACGGCGCTGGTAACGCCCGCCAGGTCTGAAAGCACGGCGCTGACGTTGCGGCTGCCTACGGCCACGCCAACGATGTGCCTGGCCCGCGGGTTGAACGCCAGGAGGGTCGGCCGCTTGCCTCCGCTGCCGCTCGAGCGGCCGAGGCCCTCCTCGAGCACCAGGCCGTCGTCTATCAGTTCGCCGATAAGGCTCGAAACGGTGGGCTTGGTGAGGCCGGTGACGGTGGCCAGGGCGGCGCGCGTGTTGACCTCGCCCTGGTACAGCATCCGCAGCACCAGCCTGCGGTTGTGCTCCCTGAGCTGTTCGCGCGTGGCCTTGCTGGGCGTCATGCCTGAAGGTTACCGGGAAGGCGCGCGGGGTGCTGCGGGGCGCTGCGGTCATCTGGCCGCGCGGCGCCCAGCCGGTCGCCCAGCCTGCAGGGTGCGGGGCGCGCTTCGCGCAGCGCCTGCCACGAGCCGGGATCCTCACCACCCACTCCCCATATGGCTACGCCAGCCGCCAGGCGCGAGTTGGCGGCCAGGTCGGCTAGTCGTCCCGCGGTGGTGGTGGCGTCCGACACGTAGGTCACCTGGCGCGGCAGGCCGGTCACGTCGAGCCGCACCACGAGCTCGCCGCTGCCAGGTTCGCGCTCCTCCGGCAGGCCGAACTGCTGCATCTGCCTCACGGCGGACTCCCACGTGGTCGCTACCGCCGGCGGGCGGTCGCGCTTCCAGACGTAGCCGTAGAAGGGCAGGCCCACCAGCAGCTTGTGGCCCCCCACGGTAATCAGTCCGTGCTCGACCACCGCCGCCACCCAGGCGCGGTCAGCCACCGGGCCGGGCGGGGCGTTGCGGTGGGTGTAGTCGTACGTCATGACGTTGAACATGTCCGCTGCGGCGGCCAGGCGCGGCCAGTCCTGAGCGGCGGCCCCCTCGTACACCGGGCTCTCTTCGGTTTTGGCGTGCACGGTCACAGAGAGCAGGCGACCGCGCGCCCGCAGTTCAGCGCTCAGGCGCTCGACGAAAGCGCTGAACGGCTCGCGGGTGCTGAGCGCGAACTCCTCGTAGTCGAGGTCCAGACCGTCGAAGTCGTGCAGCTCCACCAGTTCGACCAGCGCTGCGATGTGCTCGCTAACGAGGGGTTCGGCCAGGAAAGCGGAGTGGGTGGTGAACACGCTGGGCATGACCAGGAGTCCGGCCTCGCGCCAGGCCTGCACCTGAGCTGGCCAGTTCTGCCCGGCACGGGTGAGGATGCGCCCCTGCGCATCTGGGGTGAACCAGAACGGGAAGACGACGTCTATGACGTCGGTGTTGGCCATTATGGAGTCGAAGCCGCCCGGGTGCTCCGACGAG
Source organism: Trueperaceae bacterium (assembly GCA_041676665.1). Taxonomy (GTDB): domain Bacteria; phylum Deinococcota; class Deinococci; order Deinococcales; family Trueperaceae; genus JAAYYF01. Next base: position 4,921 of record JBAYRM010000052.1, read on the forward strand.
GGAAACCACACGGCCACGCACCAGCCGATGGCCTCACCCGGCTGCGCCTGGGGCGACTCCGCAGCCGCTGTCGTAAGCAGCGCCGCTAGCGCGCCGACCAGGGCCCACCTGGGCGCCGCGGCGCGGCTCGCTGTTCGCGTGGCCACGTCAGCCGCCCTCGCCGGCGCCCACGGGGCCGCTAGTTTCGGGTCCCGCAGTCGCGCCCTCCGGCAGGGTCACCGGCGCGCTGCCCGCCGCCGGTATCTCTCCGCACAGCACCCGCGCCACAGCCTCTGTCTGAACAGCCCGCCGGCCGTAACTGGCCACGGCGCGCGGCACGAAGCTGGCGGCTACCACGTCGAAGGGGGCGCGCAGCGCCACCAGCAGCGGATCCAGGCCCGCCTGGGTCAGCCGCGCCAGTAGTTCCAGCTGGGCGGGATCGCTGGCAGCGTTGACGCTGGCGACCACCACCTCGCCTGCGCCGCCCGCGCGCCACTCAAGGGCCCGCTGTAACAGCGCCTCGACTTCGCCCTGGGGCGCCCCCCGCCGCAGCGTCAACTCCTGCAGGTCGCCCACGCGGGCGCGCAGTTGCTCGCCTAGCAGCAGCTTGCTGCCTGCCGCCGTCTCGGCTGGTGTCAGGTCGCCGGCCTCCACGCCTATAAGCAGTACGCGCTCGGTGCTGCGCAGGCACGGACTGCCGCGAAGAGCGGTTATGGCCGCCTCGGCCGTCTCGCGCGCCACGGCCAGGTGCTCGGGCGTAGCCAGCGCCGAGAGGGGCGGCAGCGCCGCCGGCAACCGGCGCCGCACTGCCATGACCCGCTCGGCGGACGCCCCCTGGCCCAGTTCGACCATGCGCCGCACCAGTCCCTCCTGGTCCGGCAGGTGACCGAGCATGGCCAGGTCGGCGCCCGCCCGCACGGCCCGGACGGCGCGCTCGAGGTCGGGCATGCTGCCGACCCCGCTCATGTCGAGCGCGTCGGTGACCACCAGGCCGCCGAAACCGAGCCGGTCCCTCAACAGGTCCTTGAGGATCTTGGCGGAGTGAGTGGCGACGTTGTCGGGATCCAGCGCCGGGTAGTAGGCGTGGCAGGTCATGACGGCCGCCACGCCCGCCCGCATGGCGGCCGCGAACGGTTCCAGCTCGCGGGCCTCCAGCAGATGCAGCTCTGCGTTTATGACCGGCGCCGCCAAGTGACTGTCGAGGTGCGTGTCGCCGTGACCCGGGAAGTGCTTAGCCGTCGCCAGCACACCCTCCTGCTGCATGCCCTCGATGAGGGCGGCGCCCAGGCGCGCTGCCAGGGCGGGCGCCGTGCCGAACACCCGCACGCCCATGGCGTCGTTGTCCGGTTGTGTGGCCAGGTCGAGGACGGGCGCGAAGTTCATGTTCACGCCCAGGGCCAGCAGCTCCCGGCCCAGCACGGCGCCGGTGCGGCGCGCCAGCTCCTCAGAGCCGACGGCGCCGAGCGCCATGTTGCCGGGCAGCTCGGTGGCGCCGTGGCTCACCGCCTGCAGTTGCCCGCCCTCCTGGTCGATGCCGATGAGCGGCGGCGGGTGACCGCCCTCGGCGGCGGCGGCCATGAGCGAGAGGTTGAGCTCGCGCAGCTGCTGCGCCGACGCGACGTTGAAGTTGAAGAGGCACACCGCGCCCACTGCGCCGCTGTGCAGCGCGTCTAGGACCCAGGCGGGCGCCTCGTGGCCGCGGAAGCTGATCATGCAGGGCACCATGGCCGCCTAACCCTTCGAGCCCGTGAGGGCTATGCCTTCGGTGAAGTAACGCTGCGTGAGGATGAAGACCACCAGCACGGGGATAACGAAGAGCACGCTGGCCGTCATGATGTCTTGCCACGGGATGGGCGACTCTTGCAGGTTGTTCTTCTGCGCCACGTAGATGGGCATGGTGAACAGCTCGGCCTTCTGCAGGTACAGCAGCGGCTGAACCAGGTTGTTCCACTGACCCACGAAGAGGAACACCGTCACGGTGGCTATGGCCGGGCGCGACAGCGGCATGATGATGAACCACAGCAGCTGCAGCGGGTTGGCGCCATCAATCTCGGCGGACTCGTCGAGCTCGCGCGGGAGGGTGAGCATGAACTGCCTGAGCAGGAAGACCAGCGCCGCGCCGCCCGCGAAGAAGCCCGGCAGCGTTATGGGGTTGAAGGTCCTGATCCAGCCCAGCTCGTAGAACAGCACGTACTGCGGCACCAGCGTGGCTTGCGCCGGCAGCATGAGCGTGCCCAGCATGAGCGCGAAGACGATGTTGCGGCCAGGCCAGCGCAGGCGGCTGAACGCGAACGCCACCACCACCAGGCTGGAGACGGTGCCCAGCAGCACCATGAGCACGGTGTAGATGCTGTTGCCGTAGGCGCGGTAGAAGTTCTTCTCTGAGAGCTGCTTGGTGTAGTTGCTCCACTGAGGGCTCTCGGGGAATATCGAGAGCTGCGCCTGGCTCACCTCTTCTATTGTCTTGAGCGAGGTGCCGCCCATCCACGCCACGGGGAAGAGGAAGAACGCGCCAGCGCCAATGAGCACGGCGTAGAACAGCACGAGCAGCACGTACTTCCAGCTGCGCGCCAGCCTATTCATAGTGCACCCACCTGCTGTAACGGAACTGCGCCACCGTGAGCAGCACGATGAGCACGGCGAGGATCCAGCTGGCGGCCGCGCCCTGGCCTATCTCGAGCTGCCGGAAGGTGCGCACGAAGAGGAAGTAGGCGGCCGAAGCTAGGCTCTGCTCGGTCTGCGTGTTCTGGATGATGTACACGGATTCGAACGTCTGCAGCGCCGCGATGAGCCCGATGACCACGTTGTAGAACATGGCCGGCGAGATCATGGGCAGCGTGATCAGCGTGAACCTCTGCCAGCTGGTGGCGCCGTCCACGCTGGCGGCCTCGTACATGGAGCGCGGCACGCCCTTGAGGGCGGCGAGGAAGATGAGCATTCCGGCGCCACTGCTCCACATGGTGATGAGCACCAGCGACGGTTTGGACCAGAGCTCGCTGCTGAGCCACAGCGGCACGCGGTTGGCGTCGGGGAACTGCGCTGATACCTGGCGGAAGAGCGCGAAGTGGTGCTGCGGCGTGCCGGTCGCTGCGGCTACGGCGTCGAACGCCTGGAAGTACCTCACGCCGTCCAGGAAGCTGCCCACGGTGAGGAACCCGAACAGCAGCGCGGAGCCGCCGAGCAGCCAGCGCCGCAGTTGGGTGCCGGGTCGGCCGTAGCCGATGAGCGCGCACAGCGCCACGATGAGCGCCAGCAGCCACAGGGGCGAGGCGGCGTGCTGCGCGAAGCCGTCACGCAGGTAGTCGCCGCTGCCGGGCTCGAGCAGGCTGGTGCGCAGTGTGACCAGCTCGACGAACGTGCGCAGGCGCTCGTGCAGGTGCGGAACGAAGCTGCCGCCCACCACTGCCCTGACCAGCAGCAGTACCAGCAGCACCGCGCCGAGGACCTCCACCGCCGTGCGCGCCACCTGACGGCGCGCCTTGGCGTCGGCGGCAACCAGCATGAGCACGCAGAGGCCGAGCCCCAGCATGGCCGGCAGGACGTACATCAGCGGGCCGACCGGGTCGGCGCGGGTGACGCCGATGAAGAAGGCGTTGAACGCCTCGACCGCGAAGATGAACGAGCGGTAGAGCCAGTCGAACGGTGGCAGCGCCTCGGCGAAGCGCTTGAGCGTCACGTTCACGAAGCCGCCGTTGCTGGCCAGCATGTAACGCCACGCCAGCAGGATGGCCGGCCCGCCCGCCAGGATCACGGGAACGTAGAACACCAGGCGGAAGAACGACATGCCGCGTAGCGGGCGGGCTACCAGCAGGGCCATGCCGAGCGCCGTGGCTATCTGCAGCGGCACTCCAACAATTGCGTAGTAGCCGGAGTTGTACATGGCCTGCATGAAGCGCCGGCCCTGAGCGCCGATGCCGCCCAGCAGCACGCGGTAGTTGTCGAGGCCTATCCACTCGAGCGAGCGGCCGAGGCGGTAGTCGGTGAACGAGTAATAGAGGGACAGGACGGCCGGGCCGGCCACGAAGATAACGAATCCGAGCAGCCATGGGGAGGCCAGCGCGTAGCCCCAGAAGACGCGGCGCCGCTGCAGGACGCCCACGCCGCGGGCGCCGGCTACGGCCTGCGCGATGCGGCCCACCAGGTAGCTGCCGAGCACGATGAACGCCACCGTGCCGAGCGACCAGTAGAAGTTGTGAATTCTGGCTACGACGCTGGCGTCCACGGTCGGGTCTGTCCTTTAGCGAGAAGATATGGGTTCAGGGGGCCGCGGTGTACGCCGCGGCCCCCTGCGTTCTGGGCTTAGAGGTAGCCGTTGTCCTCGAGGATGGCGTCGTACTCCTCCTTGAGGAACATCTGGGTGTCGGCCAGGCTCTGCTGGTCTGAGAGGAACATGCTGACCTGCTCCACGATCAGGGGCCTGAGTTCGGCGCTGGCGCGGATGTCGGAGAAGGCGCGGCCGTAATCTACTGCTGCGTCCAGCATGGCGTCCCACACGGGGTTGGCGCGCAGCTCCTCCCAGGCGTCGGTGCGCACGGGCGTGAAGCCGGCCACGTTGCTGAGCGCGATGGCGTTGTCGCGGCTGCCGATGAACTTGAGGAACGCGGCGGCCAGCTCCTTGTCTTGCACGTAGGCGGGCACGGAGAGCCAGTCGGTGAACACCTGAACGAGCGGCGCGCCGTTCACGCCGGCCGGGTACGGGCCGATGGCGATGTCGTTCCACAGCGGGTCGGTGGTGGGAGGCATGTTCCACATGGGGAAGATGCCGCTGGCCACCAGGCCGGAGGCTAGCGGGTAGCCGCTGATGGGCGGCAGGCCGGCGGTGAGTTCCGTGGGTTGCACGGCGCGGCGGCGGTCGTACATGAACTGCAGGGCCTCGGCGGTGGCGGCGCTGTCGAAGGCGCTGCTGCCGTCGGCATGGTACAGCTCGCCGCCAGCGCTCCAGATGTAGCCGATGAACTCTTGTGCGTCGAAGAGGCCGCCGCCGATGTCCATGAAGCCCATCTTGGTCATGGCGTTGTCTTCGACGGCCGAGTTGGCGGCCACGAAGGCCAGCGCGTCGGCGAAGGTGAGCGGCGGGATGGCTTCGGCGTTGGCCGAGATGTCGGTTCGGAAGAACATGGGGCGCGGGCTCATGAGGAGCGGCAGGCCGACCATGTGGCCGTCGTACTTGGCCACGTCGAGCGCTGCAGGCAGGAAGCTGCCTAGCTCATCCCAGTCGGCCAGGTACGGGTCGAGGTCCGATAGCAGGTCGCCGAAGGTGGCGGCGTACTCGGAGCCGAGGTAAACGATGTCGGGGCCGGAACCGGTGGTGATCCAGCCCGCAACGGCGGCGTCGAAATCGCCCCAGCCGCCGGTGAGGATGTCGACGATAACGTCGGGGTGCTCAGCCTCGAACGCGGGGAACGCGACCTCGCGGAACCACGTCATGGTGTCCTCGGTCAGGCCGGTGATGTAGATCTCGAGAGTGCGCTGGGCGTTCACGCTGCCCAGCAGGAGGGCCATGAGCCCCACCAGCATCAGTACCTTCTTCTTCATGCTTGCCTCCACGGTTCCTGAGAGTACTTGTGTTCGCGGTGTGCGTGCGCGCGGCCGCACCGGGCCGGCACGCCTTGTGTGCTGCGCGTGCGCAGCGGAGCTGCTACGGGTCCACCTCCCTCGTGGTCTCAGCTCGACCAGTTAGTAAAGCAGCGTTACTTACTATGCGTGGGCTAAGATTAGAGCGCCGCCGGAAAGCTTGTCAAGCCCGCTGGCCGCCCGGCGAACGGGGCGAAGAGCCGCCTACACCACCGCGGTAGCATGGAGCAGAATGCCTTCCCCAACGGAGAAACTGGCGATCACAGCGACCCGCGTGGTGACGCCCAGCGGGGTCCTGCAGGGCGCCACACTGCTCACCAGCGGCCGCCACATAAAGAGCATCCAGAGCGCGGCGGGTGCCGCGCTCGACCCAGGCACCACGCACCTCACCTTCGAGAACGCCACGCTGCTGCCCGGCTTCATCGACCTGCACGTTCACGGCGGCGGCGGCTGGCGCGTAGGCGTTGACTCACACCTGCTGGGCCAGCCGGCACAAGACTCCGATCCCCTCATCGAACTGAGCCGCTTCATGGCCTCCACCGGCGTGAGCGCCTTCCTGCCCACGCTGTCCACCGCCAGCCGCGACGACATGCTGACCACCGTGCGCCAGGTCCGGCGCCTGGTGGGCGCCGACCTGCCCGGCGCAGACGTGCTCGGAACCCACCTCGAAGGGCCGTACCTCAACGTCAACCGCAAGGGCGCGCAGCGCGAGGACCTGATAAGAGCCCCCGACCTGCAGGAGTTCGAGCAGGTGTGGGAGGCCGCCGGCGGCACCGTGCGCTACGTGACGTTAGCGCCGGAACTGCCAGGCGCCACCCAGTTCATCGAACGCCTCACGGCGCTCGGCGTTCACGTGTCGGCCGGGCACACTGACGCGCTGGCGCACGAGATGCAGGACGCCTACGCGGCCGGCCTCAAAGGCGTGACCCACCTCTTCAACGCCATGCGCGGCGTGCACCACCGCGAGGCCGGCGTGGCGGGCTGGTCGCTGGCGCACGGCCCCTCCTGGGCCGAGCTGATAGGCGACGGGGTTCACGTGAACCCCACCGTCATGCGCCTCGCCATCCGCGCCAAGGGAGCGGAGCGAGTAGCCATAATCACCGACGCGGGCGCCTTCACGGGCCTGCCCAACGGCCTCTACCACGAGGGCTACCGCACGGTCAGCGTGCTAGACGGCGTCTGCACACTGGA
>JBAYRM010000053.1:0-11423 GCA_041676665.1 Trueperaceae bacterium
CGGCTGAGCCCAGCGCTGCCAAAAGCTCATGGTCGGGAGCGTGGGTCTGCACCACCACCAGCGGTCGTCTCTGGCCGCACAGTTCCACCAGGCGCAGGAGCGTGCGGGTGGCGTCGGCCTCGGCGCGGAAGTCCGCTGCGGCGAGGTGGGTGTCGAAGTGCGTCACGCCGACCAGCGAGAGCTCGGGCAGGGAGTTGAGACCGAGCACGGCGACGGTGCCCACCACGATGCCGGGCGCTCCGGCGTAGAGGTCACTAAGGTCGTCACGCCTATCCTTGTCGTAACGCAGTACCGGCACACCGAGGTCGAGCTTGGTGAGCTGGGAGGCGATCCACTGCGTGCCAGCACCGCGCAGGGCGCCCAGCTCGGCGCCGCCGCACGTGGGGCAGTTGTCGTAGGGCCTCTCCTCGTGCCCGCACTGGTGGCAGCGCAGCCGCGCCTCCTGCCGGTGGTAGCGGAGCGTTAGGTCGCAGTTGGGGCACGGCGCCTGCCAGCCGCAGTCGGGGCAGCCGTACGCCCCCGAGAAGCCGCGCCTGGGGGCCAGGATCACGGCCTGCCGGCCACGTTCAGCCACTTGTTTGAGGGTCCGCAGCAGGTCGGGGTGAACGGGCCAGTTGCCGCCTTCGTTGAGGTCGGCAACGTGCAGGCGCATGCGCGGCAGCGGCAGCCGTGAGGTGGCGGTTGCCGGCACCGCCGTGGCCAGCTCCGGTGTCTGGGCCAGGTCCACCAGCGTGAGCGGCACGGCGGCGGAGTCTGCCACCAGCGCAGCCGCCTTGGACACCAGCAGCCGGGCGCCCGACTGCAGCTTGTAGGCCGAGCTGCCGGCCTCCAGCACGATCACGCGCCCCAGGTTGCCGAGGGGCGCCAGCAGCGCCAGGTACGTGCCCACCAACACCTGCGGTCCGGAGCCGTCGAGTTCGCTCCACAGCCGCACGCGCTGCCTGTCGGACGCCTCGCCTGTCAGGTAGGAGACCGGCAGGTGGCTCGACAGCAGCGCAGCGGTGGTGGCCGCCTGCGCCTGATCCGGGGCCAGCACCAGTACGGAGCGCTCTTGCTGCAGGTCCGCGCGCACCAGCGGTAACAGCGCGGCCAGGCGCTGCAGCCTGGTGCCGCCCACCAGCGCACCGGTGCCACTGCCCGGCTGCAGTTCGGGCGGGACCGCAGGCAGCCTCTCGTCCGTCAGCGGCGGGGCAGGTAACGGAGGGTCGGGCGCGGGCAGGTCGGCGTATGTCGCGTAGCCCCGAGTGATCAGACTGCGGACGCTGCTCTCGCTCACGTCGGCGCTCCTGGCCAGCTCGGCGCCGCTCTGGCAGCTGCCCAGTTCGATCAGGAGCTCCAGCGCGCGCCGCTGGGGTGCGCGCCGGGCGCCCTCTAGTCCCTCGTCGGGCTTGCCTGAAGGCACCAGCATGCGCTGAAGCCGCGGCGGTTCGAAACCGCGTTCGTCGACCAGGCCCTGTTGCCTGAGCAGCTCAAGTAGCGGCGCGGGCACGCGTTCGGCAGCCAGCCACGTTTCGAGCGCGAGCTCCGCCTGGGCAGCGCCGGAGTCCGCCACCAGGTCGGCGGCGCCCATGCGGAGGCTGACCTCGTGACGCAGTTCGAGCTGCAGTCCGGGTGGGTTGAGGGTCGCCAGAACCGTGCCGGTGGGCACCCCCGCCGCGCGGGCCATGCGGGTCAGCGCCGTCAGCCCGGCGGGGGTCAGCCAGCCGGGCTGACCGAAGGCGTGCAGTACGTGCCTGAGCTCAAGCCCGCGACCAGCGTCCACCGTGCGCTGCGCGAGCACCACCCCCACGCGGACGCCGCCTTGCCACGGCACCACCACCCTTTGACCTGGCGTAACGTCCTGGCCCTGTAGCGGCGGCAGGTACGTGAGCGCTGGCAGAGGCAGCGGTAACAGCACGTCGATAGCGAGCGGCACGAATGATTCTAGCCCCGGCGCTGAACCTCAGCCGGAGCGACCACTACCTCCGGCCCAGGTCTTGAGGCCATCTACTAGCGTGGCGCGGCCCGGTTGATGGTCAACCAGCGTGCGCTTGTCGGAGGCAGGCAGCAGAACCGTGAAGACGGAACCCTCGCCCAGGCGGGACTCCACCTCGACGCTGCCGCCATGCTGTTGCACCAGCCACTTCACGATGGCCAGGCCCAGGCCCGAGCCGTTGCCGCGCCCGGAGCGCGCGCCGTCGACGCGGTAGAAGCGTTCGAAGAGGTGCGGCACCGCTTCCGGCACGATGCCCGAACCGTCGTCCAGCACCTCGAGGCGCACCTGGTGACGCTCCACCGCGATGGACATGGTCACCTTCTCGGCGCCGGCGTTGATGGCGTTCTGCACGAGGTTCAGCACCACTTGCTTGAGCCGCGCCGGGTCGCCCTGCACCTCGACCAGCGGGGTGCGGGTGCTGACCTCAATAACGGCGCCGCGCGCCATGGGCGCCACTTCCTTGCGCACCGTCTCGACCACTTCGACCAGGTTCATCGGTTGCAGCTCGACCGTGAAGCCCGCGTCGGCGCGCGCCAGCTCGAGCAGGTCGTTGACGAGCTTGGCCATGCGTTCGGACTCGCGCTGGATGACCTCCAGCGAATCGAGCTGGTCGCCGGTGGGGTGCGTGCGCCTGAGCAGGTAGCTGACGTGACCGCCGATGGCGGTGACGGGTGTGCGCAGCTCGTGGCTGGCGTCGGCCGTGAAGCGCCTTTGGGTTTCGAACGACTCCTGCAAGCGGTCGAGCATGTGGTTGATGCTGAGCGCCAGGTCGGTGATCTCGTCGCCGCTGGCGGGCACGGGCACGCGGCGCGACAGGTCGGAGCCCGACACGTGACCGGCGGCTTCGGTGACGCTCTTTAGCGACGACAGCACGCGCTCGGAGAGCACCCACACGCCCAGGGCGAACACGAGGAACGCCAGCACGACGGTTACCACCAGGTCGCGCTTGAGCTGGTCGAGCGTGGCGGTCATGAGGTTGACCGGGATGCCGACCAGGAACGCGGCCGGCATGCTGCGCTCCTCACGCGGGAAGCTCACGGTGCCGAGGCGCCCCAGCACCGAGATGGACTCGCCGCCCAGGTTGACGGTGGCGGCGACCTCGCCGTCGTCCAGCAGGCGCTGCAGCGCGTTGTCGCTAAGTGGCCCCAGCAGGTTGCTGTTGGAGAAGTACGAGACGCCAATGCGCAGTGCCGAAACGGTGCTGGGCGGCCGGTCGGGCGCGCCCACGAACAGGATCTGGTGGTACGAGTTGCTGGGGAGCTTCTGGAGCCCCTCGGCGATGGTGCTGGTGCCGCCGGTGATCTCAGCGAGAGCGCTCTGCGCCTGATCGGCGACGCCAGCGCTGAGTGAACGCTCGGTCAGGAAGTACACGGAGACGGCCACCGCCGACAGGATTATCGCGATGAACGCTCCGAAGACCAGCGTCAGCTGAAGTCTAAGCCTCACCGGGCCCCGAATCTTCGCGCAGCACGTAACCGACGCCGCGGATAGTGTGGATCAGGCGGCCGCCTTCGACCTCCAGCTTGCGCCGCAGGTAGCCCACGTAAACGTCGACCACGTTGCTGCCGCCGGTGTACTCGGGCCAGACCTTCTCTTCGATCTCGAAGCGGTTGAACACCTTGCCGGGGTTACGGGCGAACAGCTCGAGCAGTTCGAACTCCTTGGCCGAGAGCTCTATGCGGCGGCCGTCGCGGAACACCTCGCGGCCGTCTAGGTTCATGACCAGGTCGGCAACGCGCACCTCGCCCGTTACGGCCGGGTTCACGCGCCGCAGGTGGGCGCGCACGCGCGCGAGCAGCTCCTCTATGGAGAACGGTTTGACCAGGTAGTCGTCGGCGCCGGCGTCGAGGCCGATGACCTTGTTGTCGACCGAGTCCTTGGCGGTCAGGATGATTATCGGCGTGTTGCTCGTCTTGCGGATGCGGCGCGCCACCTCGAGACCATCTAGCACTGGCATCATCAGGTCTAGCACCACGAGGTCGGGTCCGTGCTCACGGAACTTGGAGAGGCCGGTGACGCCGTCGTAACTGACGATGGTGTCGTAGTTCTCGGCCTGCAGCTCCAGGTCGATGAACTTGGCTATCTCCTTCTCGTCTTCGACGATAAGTATCAGCGGTTTGCGCTCCATAGCTCGCACTATGCCACCTGCTCTCATGAGAGTCTTGATTAGATTATGAGTCTTACATGAGGACCAGGCGCATCAGCGCCGGTCGCGGGGCGGTTACAGTGGTCTGGCTACTCAATCTGAACGGAAGGTATTTCAAGGGTTCCTTATGGAGAAGCACGACAACCACGGCCGCTCGGGCAAACCGCGCCCGAAACAGGAGAGTGGCGGACCCCGCCGCCCCCAACAGCAGCGCAGCTACGGCATGTACGAGCGGGTCGCCATCTTCATCGACGGCAGCAACCTGTACAACGGCATGCGCGAGAACCTGCGCAACACCCGGGTCAACTTGGCCGAGCTGATAAACCAGCTCCTGCGCGACCGGCCCCTGCACCGCACCTACTACTACAACGCTCCCCTTACCGAGGATTACGACGAGGAGTTGCGCGACGGCCAGACGCGCTTCTTCGAGTCGCTGCGCCGCATCCCTTACGTGACCGTGCGGCTCGGCCGCCTGCACCGGCGCCCGGACGGCACAACGGTCGAGAAGGGCATCGACGTCTCGTTGGCGGTGGAGGCGCTGTCACTGGCGTTCCAGGACGCTTACGACACCGCCCTGCTGGTCTCGGGCGACGGCGATTACGTAGAACTCGTCGAGACCCTCAAGCGCTACGGCAAGCACGTTGAGGCGTCCATGTTCCGCAATCAGTCGGCTGGCACGCTCCTAGAGCACGTCGACGTGTTCCATAACCTCGACGAGCTGGACTGGAGCCGCATCCTCTTCTGAACCGCGCGCCACTGGCACGTTAGCCTTCGGTTAAGGCAACCCCGAGATGCGGTGGCCAGGCGTGCGCGGCCGGGTGCTATCATTTCCCCGACACAATCCTTTGGGTGCCAACCCAAGTCACGCACGAGAGGAAGTCATTACCTTATGCGCAAACTGATCGTTCTTCTGGCCGCCACCCTGCTGACCTTCGGCATGGCTCAGGACTTCGTCCTCGGCATCGTCTACGACGCCGGTGGTAAGTTCGACGGCTCCTTCAACGAAGGCACCTGGCGCGGCGTCGAGCGGGCCCAGCAGGACCTGCAGGCTCAGGGCTTCGAGGTCGACGTCGTCGAGTTCGAAGGCAGCCCCGACACCGCCGCTGAAGGCCAGCGCCGCATCGCCCTCGAGGGTGCCGAGATCATCGTTGCCCCCGGCTTCCTCCAGGCCGACGCCGTCACCGCCGTCGCCGCCGAGTTCCCGCGCACCGCGTTCGTGATCCTCGACGCCGTGTCGGAAGGCGATAACGTCCGCAGCGTCCTCTTCAAGGAGCAGGAAGGCAGCTTCCTGGTCGGTTACATCGCCGGTAAGCTCACCCGCACCGGCGTGGTCGGCTTCGTGGGCGGCATGGACGTGCCCCTCATCCGCGCCTTCGACCTCGGTTACCAGGAAGGCGTCCTCGCCGCCTGCGCCGACTGCACCATCATCAGCAACTACGTGGGCGTCACGGACTCCGCCTGGAACGATCCTGCGCGCGCCATGGAGCTCGCCAGCACCCAGAACGCCCAGGGCGCCGACATCATCTACGCCGCCGCTGGCGCCTCCGGTAACGGTGTCATCAACTTCGTCACCGACCGCATGTGCTTCGTGCCTAGCGTCCCCACCCGCGCCACCCCCATCGACGCTCAGCTCGCCAACATCGCCAAGCCGGCCGGCTACGACGCCGCCTGCGGCCAGGGTGCGCACCCGATCTTCTTCATCGGCGTCGACAGCAACCAGAACTTCATGGGCGACACCGACGGTGACCCCACCACACTCAACTTCGGCCTCACCAGCATGCTCAAGGGCATCGGCGTGGCCGCCTACGACGCCGTCATGGACGTCGTCAACGGCACGTTCGAAGGCGGCATCCTCAACCTCGGCCTCGCCGAGAACGGTGTTGACTTCGCTCTCGACGAGTACAACGAGGCCCTCATCCCGGCCGACCTGCTCGCCGACGTCGAAGCCATCCGCGGCCAGATCGTAGCCGGTGAGATCGAAGTCACCGACTACCGCCAGCTGCAGTAGCGCTTCGCTGGCCCCACGGGCCAACAGCTAGGCAAGTACCCTGCACGCGCACCTACCTAAGGTGCGCGTGCTACTATTTTCAGTCGCAGTGTGGGCGATCTGGTCGCGCCACGCGCACGGCGCCGGCGCCCGCGGCGGGGCCTAAACCCCCGCCCTGCAAGGGCTGGCGTACACGCGTGGCGAGGAAAGTCCGGGCACCGTAGGGCAGGGTGCCAGCTAACGGCTGGGCGTGTAAGGCGACGGCAAGTGCAACAGAGAGTAGACCGCGAACGCGTGTTCGCTTCCGCGAACAGGTGGTCGTAAGGGTGAAAGGGTGCGGTAAGAGCGCACCAGTGCCCCTGGTAACAGGGGCAGCTAGGTAAACCCCACCCGGTGCAAGGTCCGATAGGGAGAGAGAGCCTGCCCGGCTCGCCAACATCTCCGGGTTGACCGCTTCAGGAGCGCGGCGACGCGCTTCGCAGACAGATGATCAGACGCGTGGGGCGTAAGCCCCGCGCCGACAGAACCCGGCTTATCAGCCCACCTGCTCGCGGCCCCCTCACAGGGGGCCGCTTCTCTGTATCTATGGGCGCTTCGGTGGGGCGGAACTCACTCGCCGACCGGCGCGCGAGGGTGAGAGTGGGAGGAATACTACTTCTCAACCAAAAATGAGAATAGATGTGGGAAATCGTGGGGATTTGTGGTAGAGTTGCGCATTCCGCCCAAGGGAGGCGCCGGATTGCGTTCAGCACGCTACAAACCACGTGTTCCGCACGGCGCCCGTACCCTCCCTAACCACAGGAGCCTGGCTGACGATGCCGTTCGGTGAGTACCAGTACAGCGTCGACGACAAGGGACGAATGATAGTCCCGCCCACCTTCCGAGAGTTCGTGGAAGGCGGCATGGTCGTAACGCGCGGTCTGGATACCTGCCTGTTCGTCTTCCCGCTCACCTCGTGGGACCGGATCGAGCGCCACCTCACCGAGCTGCCCCTCACCGACGTCGACTCGCGCAAGTTCGTGCGCTTCTTCTACTCGGGCGCCGCCAAGGCCAAGCTCGACTCGGCCGGCCGCATCATGCTGCCGCCGCTGCTGCGCACGTTCGCCAAGATCGACGGCAACGTTGTGGTGGTGGGCGCCCCTAACCGCCTCGAGATCTGGAACGAGCAACTGTGGCTCGAGAGCCTCGACGCCGTGCAGGAGCAACCGCCCGCACCCGAACTGCTCAAGGAGCTCGTCGGATGACCGAGGCGCCGCACCTGCCCGTCATGCCCGCCGAGATCCTGGAGGCGCTCGACGTGGTGCCGGGCGCCTGGATCGTGGACGGCACCTTCGGTGCCGGCGGGCACACCCGCCTGCTGCTGGAAGCCGGCGCCAACGTGCTGGCCATAGATCAGGACCCGGGCGCACAGCGCTACGCGGCGCGCCTGAAGGCCGACGGCCTACAGGGCGAGTTCCGCTTCGCCCAAGGCAACTTCCGCGAGATGGAGAGCCTGGCCGCCGCCGCTGGCGTGACCGCGGCCCGCGGCGTGCTGCTCGACCTGGGTGTCTCCAGCATGCAGCTCGACGAGGGCGACCGCGGCTTCGCGTTCCGCCACGACGGCCCGCTCGACATGCGCATGGGTCAACAGGAGGAGTCCGCAGCCGACGTTGTTAACGAGTACAGCGTCGAGGAGCTGGCGGCGCTCATCTACCGCTACGGCGAGGAGCGGCATAGCCGCCGCGTGGCGCGCAACATCGTGGAGGCGCGCAGCAAGGCCCCCATCCTCACCACGGGCCGCCTGGCCGAAGTGGTGGCCAGCGCCTACCCCGGCGGACCCCGCCGCGAGCATCCCGCCAGGCGCACCTTCCAGGCCCTGCGCATACACGTGAACGACGAGCTGGGTGCCCTGCAGGAAGGGCTGGAGGCGGCCGCCAGGCTGCTGCAACCCGGCGGCCGCCTGGTTGTGCTCAGCTACCACTCGCTGGAAGACCGCATCGTGAAGCAGTACCTGCGCGAATCGCCGCGCCTCGTGCCCGTTACCAAGAAACCGCAGGAGGCCACCGAAAGCGAGACCGCCTTCAACCCCAGGTCGCGCAGCGCCAAGCTACGCGTGGGTGAGAGGAGCGCGGCGTGAGCCTGGCCAAGACCTCCACCCTGCCGGGCGTGCTGCGCCTGGCGGTGCCCGCCTACCTGATCTTGCTGCTCGTGCTGGCGCTGCTTGGCGCCACCAACCAGCGGCTCTACCGCTCGCAGCTGCAGCTCATGGACCAGAAGGAGAGCCTCCTCTCGGAAGTGGCCGATACTCGGCGCCGCGCGGCGCTAGTGAGCGGCCCCACGGCCGTGGCCAACTGGGCGGCCGTGAGCGGCATGGTTCCCGTGCCCGAAGCCCTCGAATCCGTGCTGGTAGCACCTGACAACGTCGTCCTCGAACCTCTTCCTACACCCAGCTTGGAGATACGAACCGTATGGCGCTGAACACTCCCCCGTACCCGCGAAGCGGCAGTTACGCCCGGCAGCCCGCGCTGCCGCGGCCCGTGGCCGAGGCCGAGAGCGCCACCAGGCGCCACCACCGCCCCGCCCAGGCCCTGCGCTTCCGGCGCGGCTGGATGCTGCTCCCTGCCATCGCCCTGCCACTGCTCGGCGCGCTCGTAGGCTTCGCGCTCAAGCGGCCCGTGGTGAGCCCGCTGCCGGCCGCGCCCGTCGAAGCAGTGACCCGTGGCCGCATCCTCGCTAGCGACGGCACCGTGCTGGCCGAGGGCGCCAGCACCGACCGCTACTACCCGCAGGGCAGCCTGGCGGCGTCGCTGGTTGGCTTCACGGGCGCGGTGCAGCCCGACGGCAGCTACGGACTCGAGGGCCTGGAGTACCGCCTCGACGCAACGCTGCAAGCCGGCCACGACGTGCACCTCACGCTGGATCCCGTACTTCAGAGCGCCGCCGAACGGCACCTGGCCACCACCGCCGTCGCTACCTCCGCCGAGAGCGGCGCCGCCGTGGTGCTGGAGGTAGGCACGGGCCGTATCCTCGCCGCAGCTTCATACCCGGCCTACGACCCGAACGAGTGGCAGGTGGCCACGCGCGCGCAGATGGTCAACCGCGCGTTCCAACAGGTGTATGAACCTGGCTCCGTGGTCAAACCCATGGTGGTCGCGGGCCTCCTCGAGGAGGGCCTGCTCTCCCCCAACGAGATGATCGAGTCGCCTATGACGCTGCGCGTGGGCCTCAAGACGTTCCGCGACGTGGCGTGGCACGAGCCGATTCTCAGCGTGGCCGACGTGCTGGCTTACTCCAGCAACTCAGGCATGATCCACCTGGGCCAGCGCTTCCAGCCCGCTCAGTTACACGACTGGTTGTGGCGCTTCGGCATCGGCCGCGAACTTGACCTCGGCAGCGCCTTCGCCCGCAGCGGGATCCTCAACTCGTGGCACAAGTGGGTGCCGCAGGACCAGGCCGCCAACTCGCTGGGCCAGAACCTGTCGCTCACGCCGCTACAACTGGCGGCCGCGTACAGCATCTTCGCTAACGACGGCGTTTACGTTCCGCCGGTCCTCACGGACGGCGAGCAGGTGCCGGAGCCTCACCGGGTGCTCTCCCCCGAGGTGGCTCAGGGCGTCCGCAGCATGATGATCCACGTCATGGAGAACAGCGGCCTGCGCAACTCGATAGTGCCGGGCGTCAGCGTGGCTGGCAAGACCGGCACGGCCGACGTGTTCGACGCCGCCACGGGCACCTATCCTGCAGACGATTACGCTCTGACCTTCGCGGGTATGTTCCCGGCCGAGTCTCCGGAGGTGGTCGTGGTGGTGATGCTCATGAAGCCCGAGACGGGCAGCACGTCGACCTACGTGGCCGCGCCGGTGTTCCGCGCCATCGGCAGTGAGGTTGTGGCGCACTGGGGTCAGCAGCCACAGGCGCCCGCCCTGGCTTCGGGCCGCTGAAGCCGCGCTGAGGTGGGGGGCTCCGACCGGCTGAACCGCCCAGCCGGACAGGCATGCGTAAACACCACATGTTGTGTAAGATGTTCATCATGTGGAGGATAGGTTCGTGACGCTGCTGTCACCAGGCACGCTCGCCGAGCTACTCGGCGCCTCCGTACCCGCAGACGACTTCCCCACCGGCACAGGCGTAGCGTTCAACAGCGCAGCCGTAGCCGCAGGCGACGTATTCTTCGCGTTCGCCGGCGCCACCAGTCACGGCGTCGACTACGCCGCGCAGGCGCTGGAGCGCGGCGCTGCCTACCTGGTGTCAGACAGGCCGCACCCCCGCGCCCTGCTGGTCCCCGACGCGGGTCAGGCCCTGCTGAGCCTCGGCCGCCTGGCGCGCAGCAGGCTCGAAGGCGCGGTCATCGGCATCACCGGCACCGCCGGCAAGACGAGCACCAAAGGCATGCTGGCAGCCGCCCTGAACGCGCGCTCCACCCCCGGCAACTTCAACACGCCTTACGCACTGGCCCAAACACTGGTCCACGCCCACCTGGCAGAGGTCGCCGCGGGCCCCGGCGCGGAGCGGCCCGCCCTGGTGCTCGAACTCGGCATCGACCACCCGGGCGAGATGCAGCACCTCACCGACCTCACCAAGCCCGACCACGGCATGATCACCAGCATCGGCGCCAGTCACCTGGCTGGCCTGGGTGACGTGGCGGGCGTAGCGCGAGAGAAGGGCGCCCTCCTGAGAGCCGTCACGGGCCACAAGCTCGTGAGCACTGGCGCCGCTGAGCACCTATCGCCCGAGCTGCTCGCCGACGCCACCATCGTCGCCGCCCACGTCAGCCTGAACGGCTCGGCCGGCAGCGCCCTCGAAGCGTTCGGACGCCACATCAAGCTGCCCTGGCCCGGCCGCTCGGCCGCCGAGAACGCGCTGCTCGCCCTGACCATGGCCACCCAGCTAGGCGTACCTCTCGACACCGCGCTCACGCGCATGCTGACAGCCAAGCTCGAAGGCTCGCGCCTGCAAAGGCACGAGGTCGGCGACCTGACGCTCATCGACGACAGCTACAACTCCAACCCAGTGTCCCTTCGCGCCGCCCTCGAGGTTCTCTTCAACGCACCGGCACCCAGGGTGGCCTTCCTCGGCGACATGCTCGAGCTAGGCGCCAGCGAAGCCGAGGAGCACCGCGCCATGGGCGCCGCCACTCTCGGCCTCGACCTCGTGGTCGGCGTGGGCCCGGCCAGCGCGCTCATGCTGGACGCCAACCCCGCAGCACGCTGGGCGCACGACGCCGCAGCGGCCGCCGCCTTCCTGCCCGACATCCCAGCCGGCGCCACAGTGCTGGTGAAAGGCTCACGCGGCATCAGGCTCGAGAAACTCATCCAGCACCTCGAGCACCGCTACCG
>JBAYRM010000054.1:0-11057 GCA_041676665.1 Trueperaceae bacterium
CCCCAACCGCGACATGCCCATCGCCGAGTACGAAGGCAACTTCAAGGGCATGCTCACGTTCGTTGCCATGGAACCCGACACCGGTCACATGGACATCGGCTTCCAGATCCTCATGCCGGGCTTCGACTACGACCTGGCGCACTGCGGTAAGGGCCCCTCGGCCGACTGGTGCTTCTTCAGCTCCTACAACTCCGAGGAAGCCCACACGCTCAAGGAAGTCAACTCCTCGCAGCACGACAAGGACTTCGTGGCCGCCGTCAACTGGCGCCGCGCAGAGCAGTGCATCGCCGAAGGCGCCGCCCAGCAGATGGAAGCGCGCTACGCGATCAACCGCCTGAACGAGACCACCCACACGGCCACCACCGAGTGGGGCGAAAGCACCACCGTCCTCCTGCCCGAGAACTGCGAAGGCCTCGTGTACTACCTGCCCACCCCGAAGTCGCCGCACGGCGTCGACGTGGACCCCACGGGCCAGTACATCGTGCCGGGCGGTAAGCTCTCCGCCACCATCGCCGTTCACGGCTACGAGAACATGCTCACGGCCATCGCCAACGAGGACTACGAAGGATACTCGTACGGCATCCCCATCCTCTCGTTCGACACCACCGTCGCCGGACAGGTCGAGCGCGCCTGCCTCGGGCCGCTACACAACGAGTTCGACAGCAAGGGCAACGTCTACACCAGCTGCTTCCTCACCTCCGAGATCATCAAGTGGGACCTCAAGACCTTCGAGGTCACCGACCGCATCCCCGTTTACTACTCGGTCGGCCACCTCATGATCCCTGGCGGCGACAGCATGCAGCCGTGGGACACCTACGTCCTCGCCATGAACAAGATCACCAAGGACCGTTACCTGCCCACCGGCCCGGAACTGGCGCACTCCGCCCAGCTCATCGACATCAGTGGCAACACCATGCAGATGCTGCTCGACTTCCCCACCCTGGGTGAGCCTCACTACGCCCAGGCCGTACCCGCGGACCTGCTCGCGCCTAACAGCCAGATGATCTACAGCCTGGCCGACAACCAGCACGAGTACGTGGTGAAGAGCGAAGCCGACGTGCGCGTAGAGCGCGACGGCAGCGACGTGCACATCTACATGACCGCCATCCGCTCGCACTTCGCGCCTGACGTCATCGAAGGCGTCAAGCTCGGCGACACCGTCTACTGGCACATCACCAACCTCGAGCAGGACTGGGACGTTCCGCACGGCTTCGCCGTGACCGGCATGGAAGCCGCCAACATCCTCATCAAGCCTGGGCAGACCAGCACCGTGAAGTGGGTCCCCAGCCAGGAAGGCGTCTTCCCCTTCTACTGCACCGACTTCTGCTCCGCGCTCCACCAGGAGATGCAGGGTTACGTCCGCGTATCGCCAGCAGACTCCGACATCGCGCTGGCCTGGAGTCTCGGGGAGTAACTCTTAAGCGCATCACCCCTGGCCGTTAGGTGAGCTCTCCATCCTGGCCATCAAGACGGCAACCGGGCGCCCGGCGCGGCGCAACCGCCAAGCGGGCGCCCACAAGAACTCAGAAGACGGGGTGGCAGCCAGGCCTCCGAGCAGGACCGCCTGCCACCCCACCCCCGCCGAAAGGACGCCAAGATGGCCGCACGCACCAAGAAAGTCTCATGGCCGGTTCGACTGCTGATCGTAGTGGCCGCGCTGCTGCCGCTGCTGACCTTCATGTTCCCGCTCTGGCACTACCTCTTCGACGCCCCGCAGTACCCCGAGGGCCTCGAGATGGAGATCTGGAGCTACCAACTTGGGGGCCGCGTCGACCTTATCAACGGGCTCAACCACTACGTCGGCTTCATGGAGCTCAACCCCGCCGACTTCTGGGAGCTCAAAGTACTACCTATCGTGATCAGCCTCGTGACCCTGGGCGGGCTGGCGGCAGCGGCTATTGGCCGCGTCCGCGCCTTCCAGGCCTGGCTTATCTTCTACGGCGCCTTCGCCATCGCCGGCTTCACGGACTTCTTCCTCTGGCTCTGGCGCTTCGGGCACACCGTTGACCCGCGCGCGGCCATCCAGATCGAGGGTTACACCCCGCCCATGCTGGGCACCAGCCAGTTCATGAACTTCTTCATCACCGCCGTCCCCGGCTGGGGTGCGGTGGCGCTAGCTGGCGGCTTCGCGCTGGGCATCATCGCCTACATCATCCATTTCTTCAGCGTGCGCAGGAACCGCGTGCGCACGCCAGCGCACACCGCGGTGGCCGCCGCACTGCTCTTGAGCCTCGTGCTCTCGGCCTGCGGCAGCCCCCAGCCAGCCACCGTCGTCATCGGTCAGGACGTGTGCGAGCACTGCCAGATGTTCATCACCGACGACCGCTTCGTTACCCAGGTGGTCACCACCAAGGGCAAGGCCTACAAGTTCGACTCGATCGAGTGCATGGTCGAGTTCCTCGCCGAGGGCAGCCTGCCCGCCGACCAGATCCACTCGGCCTGGGTGAGCGACTACAACGAGCCCGGCAAGTGGATCAAGGCCGAAGAGGCGCGCTACCTGCAGAGCGTCAACATCCGCAGCCCCATGGGCGCCAACTTGGCCGCCTTCTCGTCACTGCAGGACCTGGAAGACGCCAAGGTCTCCGCCAACGGCCTCGAGCGGCGCTACGCCGACCTGCCCGGCGTGCTGCGCGACGCGGGCTGGTCCAGCAACCACTCGCACGAGCACATGTTCGAAAACCTGCAAGGCGGCGCCCAAAGCGGCGAGGATCACCACGACGGTCACGGAGACGCGGGGCACTGATGAGCGCGCGAGCACCGAGCTGCTTGACCGCCTTCACCCTGCGCCCGGTGGGGCTGGCGCTAGCCGCCGCCCTGCTACTCGCCCCAGCGCTGGCCCAGGCGCCCGCGCCGGCTGAGCCCGAACGCGCGCCCGTAACCCTCGAGGTGTGCCACAGCGGCTGCCAGTTCGACTCGGTCACCGCCGCGGTCGACGCCGCCGGCGAAGGCGACACCGTGCTGGTGCAGGGCGGGCATTACATGGAACCAACCATCAGGATCGGCAAGCCGCTCACGCTGGAAGGCGTCGACTGGCCGATCCTCGACGCCCAGAACGAGGGCGGCGTGGTGTACGTGGGCGCCGACCACGTGACCGTGCGCGGCTTCGTGCTGCAGAACTCGGGCTTCAGCCACATCGAGGACGTCGCCGCCCTGCGCGTGGGCGAGTTCGGCGGCTGCACCATCGAGAACAACCGCGTCCTCAACTCCTTCTTCGGCATCTATCTTGAGAAATCCGTAGCCTGCACCGTGAAGGGCAACGAGGTGCGCAGCGAAGGCGTACTCGAGGCCTACACGGGCAACGCCATCCACGCCTGGAGCGCGTACCACCCGACCATCATCGGCAACTACGTCACGGGCCACCGCGACGGTATCTACCTAGAGTTCGTGCGCAACGGCGTGGTGGAGGACAACGTCAGCGAAACCAACCTGCGCTACGGCCTCCACTACATGTTCACCAACGACACGCGCTTCGAGCGCAACACCTTCCGCAACAACGGCGCGGGCACGGCGGTCATGTACTCGCGCAACATCGACATGTACAGCAACAACTTCGAGGACAACTGGGGCGCCGCCGCCTACGGCCTCTTGCTCAAGGACCTGAGCGACTCGCAGATCCTCGGCAACACCTTCAGCGGCAACTCCGCCGCCCTTTACGTGGACGGCGCCAACCGCACCGACGTCGAGCGCAACGACTTCATGAACAACGGTTACGCCATGCGTATCCTCTCGAACTCCATGGGCGTCCTGGTCACGCACAACAACTTCATCGGCAACACGTTCGACGTGGTCACCAACTCGGACCGCTCTTACAACTCGTTCGTCGAGAACTACTGGGACGCCTACGAAGGCTACGACTTAGACCGCGACGGCATCGGCGACGTGCCCTTCCGCCCAGTGCGGCTCTTCTCGATGACGGTTCAGTGGTACCCGCAGGCCATGGTGCTCTTGCGCAGCCCGCTGTCGCAGGCCATGGAGTACGCAGAACGGCTACTGCCGGTCATAACGCCCAAGGCGATCGAAGACGATCGCCCACTCATGGGGAGGATCAGATGGTCGTCGTTGAGCGACTAAGCAAGCGCTTCGGGCGCCTGGAGGTGCTGCGTGAAGTCAGCGCCACCTTCAGCCCGGGCCGCGTAACCGCCGTGGTGGGTCCGAACGCCTCGGGCAAGACCACCCTAATGAAGTCGATCCTGGGTCTGGTCTTGCCGGACGCGGGCTCAGTCACCATCGCCGGCGATCCGGCCGCCAACAACCCCGCCTCAAGGCGCCACGTGGGCTACATGCCGCAGGAGCCGCGCTTCCCCGATAACCTCAAGGTCACCGAGCTGTTCGACCTGGTGCAGGACCTGCGCGGCCAGCGCCCCACGGAGAAGCTCGAGGAGCTCATCGACTACTTCGAGCTGCGCGAGCACCTGAACAAGCCGCTCCGGACGCTGTCGGGCGGCACCAAGCAGAAGGCCAGCGCGGTGCTGACCTTCCTCTTCTCGCCCCAGGTCCTGCTGCTCGACGAGCCCAGCGCGGGCCTCGACCCGGTCGCCAGCAGCCGCCTCAAGGACCGCATCCTCACGGAGCGCGCTAACGGCGCCACCATCATCCTCACCTCGCACGTCATGAGCGAGCTGGAGGAACTGACCGACGAGGTCCTCTTCCTGCTGGAGGGCACCATCCGCTACCGCGGCAGCCTCAACGCCATCCGCGAGGTCACCGGCGAGACGCGCCTGGAGCGCGCCATAGCCCGCCTCATGAAGGGCGAGGTCGAGCTGCCCAAGGGTTACGTGGGTCCCGAGGATCCCGCCATCATCGAGCTCATGGAGGCCGCGGACAGCACCGAGATCGAGTTCGAGAACGCAGGAGACGACTCGTGAACACCACCCTCAAGGTCATGAAGTACGCCTTCTTCGATCTGCTGCGCAGCCGCTGGCTGATCGTGTACACCCTCTTCTTCGCTGCGGCCACGACCGGCCTCCTCTACTTCGGCGACGAGCCCTCGCAGGCGGCCCTCAGCTCGCTCAACCTGGTGCTGCTGGTGGTGCCGCTTGTGGCGCTCATGCTGGGCATGAACTACTACTACTACACGCGCGACTTCGTGCAGCTAATCCTCACCCAGCCAGTGTCGCGCCCCAGCGTGTTCATCGGCCAGTACGCGGGCGTGGCCCTGCCGCTGGCGGGCGCGTTCGTGGTGGGCACCGGCGTGCCGTTCCTCGTTTACGCGTTCAGCAGCCCCGTGAGCGTGAGCATGGTCGTGAGCCTGCTGGTGTCCGGCGCGCTCATCTCCCTGGTGTTCACCGCCCTGGCGTTCTGGCTCGGCATAGCCAACGAGGAGCGCGCCCGCGCGCTGGGTCTGGCGCTGGGCGTCTGGCTCCTACTAACGGTGGTTTACGACGGCCTGGTGCTGTTCTTCATCATGCTGGCGCAGGCCTACCCAATCGAACGCGCCGTCATCGGCTTCAGCCTCCTCAACCCGGTGGACCTCTCTCGCATCCTGGTGCTCATGCAGCTCGACGCGGCGGCCCTCATGGGCTACACGGGCGCACTGTTCCGCACCTTCCTCGGCTCCGGCCTGGGCGTGGCCGTGAGCGTGACCGTGCTGGCCGTGTGGGTGCTGGTGCCGACCCTGCTGGCGGGGCGCTCGTTCAGGCTCAAGAACTTCTGAGTGTTCCTTAACGTAAGCGCGCGGCCCCGTGAAGTACGGGGCCGCGCGCCTGTTATTGGCCAGGTGAGCCGCTTACGCCGCCGCGCTCAGATCGGGTTGAGGTTACCGGCCTTGAGGTCGATGACGTAGTTGAACAGTTCGACCTCGGTGAGTTCGCCGATGTGACTATGCACGTGGTTGCCGCGGTCGTCGAAGAAGAGCGTTATCGGCAGGCCGTGAGTCTGGAACTCGACGTTCAGCGACTGCGCCTGATCGAGCACCACGCCCTGCAGCGCCATCTCGGAATGCTCGGCCAGGTACGACTCGACCACCGCGCGCTGCTCGCCCTGGTTGGCGAACACGAAGCGCACGCCCGGCTCGCGCCTGACCATGTTGGCCATCATCGGCAGCTCGCGCAGGCACGGCAGGCACCAGGTGGCCCACAGGTTGATGACCACCGGCTCGCCCGTGAGCGAGGTCAACTGCAACTGGCCGCCCTCGAGGCGCTCGAAGCTGAGGTCCGGCAGCGTGCGCTCGTAGGTGGCGCTCGGGGTGAACAACGACCAGGCGAGCCAACCCACGGCCACGCCCGCCACCACGAGAGCGATCAGCGTGGTCCAGGGCCTGCGCCTGGCGCTGGCCAGCGTGCCTGGCTTCTGCTTAGGGGTCACGTCCGACATGCCCCAGTCTAGCCGCCCACGCCCGCGGGCCGGTTAGCCTTGGAACACGTCAGGAGGCCGTGCCTGCCAGCATCCATCCCAGACCCAGGGCGAAGAGGAACGCGCCGAACGCGAACAACGCGAAACCCTCGATCAGTGCGGCGATGTTGGGGAAGTCGGCAGACTCGAAGGCGGTGGCGCCGGGAACCCGTTGGCCCGGGTGCAGGAAGAAATAGTAGACCATCCCCACGCCGCCAAGGATCATGGCGATCCCGATAACGAACATTACGATAGGCATATCGCTCCTTTCCGGCCGAATCAGGTAAGGACGAACGCACGTTGTTACGACCTAGTTATCAGAGAGTAGTGCAGCCGGTACGCCAACAGATGTACGTGCCGCACGGCCGTGTACACCGGCGCGGGCGGTGCCTGTAAACGGGGAGGACCCGGCGCTTTCGCGGCGCCGGGTCCTCGGTTTAGTTCATTGCCAGCGCCCTCAAGTGGCGCGGGGCCTGGTTACTTGATGGCGTCGTAGACGCTGGTGTCTACGGCTTGCTCCCAGGTGTAGGCGTTCTGGATGAGGCCCACTTCGACGAGCAGGTTAACGGAGCGCTCGAACGCATCCTGGTCGAGTGCACCCACCTGAGTGTCGGCGGTGGGCATGACCAGCTTGGCCACTTCGGCCATCTGCCAGGTCTGGTGGATGAGGGGGCTCTGGCGGCTGCCCGAGCCCGCGCAGGTGTCGCCGCAGTGCGCCAGGACTATCTCCACGGCTTCTTCCTGGTTGGCGACGGCGTACTCCCAGCCGCGGATGGTGGCGCGCAGGAAGCGCTGAGCCACCTCGGCGCCGCTGAGGCCCGAGCCCTTGAAGTTGGTGGAGGCCAGGGTGGCGGGCGTGGCGAAAATCGAGTCTTCCAGCAGGTCGGCGCCGATGCTGGCGGGGTCCAGCACGTTCAGAACGTCGAGCTCGTAGCCGAGGCCGATGATCTGGTCGAGCTCGTTGTAGGTCATGGCGCTGGCCACGTCGACCTCGTTGGGGAACACCAGCGAGGGGTCGAAGGCGTACACCACGGCGTCAACGTCCGCGTTGGTCTCGGTGGGGTCCAGGTTGGAGGTCAGGCCGGCGGCGGCGAACACGGCCTCCGCGGCGAACTCGTTACCGAACGCCCACACGCCGACCTTGCGGCCGGCCATGTCGGCCATCTCCTCGATGCCCGAGGTCTTGAGGGCGACCAGGCGGTAGCCGGAGGCCTGGTAGATCTGCGCGATGTTCACGACCTCGAGGCCCTGGTCGCGCTGGGTGAGGATGTTAGCCACCCAGTCGGTGCCGAAGTCGGCGTTGCCGGACGCCACGGCCACGGTCGGGTTGACGTTACCGCCGTCCAGCACGGTAACGACCAGGCCCTCCTCGGCGTAGAAGCCCTTGTCCTGCGCTACGAAGTAACCGGCGAACTGAGCCTGCGGGAACCACTTCGACTGGAAGTTGATGGGGATGAGCTCCTGAGCCATCCCGACCGGCAGGAACACGAGTAGCGAGAGTACGAGTAGTGCTCGTCTTTTCACGGCTTACCTCCAATTACGCGATGTTGTTTCACAATCTACGGCGCACGGACAGGTGCTGGCGGCTACATGTCACGACCCCCTGTTAGACGGATGCCAGCCGGTTAGCAGGCGTTCCAGTAGCGAGATGGCGGCGTACAGCGCCATCGAGATGACGCTGCTCACGAGGATGGCGGCGAACACCACGTCGAAAGCGCCGCGGTGAGCGGAGAGGCTGATGCGCTGACCGAGGCCGTTGGGCGGCCCGGGGATCAGGAACTCGGCCACGATGACGCTGATGACACCCACCACCAGCGCCACCTTGAGGGCGGTGAACAGGTAAGGCAGCGCGTTCGGCAGCCTGAGCGCCATGAACACCTTGAGCGGCTTAGCCGCGTACGAGCGCAGCAGTTCGAGCTTCAAGGGATCGACCTTCGTGAGGCCCTGCACCGTGTTGAGCACGACCGGGAAGAACGTCACGATGACCACCACGGCGGCCTTGGACTCCCAGTCCACCCCCAGAGCGCGTCCGAGCACGGGCGCCAGGCCCACGATGGGCACGGCGCCGAAGGCGGTGGCCAGCGGCAGGAAGCCGCGCTGCAGGAACGGGCTGAAGGCGATGGCGGCGCCCACCAGGAAGCCGAAGGTCAGTCCCACGGCGGCACCGAACGCCACCTCGCGAACGAAGGTCAGGTAAGCGTCGGCCATGAGCACCGACCACGACGACACCAGCGTGGCGCCGATGTCGGACACGCGCGGGAAGATGCCCTTGGGCACGCGGCTGCCGACCACCAGCCCCTCCCACGCCAGCAGCAGCAGGAACGCCACGGTGGCGGCCGGCAGCACGCTCTGCACGCGCCGTTTCCAGGGTGGGTCCTCGCCGAACAGCTCAATTACCGTCACGCGGCCGGTGGCCAGCGCGGCCACCATGAGCGAGCCGCCCAGCACCGCCCAGTAACCCCAGCCGGCGCTGACCGGCAGGGCGCGCTGCGCGAGAATCGCCAGCAGCGCGGCGCCAAGCGCGAACGGGGTAGCTAGCGGCACCAGCCACGGCCCGCCGTGCAGCAGCGGCAGGAGCGCCAGCCCGAGCAGCGCGCCCATGAGCGGCAGCCCGAAGGCGGGCGGCTGGCCAGCCGCACCGAACGGCCCGAACAGCCCGACCAGCGCCAGAAGGCCAAACGCCACCGCGGGTAGGTAGGGCCTGAGCCGCCAGGTGCCGGCCGTAGTGGCGCTGCGAGAGCCGATCATCTGAACTCCCAGGGCGCCAGCACGCGCTGCGCCACGCCCACCAGCGCCACCAGGCCGATGCCGAGCAGCGCCGAGATGATGAGCAAGATCCACACGTCGGACACGTTGCCGGCCTGGACCTGGCCCACGATGGCGTAGCCGAGGCCGTAACGGTTGTTGGATTCGGTCTCGGCCACCAGGGCGCCTACCAGTGCGGCGGCGGTGCCGAGCTTGAGGCTGGTGAAGAAGAACGGCACGGCCGCCGGGAAGCGCACCTTCCAGAACACCTCCAAGGGTGAGGCGGCGTAGCTCTTCATGAGGTCCAGCGCCAGCGGATCGACGGAGCGCAGGCCCGTGACGGTGCCCACCGCCACGGGGAAGAAGGCGATGTACGCCCCGATCAGGGTGGCCGGCACCAGGCTGGTCTGTACGGTCACGCCCACGTTGCCGAGCAACAGCAGCAGCACCGGCACCAGCGCGATTATAGGCACAGTCTGCGAGGCGATGACCCAGGGCAGCAGGGCGCGTTCGGCTGGCCGCACGGCTACGAACACCACCGCCAGCAGCACGCCCACCAGGCCGCCCAACAGCAGCGCGAGCAGGGTGCCGGCGGCGGTGTAGATGGTGGCTCTCACGACGTTGCGCGAGTCGGCGAACGGGTACGCGGTGAGGAACGGCCCGATGCGCTGAGCTATCCAGTGCGGGAACGGCATGGGGTGTTGCGGCATGGTGAAGAAGCACTCGAGCGGCGTTGCGCCGCACTCCGGGCGGTCGTAGTACGTGTACGAGGCGGCCCACAGCTTGTCGCCCGGCACCGGCGCCACGGCCAGGGTAACGGTGCCGCTGGCCGGGTCGCTCACCAGGTAGTCCTGGTACTGGCGCAGCTGCGCGTTGCGGGCAGGCGGCCGCACGAACGTCACCACGTTGCCCGCGCGGCTGTAGTCGCGCCCCTCGGTCAGCTCCGCGCCGTTAACGGTCACCACCCCGCGCGTGCCGGCGAACGTGAAGCTGGCGCGCTCGCCGTCGACCCGTTCCTGCGGGCGCTCGGCGGTGGCGGAGAGCTCCTGCCCGTTGAGCACGAGCCGCCGCGCCGGGTCGTTCTCCACCAGCGGGGTGTGCTGCAGTTGGAACGTGCGGTTGCTGCCGTTCACGCCGCCTAGTAGCAGCTCGGCCAGCGCCAGCACCGCGCTGGCGGCCTGCGGCGCCTGCGCGCTGGGCTGCGCCAGCGCGATGGTGCCAGCGGCGGCGTCCAGCACGGCGTAATCGCGGCTGATGCGGCGCACGGGCGCGTTGAAGGGCGGTGCGCGCCCCAGCAC
The DNA here is from genome assembly GCA_041676665.1 of Trueperaceae bacterium. Lineage (GTDB taxonomy): Bacteria > Deinococcota > Deinococci > Deinococcales > Trueperaceae > JAAYYF01. Next base: position 10,374 of record JBAYRM010000054.1, read on the forward strand.
GACCCTGTTGCCGTCGACCTCGAAGCCCACCCCTTCCACCAGTAGCTCGCCGGCCACAATGACCGGACCGGCGCCGTGCGAGAACGTGAACTCGCGGTTGACGCCGTCGGCGCGCTCCACCGAGTCGACCGCGCCAGCCTCCAACAGGCTGCCGTTAAGGAAGAGCGCGCTGCCTAACGCCGCCGGGTCGCTGAAGCGGAACACGTGACCGGCGTCAAGCGGGCCCTCTAGCAGGTCGCCCCACTGGAGCAGCGGGCCCTCGACCGCCGATTGCAGCACGAGCCCCTCGCCGTCCAGCGTGAACGTGGCCGCCACGGGCTCACCGCCGCGCACGAGCACCAGGCGCTCGACGTCGCGGACCGGCGCCGCGTCTTCGGTGGCGACCAGCTCCTCGAACGCGCCGAACGTGAGGCGGGCGCCAGCCGGCGCGCCGGTGGTGCCGGCGGCCGGGGCCTCCCGCAACGGGTGCGCGGCCGTGGTGTTAACGAGCCAGTTGGCCAGGTTCTCCATGCGCAGGCGCGCGAGCGGCAGGCCCAGCCACAGAGCGACCGGGTTCATGAGCACCACCGCCCCGGCGAGTACCGCCACGATGGGCACCACGCGCATGGCGGTGCGCCGCAGTGGCCGGTCGTCGCTGCTGCCGGTCGAGCTCATGTCAGTCGGCCGCCGACTTGGGGATGGCCG
>JBAYRM010000055.1:0-10967 GCA_041676665.1 Trueperaceae bacterium
ATGCCGCCCGAATGGGCGCCGCACGCCGCCACCCACATGGGCTGGCCTTTCGACGACGAACTGTGGGTCGGCTACCTGGAGGGCGTACGTGAGGAGTTCGCCGCCCTGGTAGCCACCATCGCCAGCTTCGAGCCCGTGGTCCTCAACGTGCGCGACGAAGAGACCGAAACCGACGCCAGGACGCGTATCGCTGCGGCGGCAGAGCGCCTCTACCCAGCCCGCGCTGCGGAGGTGGCCGGCAACGTCGAGTACTTCAGCGTGCCCCTCAACGACGTCTGGTTCCGCGACAACGGGCCGCTCTTCGTGGTCGGTGCGCCAGATAGTCAGCAAGAAGGCCAGGTGGCTGCCACCGACTGGCGCTTCAACGCTTGGGGACGCAAGTACGCCCCTTGGGACGATGACGACCGCGCCGCAGCCGCGCTGACCGACCACCTGGGCATGAAGCGCTTCGGCATGCCCATCGTCATGGAGGGCGGCGCGCTCGAGATAAACGGCCGCGGCGTGTGCCTCACCACCCGCTCGTGCCTGCTGGAACCTAACCGCAACCCGGAGTTGACCCCCGCTGAGCTAGAGGCGTACCTACGCGACAACCTGGGCGTCACGCAAGTGGTGTGGCTGCCAGAAGGTTTAGAGGGCGACCACACCGACGGCCATATCGACACCATCGTGCGCTTCACGGACGACGACACCATCGTCTGCGCTGTGGAGGAGGACGAGGCCGACCCCAACCACGCCACCATGGCTCACAACCTCCAGCTCCTCGAAGACCTACGCAAACCGGACGGCTCGCCCTACCGCGTGATCGAGCTGCCGCTCCCCGCCAAGCGCATCGAACTCGAGGGCGAACGCGTGCCGCCCACCTACGCCAACTTCTACGTGGGCAACGGCTTCGTGGTGGTGCCCACCTACAACGACGTGAACGACGAGCGGGCGCTGAACATCCTGCGGCCCCTCTTCCCCGGCCGCCAGGTCATAGGCCTGCCCGCCGAGAACCTCATAACGGGCGGGGGCGCCTTCCACTGCGTCACGCAGCAGCGCCCCGCCGGCCCGCTCGTGCCGGCGGACTGGCCCGCGACTCAAGCGACGGAGGACCGCGAGTGAACCTGAACCACAAGCCCCCGCTGCCGCAGCGCCCCGAGCGCAAGGCGCGCCTGGCCGTCACGCAGATGAGCTGCACTAACGTCCTCGCGGAGAACCTCGCCAAGGCCGAGCGCCTGGTGCGCGAGGCCGCTGCGGGCGGCGCCAACATCGTGCTCCTGCAGGAGCTGTTCGAGAACCTCTACTTCCCGCAACTCGAGCGCGAGGAGCTGTTCGCGCTGGCGCACCCGGTGGAGGGCCACCCGTTCCTAGAGCGCTTCGCCAAGCTGGCCGCTGAACTGGGCGTGGTGCTGCCCGTGTCGTTCTTCGAGCACGCGGGGCAGGCGTACTTCAACAGCCTCGCCATGATCGACGCCGACGGCACGGTGCTGGGCACCTACCGCAAGAGCCACATCCCCGACGGCCCCGGCTACGAGGAGAAGTACTACTTCAATCCCGGCGACGACGGCTTCAAGACGTGGCGCACCCGCTACGGCAACATCGGCGTAGGCATCTGCTGGGACCAGTGGTTCCCGGAAGCCGCGCGCATCATGGCTCTGAAGGGCGCGGACCTGCTCCTCTACCCAACTGCCATAGGCAGCGAACCCGTTGAGGCCGGCGCGCTAGAGACCACGCGCATGTGGCGCCGCGCCATGATCGGCCACGCCGTGTCGAACGTCATGTACGTGGCCGCCGCCAACCGGGTGGGGCAGGAGGGGCCAGCGCGCTTCTACGGCCACTCGTTCATCGCCGACTACTCCGGCGACTACCTGGCGGAGGCCGACGCCGAGTCCGAAACGGTTATCTACGCCGATCTCGACTTCAGCGAGGCGCAGAACGCTCGCGCGGGCTGGGGCTTCTTCCGCGACCGCAGGCCCGACCTTTACGGGCCGCTGCTGACGCTCGACGGTCAGGGGTAGGCGCTCACAGGCGCCCCGCTCCGCATGGTTCACTTCATCCTCTACGTGCGCGACCAAGCGGAAAGCGCCGCCTTCTACGAGGCCGTGCTGGGAACCCCGCCGCGGCTGAACGTGCCGGGCATGACCGAGTTCCTCGTCGGCGAAGGCGCGGTGCTCGGGCTGATGCCCGAGGCGGGGATCAAGCGCCTACTGGGCGACGCGCTACCAGACCCAGCGGCCGGAGCGGGAACCCCGCGCTGCGAGGTCTACCTGGTGGTGGCCGACGCAGTAGCGAGCCATGACCGCGCGCTCCGCGCCGGGGCGTTAGAACTCTCCCCCGTCAGCCTGCGCGGCTGGGGTCACGACGTCGGCTACTCGCTCGACCCCGACGGGCACGTACTGGCGTTCGCGACGAACCCTGCGACCAGCGCGTAGCAGCGGTCGAGAACCGCAAGGCGACCGCGGGACACGCGCCGCGCCGACTGGAGCTTCTTCCGCGACCGCCGGCCGGATCTGTACGGATCGCCACTGATGCTGAACGAGAGGGGTTAGCCACACAGCTACTGGAAATCGGGAATCGCACGCTTCATGAACTGATCGAACAGTGGCACCGTGAAAGCTACATTTCCGTGCGCGGGGCTATAAATCATGCCCTTCTTGATAAGGGACATCCGGACGGGGCTAAGGCTCGAAGTGGACTTATATCCCAGCTTGGAAGCTATGTCTCCCACACGGTAAGGTCCGGCGCCCAATTCAGCCATGGCACGAAGCGTCCGCTTTTCTGCCGGAGTTAGACGGTCGAATCGCACCCGGAAGAAGTTCTTGTCTAGTCGAGGTATCACCGTAGCGGTGGTGCCGCGGACGGTCTCTACAGTTATCGGGCTCGACTCGGCTGTGTTCCAGGCCTGATACCCCCACTCCTGAAGGAAGTAGGGATAGCCTTCTGTGTACTCAAACACCGCATTCGCCGCTTCAGTTTCGAACTCAACTCCCACCTCTCGCGTAGGTTCCTGCAGTGCGAGATGCGACTCTTCTCGAGTCAATGGACCGATACTTGGGAAACTGAAAAGGCGTTCTGCGTATGACTTGGAATCGCCCGCCAAGCCAGGAACAATGGGCAAGCCTGCCGCAACTAGAGCAAGGGGTAGAAGCCGCTGTTGAATCCGGTGCATCGCCCTAATCAGCGCAGAGAACGCCTCTTCGTCGATGTACTGGATCTCGTCTATCAACAGAACAATGACCTTATCGCGCTCCTGGGCAGCTTCGGCGACCGCCACGAACAGGTTGGTTAAGTCGGTATGGAGGTCTCCGCTATCGGCCGAGCCTTTCTCAGGTTCGATGTCGAGACCGAAATCCAGTTCCCCCACTTTCACCTTTATTCCACCGATGAAGCTACGTAAAACTGCCAGCGCCCGGCGGGCCTTGTTCCCCGCTCCTTTGATGCGGTCCAGGTCGTAGAGAAGCTGCCGTAGGTTAGGCGCAATCAGTTCACCTATGTGTTGCCCTTCGCGCGCTTCAACGATCAAAGTTCTATGACCGTCCACAGTTGCTCTACGCTCAACCTCATTGAGCAAAACCGTCTTTCCTACACCGCGAAGCCCGGTGAGTATTAAGCTCTTCTCGGGTCGTCCCAGCGCCAACCTACCTAGGAGTACTCGTACTTGCTCTAAGACGTCATCTCTACCCACAAGTTCTGGGGGCGGGGCGCCGGCACCTGGAGAGAAAGGGTTCGCGATTGGATCCATAATGCTTGGCTCCATTCCCGGAGAGCTTGTTCCGAACTATTGCAATCTATTCTAGCTTATAGCACTGAATCGAGAAATTCCCAATAAGCCGCAATAGATTACAACACGGCACTCGGCCACCCCTCAATCCACGCTAACGAACAGCGCCCCCGCCGGCGGCGCCTTCTCGGCGTACAGCGCCTCGAGCACGTGCTGGTAGCGCTGCAGCACGGCTTCGCGCTTGATGCTCAGCTTGGGCGTCACCTCGCCGCTCTCCATGGTCAGCACGTCGGTCACCACCGCGGCCTTCTTGATGGTGGACCAGTGCGGCATCTCGTGATTAGCGCCGATAATGGCGTCCTGCAGCTCCGCGCCCACGCCCGGCTCCTGCAGCACGCTGGCGTCGACGCGTCCGTAACGCTCCATGAGCGCGTCGCTACTCAGGAACACTAGCGCCGCGCAGTACTTCTGGCCGGAGCCGACCACGATGGCTGTGTCGATGAGCGCGTTGGCCTCCAGCCGGTCCGTGAGCGGCTGCGGCATTACGTACTTGCCGGTGCTCAGCTTGAAGAGGTACTTGAGGCGTCCGGTCACGCTCAGGTAACCGTCGTCATCGATGCGGCCCAGGTCGCCGGTGTGGAACCAGCCGGCGGCGTCGATGACCTCGGCGGTCTCCTCTGGCCGCTCGAAGTAACCGAGCATGATGTGAGGACCGCGCGCCAGGATCTCACCCTCGTCGGAGATGCCCATCTCGGTGCCCTCGATGGCCTCACCCACTGTGCCTGGCCTGTTGCGGCCGGGCCGGTTGAACGACATCACAGGGCTGGTCTCAGTGAGGCCGAAGCCCTGCAGCACGTCGATGCCCGCGGCGCCCAGGATGTTCACGAGCTCGGCGCGTAGAGCCGCGCCGCCCACGATGATGATGCGTAAGCGGCCGCCAAGCGCCTCACGCCATTTGGAGTACACCAACCGGTCGAGCAGCCCCTTCTCCAGCCCCGCGAAGCCGTTACTTGGCGCGGTGACGTCGTAGTCGCGCGCGAACTTAAGCGCCCGCTGGTACAGGCCGTGCTTGAAGCCCGTCAGGTCGTCGCCAGCGGCCTGCAGGCGCTCCCACGACTTCTCCAGCACCCGCGGCACGGCGGCCATGAAGGTGGGGCGCACCTCCAGCAGGTCCTGCCGCACGGTGTCGGGCGTGCCGTAGTACACGCTCGACGAGAACCACATGTTGGCGTACTGCAGCGTGCGCGCGAATATGTGCGAGAGCGGCAGGAACGAGAGCACCGTCTCGGCGTCGCCGTACTTGAACTCCGGCAGGCTGGTCAGCGAACCGATGGCGTTGCTGCTCAGGTTCTGGTGGCTCAACATGACGCCCTTGGGCATGCCGGTGGTGCCCGAGGTGTAGATGATGGTGCACATGTCGGTGGCAACCAGTTCGCGCTTGTAACGCTGCACCCGGTCAGGCTCAGCGACGCGCAGCTTGGCGCCCTCCGCCATGAGCTCGCCGTACGAGGTCACGCGCCGGCCATTCCACGCGGGTCCCGGCTCGTAGCCGTCTAGCGCGTGCTCGTCGAACACGGCCAGCAGCTTGACCTCGGGATTATCGGCCGCCAGTTGCGTCATGCGCTCGAGCAGCGCGCGGTTGGTCACCAGCACCGCCTGGCTGCCGCTCTCGCGCAGGATGTGCTTGATGGCGGCCTCGGTGTGGGTGAGGTACACGGGCACGTCGACCAGACCGCCGATGAGGCAGCCCATGTCGCCCAGCACGTAACTCATGTCGCTCTCGGTGAACAGCGTCACCCGGGCGCCGGCGCTCAGCCCCGCGCCGCGCAGCCCCAGGGCCAGCTCCTCGGACTGCTTGGCGAACTCGGACATGGACCACGTGCGCCAGCCGCCCTTGCCGTCGCGCTGGTTGAACGCCCGCTCGTTGGGCCGCTCCCTGACCGCCTCGTCGAGTAGCGACGGGATGGTACGGCCCAGCTCCAGCCTGCCTGGTCCGGGAGGCGCTTTGGCCACCTTGATGCTCATTGAGCCCTCCTAACGGGCTGGGTGCCTACCCAGCGCCTTGACCGGAGCTGGCGCAGCGCCCGTTGACTCTGTCTAGGACGAGCTTAGCGCGCGGAAGGCGCCGCTGCGCGGGTGTACTCGCGCGTTAGCTACTACGCGCCCGCGCCTGCCGGTGCGCCTTCTGGGAGGCCCGGTCCGCGAAGTCGCGGGCGAACAGTTTGATCTCGCTTCCCAGGTCGGGGTCGTTCGTGGCCCGCGAGTACGTGTCGGCCATCGACAACAGCGTCTGGAAGAAGAAGTCGTTCATGTCGTCAACCGTCATCTGCTTGACCCACAGGTCTATACGCAGTGCGTTGCGCTTTTCGGCGTCCCACAGCGCCAGGATCATGGCGCCGGCTTCGTTGAGCCCGGGTTCGGGCGAGTCGTCGGCCTGCCACCTGATGCGGGTAACGGCCTCCTGGTCCATGTTCACGGCCAGGCGGATGTTGGATTCGCTCTCCATACGGCAATCGTACCGGAGGGTACGGGACCTTTGTGCTTCCTGGCGTGCACCTGCCTGTAATGGCGCCCGCGCTCACGGTATCTTCTGAACCGGAGGCCTGCCGGCTGCCCGCGCCAAAGTGAAGCGCGGTCGCGGGCAAGGCGTCCGACTATCAGCACTGAGGGGAAAGAATGAAGGGACTCATCCTGGCGGCGGGCCTCGGTACGCGACTCCGCCCCATAACCAGCCTGAAGCCCAAGCCCACCATCTCGGTGGCGAACAAGCCGCTCATCCACCACGCGGTCGACAACCTGGTGGAGGCCGGCGTGCGCGACATCGGTGTGGTCGTCAGCTTCCTGACCGCCAACTCCATCAAGGAGACGCTGGCTGACTACCAGGGCGTGAACTTCGAGTTCATCCAGCAGAACCCGCCCAAGGGGCTGGCGCACGCGGTCGAAGTGTCGCGGGGTTTCCTGGGCGACGACCCGTTCGTGATGTACCTCTCCGACAACCTGTTCGAGCACGGCATCAAGGAGTTCGTGCAGCGCTTCGAGGCGGGCGAGCACACCGCCGTCATGGCGCTGGTACCCGTGAGTTACGAGGCGGCCAAGTCGCTGGGCGTGGCCGCGGTCGACGGCGACCGCATCACCCGCCTGGTGGAGAAGCCCGCGGAGCCGCCCAGCACCCTGGCCATCGCCGGGGTGTACGTGTTCGATAACAAGATCCACAAGATGATCGAGGGACTGGCGCCGGGCGCCAAGGGCGAGTACCAGATCACCGACGCCATCCAGCGCCTCATCGAAGCCGGCGAGCCCGTGGCGCCGGTGGAGGTGACCGGCTGGTGGAAGGACACCGGCAACCCCGAGGACATCCTCGACGCCAACCGTCTACTGCTCATGCGCACCAAGCGCGACGTGCAGGGCACGGTCGAGAACTCTCAACTGGTGGGCGAGGTCGTGGTGGGCGCGGGCGCCGTGGTGCGCAACACCACCATCTTCGGGCCCGTGCTCATAGCGCCGGGCGCCGAGGTGACCGGTTCGTACGTAGGCCCCTTCACCTCCATCGGCGAGGGAAGCGTCGTTAAGGACTCCGAGATCGAGTACTCCGTGGTGGGAGCCCGCACCAGCATCGAGGGTGTGGGGCCCCGCATCCAGGCCAGCCTGATAGGGGAGGACGTGCGCGTGGCTGGCCATAGGGGGCGCCCCAGCACGCACCGCCTGGTGGTCGGCGACGAGAGCTCGATCCTCCTGCAGGAGGTCTAGGGGCGCCGCAACTCAGCCCAGCGGCGCCAGCATCCGGCCGCTCCTGGCGGGCACCACGGCGTTGCCGTTGGCCAGCTCCACCCGCTCACCCGACAGGAGGTCGCGGTAGGCGCCTCGCGGCACGGCGCTTTCGGGCACCGTCGAGGCGGCGCCGGAGCTGTTCACCAGCACGTACACCGCGGTGGCGGCACCGTCTTCAGCTTCGCTCAACCGCCGCTCCACCAGCACCAGGTCGGCTTTCGGCGCGCTCACGCGCGTGGTGCCGCGCCTCAGCGCCGGCTGCTCGGCACGCACGCGGCAGAGGCTCCTCACCAGCTCGTGAACACGCTCCTGCTCCTCGGTCCGCTGCCCCCACGGCATGCCCTGGCGGCAGTGCGGGTCGTGACCGCCCGCCAGGCCCAGCTCGTCGCCGTAGTACACGCAGGGCGCGCCCGGGAAGGCGAAGAGCAGCACCCACGCCTGGCGCAGCGCGGCCAGGTCGCCGCCGAGGCCGGTGCGCACCCGCGGCGTGTCGTGCGACCCGAGCAGGTTGAGTTGGCTGTACAGGGCGCCTTCCGGGTAGGCCCGCAGCTGGCGCTCCAGCTCAGCCGCGAACCCTTCGGCGCCGAGCGGCTGCACGGCGTCCAGGCCGCTCTTAGCGAGCTCGGCGTGGTTCAGGTCGCGGCCCACCAGACCGAAGATGGCGCGGGTCAACGGGTAGTTCATGACGCCGTCGAAGATGTCGCCCCTCAGCCACCGCTCGGCGCCGGTCCAGATCTCGCCCACCAGGTAGGCGTCGGTGTTGACCGCTCGGCAGCGCCGCCTGAACTCCTGCCAGAACTCGTCGTCGTCGATCTCGTTGGGCACGTCTAGGCGCCAGCCGTCAACGCCGCGCTGCAGCCAGTACTCGCCGACGCTCCACAGGAACTCGCGCACGGCGGGGTTGCCGGTGTTGAACTTGGGTAGCGCCGGCAGGCCCCACCAGGCGTCGTAACCGAGCGGGTGACCGCCGTACGCGTTGAGCGGGAAGTCGTTGACGTGGAACCAGTCGACGTAGGGGCTGGCGGCGCCGTTCTCGAGGATGTCGTGGAACTGCAGCAGCCCGCGGCTGGCGTGGTTGAACACGCCGTCGAGCACAACGCGTACGCCCCGCGCGTGCGCCGCGGCGATGAGCTCGTCGAGCGCCGCGTCGCCGCCCAGTAGCGGGTCGACCCGGAAGTAATCGTGCGTGTGATAGCGGTGGTTGGAGCCCGAAGCGAACACGGGGTTGAGGTAGACGGCGTTGACGCCCAGGTCCACGAGGTAGTCGAGCTGCTCGACGAGGCCCAGAAGGTCGCCGCCCTTGTAGCCGTGCACGGTCGGAGGGGCGTGCCACTCCTCCAGGTTGTTCGGCTTACTCACGCGCCCACTGGTAGCGAACCTGTCGGGGAAGACCTGGTAGAAGATGGCGTCTCTGACCCAGTTGGGGAAACGGCCAGTGTCTTTAGGCATGGCGAGAATAGTACCGCGCCCGCCCCCCAGCGCGGCCGGTGACGTTTGCCTCTGGGCCCCGCGGGCGCGGGTTCCTACAGTCTGATTATGGTCCGGGCCAGTGCTGACAACGGGTCATCTGGCGGTCGTTCTCGCTACGGCGAGTACGACTACCTCCTCGGCATCGTGGACCGCTGGAGCATGCTCGACCTGGACGACCTGTTGCTCGAGATAGAGACCGACAAGGGGCTCTCTGAAACCGAGCGCAAGGAGCTGCTGGCCCGGGTGTACGAGATCCTGTGGCGCCGCGCCAAGAACGAGATGAACCCCGGCACCAACCGGTAAGGCCGAACGACCAGGGCGCTCTGCGAAGCGGTACGCTCAGCGGATGTTCCTGCGCCCGCCCTTCTCCACCTGGCCCGTGTTCCTGCTGCGCTTACTGCACCTGAACGTGGGTCTGCTCCTGTACGGCCTCTCCATAGCGCTGATGGTGTGGGGCGCCATCGGGCTGGGTCCGTGGGACGTGTTCCACCAGGGGCTCTCGCTGGTGACGCCGCTCTCGTTCGGGCAGGCCATGATCATCGCCGGCTTCGTGGTGCTGCTCTTCTCGGCGGGCGTTACGCGCGTGAAGATCGGCATAGCTACGGTGCTGAACATGATCCTCATTGGGGTCTGGTCCGACGTGTTCCTGCGTCTGCCAGCCGCCCCGCCAGAGTTCGGCTGGCTGCTCGGCACGGCCGTGTTCACCGGGGGCGTGGCGCTGGGCGGCCTGGCGACCGGCATCTACATCACTGCTGGCCTGGGCGCTGGCCCGCGCGACGGCTTCGTGCTGGGCATCTCGCGCATGAGCGGCTTGAGCGTGCGCCTCAGCCGCACTTTAGTCGAGATCACCGTGCTGGTGTCGGGCTGGATCATGGGCGGCTCCGTGGGCCTGGGCACCATCATCTTCGCTGTAGCCATCGGCCCGCTCATGCAGTTCTTCCTGCGTCTCTGTCGGCCTCTCGAGCAGCGTTACGACGCCGCCGACAAGGAGCACCGCCGGCGGCGCCTGACCGCCAAGGCGGCTGAGGTCGAGGTGGGCGCCCCGCCCAGCCACTGAGGGCCGCTCGCAACGGCACCACCGAGTAAAGCGTCTGCACCGCACTGCCGCGTGAGGCCCGAGCCTGGTCACGCTCATTCATGTGATATAAACATCACATGTCAGCCCAGGGGCAGGCCCGCGCCACGGCCAAGCAACGCAGCGCGCGCACCGGACGTCACGCACCACCGTCCGAGCGGGGCAGCGACGCGATCTGGAAAGCGCTCTCGAACCCCTTCCGCCGCCACATAATGGACGCTCTGGCGATCGGGCCCCTGACCACAGGCGAGCTGGCAGCTACCCTTCCCGAGCTGTCGCGCTTCGCCGTCATGCAGCACCTGGACGTGCTCACCGGCGCCCGCCTGGTGCTGGTCGAGCGCCGCGGGCGCAGCCGCTACAACCACGTCAACGCCGCCACGCTCCGCCAGTTCTACGAACGCTGGGTCGGTCACTACGCCGACATGGCCGCAACGGAGCTGACCGCTCTTAAGCGGCACCTAGAGGAGGATCACATGGCCCACGAACCGGTCCGCGTCCTGCGCCTGGAGAACGAGATGCGCTTCTCCGCCTCCCCCGACAGGGTGTTCGCCACCCTCACGGACCCCGAGCAGATACTGAAATGGTTCCCTCACACGTACGGCGCCGGCCGCGTGAAGCGCGTGGTCTTCGAGCCGCGCGTGGGCGGCGCACAGTACGAGGATTGGGGCGACGGACGCGGCTACCTCTACGGGCACGTGACCGAGTGGGACCCGCCCCACCGCTACTCCGTACGCTCGCGTTTGCACGCAGGCACCATCATGGATACGACGGCCGCAGTTACGGCGGATGGCAGCGGCGCGATCCTGCGCTCGTCACGGGTGATCATGGGGCCCATCGACGACGAGCAGGAGAAAGCCATCCGCTTTCACGGCGACCTGGCGCGGTTCGAGAGCGCCATCCGCGCCGTGGTGGAAGGAGCCCAAGGTGGCTAAGAAGCCGGACAGCACGACCAGC
>JBAYRM010000056.1:0-10870 GCA_041676665.1 Trueperaceae bacterium
CACGTCGACGCCGCCGCGGAAGGTAGCCGTCGCGGCGCGCGCGTTGCGCAGGAACAGGGCCCCGTCCAGACCAGCCAGCTTGACGCCGATGGCGTTGGGGTTGTTCACCTCGAGGGCGAGCCTGAACAGCGCTGAGCCGTTGCCGATGCCGGGCGGGTCTATCCGGACGAAACCGGAGCGGCTGGCATCGACCGTGAACGTGGGCACCGAGAGCACGTTGGCCGTAGGTACACAGGCGCTCAGCACCGCCGCCAGTGCAGCAACCAAGAGTAGCCGCGGCAGGCGCCGCGCGCCGGATACCGCGCCCGTAACGTTTCGTTCTGCTTGGAACACGCTCTCCTCCAGGTCGGGGCCGTTCGCCACCCCTACAAATGTAAGTGACCGGCGCGTGAGTTGCAGGTCGGTTAGTTCGCACTCGGAGCCCTCAGCGCGTTCGGGCTGCGGAGTGGCGGCCGTTATGATGCGGGCATGACCGAGTTGGAGACGCGCCGAGAGGGCTCGATCCTGATCCTCAGGCTGGCCCGGCCCCACGTGCGCAACGCGCTGACTAGGACGCTGCGCCGCGCCCTGGCGACCGCGCTTACCGAGGCCGAGGCGGACGCCACTGTCAGGGCAGTGGTGCTAACGGGTGAGGGCAACGCGTTCTGTGCCGGTCTCGACCTGGCGGAACTGGAGGAGAGCCTCACCTACCCGAGCGAGCGTCACCGCGCCGACTCGCGGGCGCTGGCCGACCTGTTCCTGCAGATGCTGCGCTTCCCGAAGCCGCTGCTTGCTGCGGTCAACGGTCACGCCGTGGCCGGTGGCGCGGGGCTAGTGACGGCGTGCGACGTGGCCGTCATGGCTGAGGACGCCAAGATCGGGTACACGGAGGCTCGCATCGGGTTCGTTGCGGCCCTGGTCTCGGTGCTGCTAGTGCGCCAGGTGGGCGACAAGCATGCTCGCGACCTGCTGCTCAGCGCCCGCCTCATCTCCGCCGCCGAGGCCGCCCGTCTGGGGCTCGTAAACGAGGTGTGCCCTAAAGACGAGGTGCTGCAGCTGACGCTGGCCCGCGCCGAGCAGATGGTGGCCAACGCTCCCACCTCGTTGCGGCTGACTAAGGAGCTGCTGGCTGGGGTCGGCTCGATGGCCGTCGACGACGCCATGCGGTGGGCGGTCGACGTCAACGCTCTCGCGCGCACGGGCGATGAGCTGTCGGAGGGCGTGAGGGCGTTCTTAGGCAAGCGCGACCCGAACTGGCACGGCTGAGGCGCAGCCACTTGCGCCCGGCGGCACCCAGGAGTAACCTGAGCAGCATGTGTAACTTACACATTCCGGGGCGGCCGGGGCCGTGCCGCTGGTGCACACCAGGAAGGGACGTTGCGTGAGCACGAGGGTACTCCTGCTTTGTGGCGGCATGTCGGCCGAGCACGAGGTGTCGCTGGCGTCCGCCCGCTCGGTGATCGAGGCGGCGGCCGGACTCGACGTGGTCCCGCTGGTGATAGGCCGCGACGGCGCCCTCCTGAACCGCCACGAGTCGTACCGCCTCCTCGGGCTTCCCCCCGGCACGACCGAAGCTGAGTCAGCCCATGAGTCGCGCCCCGTCCAGCAGCTCGCCACCGGCGCCTCAGGCGGCGCCCTGGCACTCGCCGGAGCCGCGGCCGAGGCCGACGTGGTGTTCCCCCTGCTGCACGGACCGTTCGGCGAGGACGGCCGCGTCCAGGGACTGCTAGACATGCTGGGCTTACCGTACGTGGGTGCAGGCGTGTTCGGCAGCGCGGTCGCCATGGACAAGCTGGGCATGAAAGCGCTCTTCGCCGCCCACGGGCTACCGCAGGTGAGCTACGAGCCCCTAACGAGGCGCCAGTGGCAGCAAGACCCAGAGGCGACCTCGCGGCGCCTGGCGCGCCTGAGCTACCCCCTGTTCGTGAAGCCAGCCAACCTCGGGTCGAGCATCGGCATCAGCCGCGTAGACCACGCCGACCAGTTAGCGTCTGCCCTGACCGCCAGCTTCGAACATGACCGCCGCGTGATCGTGGAGGAGGCGGCACAGGACGTGCGCGAGCTCGAGATCGGCGTCCTCGGCAACGACGACCCCCAACTGAGCGTGGTGGGCGAGATCAGGTACCAGGCCGGTTTCTACGACTACGAGACCAAGTACACGGACGGTCACGCTGAGCTGATCGTGCCCGCCCAGGTCCCGCAAGACACGCTAGCGCGCCTCACCGACCTGGCGCGCCGCGCCTTCCTCGCGGTCGACGCCGCCGGGCTGGCGCGGGTGGACTTCTTCTACCGCGAGTCCACGGGCGAACTCCTGCTGAACGAGATAAACACCATGCCAGGCTTTACCAGGCACTCCATGTACCCCAAGCTGTGGCAGGCGGCGGGGGTCTCCTACACGGAGCTCATACGCCGGCTCGTGGCGCTGGCCCTGGAGCAGCGCTGACGAAGCGCTCACATGCGGCTGCTATACTCGGCCGCAGCGCTAGTTAACCGAGGAGACGCCAGCCACCGAAATCGGCACCAGCCCGAGTTCAGCATCGCGGCCCCCACAAGACGCCGCCCAGGGGCCGTCGCGGCCCGTCGATAACCTCACCGGCTCGCGCGTGCTCATCCTCAACGCCAGCTACGAACCGCTGCACGTGTGCTCCGTCAAGCGCGCCGTGGGCCTGCTCATGCACGAGGTGGCCGAGCGCGTAGAGGACACCGATCGCGTGCTGCGCTCACCCAGCTCGGTCTTCCCCGTGCCCAGCGTCATCCGCCTGAAGCGCTTCGTGCGCGGGCCCCTCAGGCAGCGCGTGGCCTTCAACCGCAAGAACGTGTTCCGACGCGACGATCACCACTGCCAGTACTGCGCGAAGCACTACTCCGACCTGACGCTCGATCACGTCATGCCGCGCAGCCGCGGCGGCCCGACCTCATGGGAGAACGTGGTGGCGTGCTGCAAGTCGTGCAACGCCAAGAAGCGCGACCGCACCCCGGACGAAGCGCGCATGCACCTCCTCCGCAAGCCTTACGCCCCGCGCTTCATATTCTCCAGCGCGTACGGGGTCATGCCGGACATCGACCCGATCTGGGAGAAGTACCTGCCGGATCACGGCTCCCGTCAGGGCTGAACGAAGCTGCCGGCCGCCGCTCCGGACCGGGTTACTTGACCTCGGACCGGAACAAGCGGGTGAGCACCAGGTTGATGACGCTAAGTACGAGGGCGCCCAGCACCGCGCCCCAGAAGCCACTGATCTGCAGCGGCGTGACCGCGGCAGCTAGTAGCAGCGCCAACGCGTTCACCACCAGCAGGAAGAGGCCGAACGTGACCACGGTCAAGGGCAAGGTGAGGACCACCAATATGGGCCTGATCACTGCGTTCACCAGCCCTATCACGGCGGCGGTCACCAGCAGCGGCCCCAGACCGTCCTGCGGCATGTACAGGCCAACGCCGAGCCGCACCGTGACGTAGAGCGCCAGCGTCATAAGCCCCCAGCGAACCAGTATGTTCATGCGCCGATAATAGCCAGCGGCCCGGGCCTACGTGGGTCGCTTGATGAGAACCGGCACGCGCTCGGTGATCTCGAAGCCGAGCGACGCGAGGATATCGATGAGCTTAGGGTCCGAATCGGGCAACTCGGCTTTCACGACCCCGAACGGACTGACGCCCGACAGCTCGTGCAGCACCGACAGCACCAGGCGCCTGAGCATCTCGCTGTTCTCCCGGAAGCGCGGCAGCACGCCGGCGCCGTCGAGCGTGAACGTGGCGTCGACCCCGCGGCGTTCCCGGCTGCAGAAGGCGTAACCGACCGGTTCCTGGTCGAGCGTCTCGCGCGCGAGGAACCAGTGATCGGGCGTGAAGCGCCCACCTTTACGCTTGAGGTAAGCCCAGAGGGCAGCGTCGGCCACGCGCTGCTCGGCCGCCTGGTAGACGCCGCGGAACGCCTGCTCGTCCTGCTGCCGGTACGCTTCGAGCACTAGCGGAGTGCCCAGCGGAGGGACCTCGCTCAGCTCGAAGCGCAACCGCACGTGCCGCTCGCGCATGAAACCTAGAGGCGCCAGCAGGTCCGCCAGTTCGGTGCAGCGCTGCTCGTTGAGTAGATGAAGCGGCACCATTGCCGCCTCGTGAGGGAAGCGCTCGAGCAGCTCGGCCACCAGGCTGCGCAGGGCCTGCGGCGCGTCCTCGTGCCATACGCTAGAGAGAAGCAGCGTGCTGGCGGCGTCGCTGCGGCTGCTCTCGAGCAGGTTCACGCCCGCCACGCCGCGCTGCTGCTCGAAGAGTGCGTAACTGGTCGACGCGTCGTGGGCGGGTTGCCGCAGGAAAGGCTGCAACCTGAGCGCCAGACCGCTCGGGTCCGCGTGTCCGGCGAACGTCAGGGCCTGACGCAGGAACCACACGAGCTCGTCGGCAGCGAGTTCCCTTATCACGAGGAGCGATTCTACCCCGCACCACGCGGTTATGCTCTTGGCGATGCCCAAACCACGCATATTGGGCGGCACCGCCAAGGGCCGCGAGATCGAAACGCCGCAGAGCGGCACGCGCCCGAGCCCCTCGCGCCTGCGCGAGGCGCTGTTCGACGTCCTGGCGTTCGAGCCGCGGAGCCGCTTCCTCGACCTGTACAGCGGCTCGGGGGCCATCGGCCTGGAGGCCGCCAGCCGCGGTTGGGATGCTACCAGCGTGGAGCTGTCACCCAGCGCCGCCGCCGTCATCCGCCGTAACGCCCAGCGCCTGGCGTTACCGGTCACGGTCGTGACCGCCGACGCCCTGGCGTACGCCGACGCGCACCCGGGCCAGTTCGGCGTGGTGTTCGCTGCTCCCCCCTACCCCGACGACCTGACCGCCATCTTCACCCGCGTTCTCGCGTCCGGAGCGGCCGCCCCAGGCGGGCTCTACGTGCTGCAACACCCGAGCGCCATGGTGGCGCCGGAGCCGCCGCCCGAACTGACCGGCGCCGCGGTGAAGGTGAAGCGCTACGGCACCAACTCGGTGACGCTCGTGCGGCTGCCGCAGGCTGCGCCGGCGACGGGCTGAGGCGCCTCGGAAGATGAGCGAACCTTCACGCGTAGCGAACCAGGAACCTCACGGAACGCGTGCTAAACTCATGCGTTGACTCCGCAGCCGCCCGCCAGGCGGCCTGCAGCGTTGCCGCAGCGCACCATCAAGCAGCGGCACGCGGTCTCCGGGGCCCGCCGGCAATAGGCGCCGCGCCCTGGCTGCGCGGAAAGGTCCATTAAACGATGCTCGGATTCGTAAACAAACTGTTCGATACCAACGACCGCGAGGTCAAGAAGCTGAGGAGCGAGGCGGTGGAGGCCACCAACGCGCTCGAGTCGAAGATGGCAGCCCTGCCAGACCTGGCCGCCGCCTACGCTGAGCTGCGCACCCGCCACCAGGAAGGCGGCGAGAGCCTCGAGGCGCTCATGCCAGAAGCGTTCGCGCTGACGCGCGAGTCTGCCAAGCGCTTCCTGGGCCTCAGGCATTACGACGTCCAGCTGGTCGGCGGCGCCGCGCTGCATTACGGGCGCATAGCCGAGATGAAGACCGGTGAGGGCAAGACGCTCGTAGCCACCCTGGCGCTCGTGCTGAACGCCCTTACGGGCAAGGGCACGCACCTCGTCACCACCAACGACTACCTGGCTGCCACCGGCGCAGAATGGATGGGCCCGGTCTACCGCGGTCTAGGCCTGAGCGTTGGCGTCATCCGGCACGACACGGAGGCGTCGGAGCGCCGCGCCGCTTACCGCTCCGATATCACCTACATCACTAACTCCGAGCTCGGGTTCGACTACCTGCGCGACAACATGGCCTTCAGGCCCGACCAGCTGGTGCTGCGCGAAGACACGCCGCTGCACTACGCAATCATCGACGAGGTCGACTCCATCCTCATCGACGAGGCGCGCACTCCGCTCATCATCTCCGGGCCGGCCGAAGTGGCGACCGACAAGTACTACACCATGGCCAAGATCGCGCTTCAGCTCGAGAAGGGCGAGCCCGCCGAGGGCGACGTGCCCGCCACAGGCGACTACTCGGCCGACGCCAAGTCGAAAGACATCCACCTCACCGAACAGGGCATCGCTAAAGCCGAGAAGCTCATCGGGGTCGAGAACATCTTCAGCCCCGAGAACATGGAAGTGGGCCACATGCTGCGCCAGGCGCTCAGGGCCCACGAGCACTACCACCTCGACAAGCAGTACGTGAAGGACGAAGCCGGGCAGATAGTCATCGTCGACGAGTTCACCGGCCGCCTCATGCCTGGCCGGCGCTTCGGCGAGGGTCTGCACCAGGCCATCGAAGCCAAGGAGGGCGTGAAGATCGAGCGCGAGAACCAGACGCTCGCCACCATCACGTACCAGAACTTCTTCAAGCTGTACGACAAGATCGCCGGCATGACCGGTACCGCCAAGACCGAGGAGAAGGAGTTCCAGGAGATCTACGGCACCGACGTCCTGGTCATCCCCACCAACAAGCCGGTGGTGCGTCAGGACGGTGAGGACGTCGTCTTCCGCACCGAGGAGGGCAAGTTCAAGGCGGTGGTCGACGAGATCGTGGAGGTGCACGCCAAGGGCCAGCCGGTCCTGGTGGGTACGGTCACCATCGACAGCTCCGAGCGTCTCTCCCGCATGCTCAAACGCCAGGGCGTACCGCACGAGGTTCTTAACGCCAAGTTCCACGGCCGCGAAGCCGAGATCGTGGCGCAAGCCGGCCGCTCCAGCGCCGTGACCATCAGCACCAACATGGCCGGCCGCGGCACCGACATCGTGCTGGGCGGCAACCCCGAGTGGGCGGCGCGTCACCTGCTGGAGCGCGAGGGCTTCGACCGCTACGACTCCGACACCGAGCTGTTCATCAAGGCCATCATGCTGCGTAAGCCCGACGAAGCGCGCACGCTGGCCCAGAAGCTCGAGGGCCTGCCCGCCGACATCGTGCCGCGCCTCGAGAAGCTGCGCGACGAGGCCGAGGCCGACCACGAGAGAGTGAAGGGCGTGGGCGGCCTGCACATC
Source organism: Trueperaceae bacterium (assembly GCA_041676665.1). Lineage (GTDB taxonomy): Bacteria > Deinococcota > Deinococci > Deinococcales > Trueperaceae > JAAYYF01. The sequence goes on from JBAYRM010000056.1 coordinate 6,964, forward strand.
ATCGGCACCGAGCGCCACGAGTCGCGCCGCATCGACAACCAGCTGCGCGGCCGCGCCGGTCGTCAGGGCGACCCGGGCTCCAGCCGCTTCTACGTCTCCTTCGAGGACGACCTCATGCGCCTCTTCGCCAACGAGCGCGTGCTGGGCATGATGGACCGCCTCGGCATGGACGACAGTCAACCTATCGAAGCCAAGATGGTCACCGGCGCCATCGAGCGCGCCCAGAAGCGCGTGGAGGACCGCAACTTCGGTATCCGTAAGCAGCTCCTCGAGTACGACAACGTCATGAGCAAGCAGCGCGAGGTCATCTACGCCCAGCGCCGCGAGGTGCTGCTCGGTAACGACATGTCCGACGAGGTGCAAGAGATGTTCGCGCAGTACATCGACGCGCAGGTGCAGAGCTACCTCAACCCCGAGATCGAGCCGGAGGAGCGCGAGATCGCGCCCCTCAAGACGGCGCTGGTGGAGGCCGTGCCAGCGTTCGAGCGCATCGACTTCGAGGCGTTCCGCAGCAAGCAGCCCGACGACGTAACCGACGAACTGGTCGACGCCATGGAGGCCGCCTATCAGCAGCGCGAAGAGGAGTTGGGCGCCCCGCTCCTGCGCGAACTGGAGCGCTTCATCGTCCTGCAAGTGGTAGACCAGCACTGGAAGGAGAACCTCCACAACATGGACGTGCTCCGGCAGGGCATCGGCCTGCGCGGTTACGGCCAGCGCAACCCGCTGCAGGAGTACGCCTTCGAGGGCTTCAACCTGTTCGAGGAGATGAACGCCAACATCCGCCTCAACGTCGCCAAGCTGCTCTTCCGGGTTCAGGTACAGACCGACCAGCGCCTCGAACGCCGCGCGCAGCGCCAGGGCGCCGTGAGCTACTCGGGCGCCGCGGAGGGCGGCGTAGCGGCCGCAGCCGCCGCCAGCGGCGGCGCAGCCCAGCAGCGCGGCACCGGCCCCACCTCACCCATCCGCACCGACGACAAGGTCGGCCGCAACGACCCTTGCCCCTGCGGCAGCGGTAAGAAGTACAAGCATTGCCACGGCCGCGCGGCCGTGCAGGCCTGAGCCAGCCCGCCATGCGCGCAGTCACCGCGGCGGCGCACGCTCAGTTCAGCGCCCGCCTGCGGGCTCATGCCGACGCCACCGACTCGCGGGTGTGCGTCGGGCTGGACCCGAGGCCCAGCGCCCACCCGCTCACGGACCCCGCCGCTCACGGGGGCGATCCGGCGGCGGTAGCCCGCGCCGTAACCGAGTACGCCCGCGCCGTGCTAGACGCCACCCACGACCTGGTCGCCTGCTGTAAGCCGCAGGCGGCTTTCTTCGAGGCGCTCGGCCTGCCTGGCCTGCAGGCGCTCGCCGACGTCATGGCGCACGCGCGCGCGCTGGGCCTACCCATCATCCTCGACGCCAAGCGCGGCGACATCGGCAGCACCGCCGAAGCGTACGCCGGCGCCTACCTCACGGACGGCGAGTTCGCCGCCGACGCCCTGACGGTCAACCCCTACCTCGGCCTCGACACGCTGGAGCCGTTCATCCACGCCGCCCAGGCCAACGGGCGGGGCCTGTTCGTTCTCGTGAGGACCTCCAACCCGGGCAGCGCCACGCTGCAGGAGCTGGAGCTCGCCGCGGGCGGGCGCCTGTACCAGCACCTCTCGGCGCGACTGACGGAGCGCGCTGCGTCGCTCGGTTACGACGAGCACGGTTACGGCTTGCTGGGCGCCGTAGGTGGCGCAACGGCGCCGGCGCAACTGGCCCGGCTGCGCGAGTCGCTGCCGCACAGCCTGCTGCTGGTGCCCGGTTACGGCGCGCAGGGCGGCACCGCAGCGGACGTGACCCACGCCTTCGACGCCAACGGTTGGGGCGCCGTGGTGAACTCCAGTCGGGGCATCATGTACCCGCCCTCCAGCGCAGCGGCGTCGAACCTTAGCGAGGTCCGCGCGGCAGCGCGGCAGGCGGCCGCAGCCATGCGCTCGGACCTGCAGCGGGCGCTGGTCAAGGCGTCTGCAGGTAGTGCCCCAGGTTGAACGGCGAGATGTTGGTGCGGATGCGGGGCAGCATCCCCAGTAGGGTGCCGAACCCCACGCTGGGCCCGTCGAACACGGCGGCGTAAACGTCGACGCCGCGCAGGCCCGGCATACGGTAGACGAACGCGTCGAGCTCGGTGCCTGAGGGCACCTCGAACGGCCAGCCGGAATCGCTGCCCGGCTTGGCGGCCACCACGAACATGCGCGAGCTGTTGTGCGTGAGGAAGAGCCCCTGCGCCGTATCCTGCGGGGCGCTGATGTAGGCGCTTATCGAAACAGCGCAGTTGCTGAGCCGCGGCAGTACGTCACGCGGCTGCGCCAGCGGGTCGCCTGATGGTCTTAGAACTAGCAGGCGTGGGTAGATGGTCCAGTTCCAGATGATGGCCCAGAACACGGTGCGCCCGCCGTTGGCCGGGTCCGTGGCGAGCAGCGCGGCGGGCCTGATGGTGTCGGATACGCGGCCCAGCACCGCGCTCAGGTCGTCGACCAGCTCGTTCGCGCTGGCCGGTTGACCAGGCTGTACCGGCGCCAGCTTGTACCAGCTCAGGAAGGTGCTCAGCATGGAGGCCCAGGTGGCCGCGTCCAGCTGGTCTGGCTGCCAGGAGTTGGGCAAGAGCCGCCGGTCGGCTAGGTAGCGCGCCACGGCGAAGTCCTCGTGCTCCTCGGCCAGCGGCACGCTGGTGCCGGTCCGCAGGGGCGGCAGCGCCGGCTCCACCAGTTCCACCGCGCGCTTGAGCGCCAGCGCAGCGTCGAGGCCGGTAGCGGGACGCTCGAGGGCCGGGTCGTGCAGCGAGCTCACCAGTTCGGCGCGGCACACCTGGGCGTACGCCGCCTGGACCACCAGCACCAACAGTAGCAGTGCGGCGCCGCGGCGCCGCCAGGGGTTCTGACGCATGGGCCGAGTCTACCGGCCCATACGTCAGAGAACGGTGAGATGCGACTATGAACCAGGCAGCGTTACTCGGAACTGCCCGAGCTGACTGGCGTGACCGGAGAGAAGTAGTAGAGGCTGGCCGTCCCGCGCGCGGCGCGGTCCTCAGCCGACTCCACGCGCAGCAGGTCGCCCGGCTGCAGCGCCACGACCGTACCGCTGGGGTACGGTTCGCTTTCGCCTGCCAGCGTCACCACGTACAGCTCGAGGTCCAGCTCGCCGGTGGCGACGAACTCCATCGGCTCGCCGAGCGGATCGAGGCCGGCCACCAGCCACCAGTCCACGTCGCCCATGGTCTCGATGGCGCCCTCGTCCTCCTCACCCAGGAAGTACGTGGCTGCGCCCGCCTGGCTGTCGTTACCGGGCTCGCCCAGGTCGAGGTAGTCGGAGCCGTAAACGAACACGTCGTACTGGGTGGGCAGCGTGGCACCGCTCACCTGGAAGTAGTAGGTGTCGTCGGCGGCTGGCAGAACGATGCAGCTACCGCGGCACGCGACGGGCGTTACGCCTATGGCGGCCGGTTCCACACCGGATGTGGTGACTTCGGTCGCCCCGAAGAACTCGGGTCCGTTGCTGACGCCCAAGACGGTGGCGCCAGTAAGCGTGGTGAGTTCGAGGCGCAGGTTGGCGTTCAGCTCCACCACGATCAGGTCGCCGGTGACGTCGGCGCCGTCCAACGCGAAGAAGTCGGTCTGACCCAGGATCAGATCGCCCGAGTACGCCGCCGTAGTGTCACCCGCCGGGCTCAGCTGCGTGCGTTGGGGTAGGTCGGGGCCGCCGCCAGTGGAACAGGCAGCGAGAACCAGCAGGCTGAGGGCGAGTAGCGAGAACAAGAATGCGTTTCGTTTCATGGCTTCCTCCTCGGCGGCAGTCTAGGAGGGAGACTTGTCACCAGTGTGGGCGGGTGCCGCAGAGCGGCTTAACCGTGTACTCACGCGCTTCCAACGAAGCCACAACG
>JBAYRM010000057.1:0-10768 GCA_041676665.1 Trueperaceae bacterium
GCGGAGCGTGGCCGCCCGCTCCCGGCTCGACTGGAACGTTGCGCGCGCGGCCTGGAAGGCGCGCCACCGCTCACCCGCCATGTTGGCCTCCTGGCGGGCGGCGGCAAGAGCCATCCGGGCGTTAGCGTGACGCTCGCGGGCAGCGCTGAGATCCGTGCTCGCATCGCGCAGGGCCTGCTCAGCCTGCTCCGCGCGCTCCCGCAGGTCAGCGAGACCGCCCAAGCCGGGGTCCTCCCGGGCGCCTAAGGTAGCGGCGTCTGCCTCCAGCTGAGTACGGCGCGCCTCCAGGTCGGCTACCAGGCTGTTGCGGCCCGCCAACGCCTCGCGTGCGCGGGCCAGCTCTGCCTCGGCGTGCGCGCGCTTCTGCGACAGGTCCTCGGCTGCCGCGATACTGGCCCGCACCGCGGCCTGCAACTGCTCGAGCTTGCCTGCAGCCGTTGCCGCGGCCTCGTCCGACTCGGCCGCGGCGACCTCCGCCTCCTCGAGGTCCGCGGCGGCGCCCAGCACCGTGCCTTGCTGCGCCCGCTTGCCGCCGCTCATGGCGCCGGTCGTCTCAAGCACGTCGCCAGCTAGGGTCACCATGCGGGGCCGCTGATCGAAGCTGCGTGCCAGTTTGGTGGCGGCCTGCATGTCCTGCACGACGACCGTGCCGCCGAGGAGCATCTCGAACAGGCCGTGGTAGCGGCTCTCGACCTCGATGACGTCGGTCGCTGCGGCCAGAACTCCCGCTTGCGCCGCGAAGTCGCCGACGGGTCGGTGGCTATGGGTTCGCAGCAGGTCCAACGGCAGCACGGTCACGAAGCCGCCAGTGCCGCGCACGTGCTGGAGCACTCGCTGGCCGGTCTCGGCGGTGTCGACCACCACGTACTCAGCCCGCCGGCCCAGGGCGCCGGCCACGGCTTCCTGGTACTTCTCGTCTACCCTCACGAGGTCGGCCACCGAACCCACTACCCCGGGGATCTTGGCGCTCAACGCGTTTCTGGGGCCCTGCGCGTAACCGCGGCGCGCCTCGAACGCCGCGCGCTGCCGCTCGGCAGCGCGGCGCCGCGCCACGCTCTCGGCGCTCGCCAGGGCGTGCGCCTCGTGGGCCTGGTTCAGTGCCGCCCGCCCCAACTCCAGCTCGGTGGCGGCCTCCGCCGCCCGCTCCGCCGCGGCGTGCGCCGCTCGCTCGAGCGCTGGCAGGTTCTCGCTGGTGCCGTCGGCCGCGAGCTGTTTCAGGCGCTCCTGCACTTGCAGCAGCTGCGAAGCCACGGCCTCGCGGCGTGAGGCGCGGCCCGCGGCGTCGACCTCTGCGGCGGCCAGGGCAGCTCCGGCTCGGCTAGCCTCGGCGCGCGCCGAGGCCTCCTGGGCAGACTCTCGTTCCATGGCGGCTGTGGCCGTTTCGGCTTCGGCCTGCGCCGCCAGCACGAGCTGCTCGGCGTCCGCTGGCTCCTGCTCCGGCATGCGGGGCGGCTCCAAGGCCTCAAGTCGTTCGGCCTCTGCCAGTTGCGCTCCGAAGCTGGCCTCGTGAGCCACCTGGCGTTCCTTCACTCGCTCCAGCCGCTCCGAGGCGAGCCTGACGTTGCCGCGCCTGAACTCCAGCTCCGCTGACGCGGTGCGGTAGCGCTCCTCCGCCTGATCGCGCTCCTCGTTCGCCTCTCGGCTCTTCTCGCGCACCTGCGCCAGGCGCTCGCGGCCCTCCAGCAAAGCCGCCTCTAGCACCCCGCGGCGCTCCTGCAGCGAGGTGATCTCCTCCATGAGCGAGGCCTTGCGCGCGGTTGCGGCCGAGAACTTCAGGACCAGCGCCTCCGCCGTTAGCTCGGCGTGCCTGGTGGCCTCACGCGCCTCTGACTCCAGCGCTTGGCAGCGCGCCTCCAGCTCCTGGAGCACGTCCTGCAGGCGCTCTAGGTGCGAAGTGGCGGTGTCGAGTCGCGCCTGGGTCTGGTCGCGCCGGCTGGAGAGGCGCGCCACGCCGGCTGCCTCCGCTACGTACTCCAGGAGCTTGGCGGGGTCGGCGATGAGCACCTGACTCACCTCGCCCTGACCGATGATGGCCAGTCCGCTCCGGCCAAGGCCGCTGCCGGACAGCGCTTCCTCAACGTCCAGGAACCTGGCCGCGCGACCGTTGAGCCGCAGCCTGGTGGTGCCCTCGCGGTCCAGTGAGCGGTAGACCTTGAGGCTGCCCGCCGGGCTGTCGAGTTCGACCTCCACCTCTGCCAGGCCCACCGAACGCTTGCCGGCAGCGCCGTGGAATATCAGGTCGGTCTTATCCGCCGCCCGGAACTCGCGGGCGCGGCCCCCGCCGCTGGTCCACTTGAGGGCGTCGATGACGTTGGACTTGCCTGACCCGTTCGGGCCGATGATGGCCGTGACCCCGGGCGCGAACTCGACTGTCGTGCGGTTGCCGAAGCTCTTGAAGCCCTGCAGGGTGAGAGACGCCAGGCGCATCAGCTGGAAGGTGAATCGTCGGCGTCGTCCTCGTGCTCCCACGAGGCGTCCGGGTCCTCGTCCGCTGGGGCAGGAAGCTGCCGGTTACGCAGCGAATCGAGGTGGTCCCTAAGCTGCGACTGGAGGTTCGAGATGCGGCCCTCCATGCTGTTCTGCAACTGGTCGAGCCTCGAGCGCAGGCGGATGATCTCCTCCACCCCCGCCAGGTTCACGCCCAGTTCCTGCGTCAGCCGCCGGATCTCGCGCAGTTGCTCGATGTTGCGCTGTGAGTACAGGCGCGTCTTGCCCGCGCTTCTGCTGGGCTCTATCAGGCCCTTGCGCTCGTAGAGCCGGAGGGTCTGCGGATGCATGTCGACCAGCTCGGCCGCCACGCTGATCACGTAAAGCGGCTTGTCGTGGTCTATGCCTCTTGGCGCGGCAGAGCCGCCCTGATCGGCTTCCGGCGTACCTTCGGTGCCGGTCGGTTCGTCGCCGCGTGGCTTGTTACCGCTGCTCAAGTCGCTCCGCCTCCTCCCCCCAGCTTACGAAACCACGACCCCACCAGGCGACCTGCGCCCCTGAGCCACTCCTCTTGCACCGTGAGGACCAGGTCGCCCGTGCTGCCTCCGCCCCTTACGCCGCCACCAACGACCCGGATCTCTGTACCCGTGCGCGCCCCGGCAGGCACAACCACCTGAACGCCTTCGAACTCGACCGTTGTGCCGTTGCGGGCCTCCGGCGGAGTCAGCACCAGCTGGGCGTGAACGTCGTTGCCGACCACCTTGGCACCCTCCGGCAGCAGCAGCGCCAGCTGCACCATCACGTCGCCAGGCGGCTGGCCCGGACCGCCGGCTCCCGCCAGGCGCAGTGTAGAGCTCACGGAGGTGCCGGCCGGCACGCGAACCGCGAGCTCCTCGCCGCGCCTCACGCGGCGGCCGCCGCACTTGGGGCATACCGCCACACCGCCCGTACGGGCGCTACCGTCGCCCGCCTCGAACGGCCCTGGTGACCGCGGTTGCGCCTGAGCGTCCACCCGGCCGCTGCCCTTGCAGGTCTGGCACACGCTGACGCCAGGCACGCGCAGCGGTTTGACGGTGCCGTTCTTCAGTTCGCCGAGCCGCAGAGGCAGCTTCAACGTGTAGGTCTGGCCCGGCAGGACGCCGGCGCCGCGCAGCATGCCAGCCATGACACCGAACAGGGCGTCGAACACGGCGCTCCCGGTGCTGGGCATGCCGCCGCGCGCGTCCCAATCGATCTTGATGTCGGCCTCGCGGAACACGTCCTGCCAGTCGACGTTGCTGGTGTCAGGTCGGTAGTTGGCTGGGTCCGCCGCGCCGTAACGGTCGTAACGCGCGCGCGCCTCGGGGTCACGCAGCGTGGCGTACGCTTCGGACAGCTCCTTGAAGCGCTCCTCGGCCTCCCTGTCGCCAGGGTTGCGGTCAGGGTGGTACTCCATCGCCTTGCGCCGGTAAGCCGACTTGAGGTCATCTGAGCCAACGTCCTTCGGAACGCCAAGCACCTCGTAAGGATCGCGACGGGAAGCTGCCACCTGCAGAGGATACTTTGAACCGGCCCTCTCCCGTGCAGCCCGGTATCGGTCCGCTGCTTCTCAGGCTGCCGGTGTATCCTCGAAGCGTCTCGACCGTCGGCTGGAACGCCGACCCTCGGAGGTTCAGAAGTGTCCATACGCACTAAGCGGATCGCCGTTCTGGTCATGGTGCTGCTGCTGGCAGGGTTGCTGTCCGCCTGCCGTAACGAGACGCAGAACAGGATCCGGCGCAGCATCCAGGAGTACACGGCGCAGCGCATGTACATCACCATCTACTCGTACGACGGCACGCCGCTGTTCGAGGGCGTGGTCGATGGCAAGGTTACGCGCTCCGGTAACGCCAGCGAGGGCGGTCAGGGAAGCGAGGCGCTGGGCGACTACGTGTTCTGGTACGACGAGCGGGGGCGCTATCACCAGACCGACCTGCCCTACATCGTGACCACTTACGACCGGGCTCAAACCCAGTCGAACTGATCCTGCGCCCGTGGGCGCTGCTCACCAACCGCCAACGGACGGTTAAGGCTTTTCTCCGTCACCCACGCCGGAACTGTTGCTAGACTTCCTCTAGAGATTGGGAGGCACATGATGAAAGGCAAACGCGTCTTACTCGCAGCGGCGGTCGCGGCCGTCGCCCTGCTCGTCTCGGCCTGCACCATCACCATCCGGCCGAGCGGGGTCGGAAGCAGCGATCACCCGCTCAACAACATCATCGAAGAGTTCAGGCCCACCATCGGTTCCGGCGCCACCTACCGTGTCGGCGACAACATCGAGTTCCGCCTGGTGGTCAGGCAGGCCGGCTTCATCACGCTGTCGGCCATGGACCCCGACGGGCGCATCTACACGTTCGCGCGCAACATCCCGGTCGAGCGCGGTGTCAACTTCCTGCCGACCCCCGGTCAGCGCGTGGTGTTCACGGCTGGCCCGCCGCGCGGGCTGCACTTCGTGCGCGCCTCGTTCACGTCGGGTCGCACCGACTCGTCCGTCACGTTCACTGGGCGCTCCGGCGGCGGAGAGTGGAACTCCGCCATCAACCTCGAGATCCGCAACTTCCCCGTCCGCGACGTGGCCGAAACGAGCCTTAGAATCCGCTGATCAGGGCGGCCAACCGGTACCCGAAAACTGGCAGTATGACGCGTCGCCACGACCCTTGGTCCGTGGCGACGCCGCGTGTGGAGTACAATGACGCCATCGTGGCGCGTGGCAGCAACAGCCAGCGCCGACGCCATCGTGGAGGAAACCAGACTTGGCAGGCCATAGCAAGTGGTCACAGATCAAACGCAAGAAGGGCGCTCTAGACCAGAAGCGCGGCAAGATGATCAGCAAGCACATCCGGGCCATACAGGCGGCTGTCCGCTCTGGTGGCGGGGGCGACCCCGGTACCAACCTGGCCCTGAAGAACGCCCTGTCGGCGGCTAAGAGCGACAACGTGCCGATAGACAACGTGGACCGCGCCATCGAGCGCGCCACGGGTGGCGGTGAGGGTGGCACGTTCGATCCGGTGCTGTACGAAGGTTACGGCCCGGCTGGTGTCGCTGTGCTGGTCGACGCCCTGACGGACAACAAGAACCGCACCGCGGGTGAGGTGAGGCACGTGTTCAGCAAGCACGGCGGCAACCTCTCGGGCTCGACCGCCTGGCAGTTCGACTCCAAGGGGATGATCGTTCTGAACCAGGTGGGCGACGAGATAGACGAAGCCGCCATCGAGCTCGGCGCCGAGGACCTGGAGGTGGAGGACGGCGCTACCGTCATCTACACCGGACCCACCGAGCTCTACTCTGTGGTCGAAGGGTTGCAGGGACGCGGCCTCGAGGCCGAGGTAGCTCAGCTCACGAAAGTGCCGCAAACGCTGACCGAGCTGTCCGGCTCCGAAGCCGAGACCGTGATCCGCTTTCTAGAGGCTCTCGAGGACCTCGACGACGTGCAAAACGTGTACACCACCGCCGACTTGGCGAACGCTCCCGAGAGCGTCGAGTGAACCTAGAAAGGGTGCGCATGAGCTTCCCGATCGTCAAGTGGGACGACGTTCCGGCCATAACGGCCAACCAGATGCAGCAACTGATCATGCTGGCAACCGGCAAGTTCGGCCTCGACAACCGCGTCCTGGTGGAGCACACCGCCCGGAACCTGGTGGCCCTGGCTGAGGAGTTCGGCGACGCAGGCCCCGTACTTGTGGTTGCTGGCCGCGGCAACAACGGCAGCGGCGGCCTGGCCGCGGCGCGCCTGCTGGCGGCGCGCGGGCGCCGCGTCTGGGTGGTGCCCACCCACGAGGCTGAGAACTATTCAGGCACACCGAAGGAGCAACTCGAGCACTTGCGGCACTTCGACAAGGTGCGCGTGCGCACCAGCCTGCCGAAGATGAAGTTCGGTTGCGTCATCGACGCTGCCATAGGCACCAACCTCGAGGGCCCCCCGCGCGGCCGCACCCTCGACGTGATCACCGTTCTGAACCAGGCCAGCGACAGCGTGGTCATCTCGCTCGATACCCCGACGGGCATGCTGGCCGACGACGGCGCCACGCCCGGCGACGTCGTTAGGGCCGACATCACCATGAGCATCGGCTTGCCGAAGGTGGGTGTTAAGCCTGGCGGTAACGTCGGCCGGCTCTTCGTGGGCGACTTGAGCCTGCCAGCCGGACTGTTCGAGGCGCTGAGGCTGGACGCCGTTGAGTTACCCGCTTACCTCACGGAAGTCGTGGCCGACTGACTGGTCGGTATAGCAAGCGCGAGTAAGGCGCCCAAGCAAGATCAACAAGCAAGATCAAGTAGTAGCCCCGCCTAGAAAGGCGGGGCTACTCGTTCTGGTAGGCGCGGACAGGATTGAACTGTCGACCTCTACAGTGTCAGTGTAGCGCTCTCCCACTGAGCTACGCGCCTGCGTGCCGGACACTCTACCGCAGCTTGCCTGCCTTCGCCTAGTGGACGAGCGCAGAGCTTCCGGTGCCGGAAGTGTGGAGGCGCCGACCGGATTCGAACCGGTGAATCGAGGTTTTGCAGACCTCTGCCTTACCCCTTGGCTACGGCGCCCTGACCCCGTGGCTGCGCTACCGAAGTAGCCGCGTCAGGCGGCCCGAGCGCGCCTCAGGAGCGCGAACGAGCCTCGGAAAAGTACCATGAAAACGGGCTAAAGGTCAACGCGCCCTGAACAGTTCGGTTCTGGCTGGCGCCCGGAACGGCGAGCCAGCGGCGGCGCCCCTAAGCAGCCCATCTCCCCCGCCGCAAGCCGTGACGCTCCAACCAGCTTGAGGGGCAGGCGGTAAGCTGACCGCATGCAACAGAAGGCCCCGACCAGGTTCGCACACCTGCACCAACACACCGCTTATTCGCTCCTGGACGGCGCTGCACGCATCAAAGACCTGATCGCCTGGGTCAAGGAGGTCTCCCCCGACCGGCCAGCGGTGGCGATGACCGACCACGGCAACATGCACGGCGCGGTGGAGTTCTACAAGACCGCGGTCGAGGAGGGCGTCAAGCCCATCATCGGTTTCGAGGCTTACGTGGCGCCAGGCTCCCGCTTCGAGAGGCGCCGCGGCTCCTCCAAGATCGACGGCGGCTACTTCCACCTGACGTTGCTGGCCCGGGACTTCGAGGGCTACAAGAACCTCTGTAAGCTCTCCAGCCGCGCCTACCTCGAGGGCTTCTACATGAAACCGCGGGTGGATCTCGAGATCCTGCAGGAGCACTCGCAAGGCGTCATCGCCCTCTCGGGCTGCCTTGGGGCGCAGATCCCGCGCAGCATCCTCGACCTCGGCGAGGACGAAGGCGAGCGGGTGCTGAAGCGCTACCTCGACATCTTCGGCGAGAACTTCTACATCGAACTGCAAGATCACGGCATCGACGAACAGGCGCTGCTCAACCCCGTACTGCGGCAGTTGGCCGACAAGTACGGCATCGGGATGGTGGCCACCAACGACGGTCACTACGTTCGCAAGGACGACGCTCACGCGCACGACGTGCTGCTGGCCATCGGCACTAAGGCCCTGGTGAGCGACGAGGACCGCATGCGCTTCCCGTGCGACGAGTTCTACGTCAAGAGCCCCGCCGAGATGCTGCAGGCCATTCCCGAGTCCGACTACCCCGGCGCGTTCGACAACACCAACCACGTGGCCGACATCTGCAACGTTGACCTGCCCGTGGGCTCAAGGCGCGTGTACCAGATGCCCGAACTGAAGCTGCCCGCGGGCGTGACCCTGGCAGAACAGTTACGCCGCGACAGCTACCGCGGACTCATGCAGCGTTACCCCGAGCTGACCGAGGAACTGGTGCGCGAGTACCTCAGCGCTGCCCGGGCCGCGTACGGCGAGAAGGCGCCGGCGGCCGAGCCGGAGCTGGAGGACGCACTGCTGGAGCTGGCGCGCCTGGCGGAACGCGGCAAGCTAGCCAAGCAGGAGGGCGCCACCTACGGCGGCTACCACTACCCGCACTTGGAGACGTTCGCGCCCACGCACAGCGCCGAGCGCACGCGCGAGCTCCTGAACCGCGTTGAGTACGAGCTGGGCGTCATCATCGCCATGGGCTTCCCCGACTACTTCCTGATCGTGGCTGACTTCATCAACTGGGCACGGCAGCAAGACATAGCCGTTGGGCCCGGGCGCGGTTCCGGCGCTGGCTCGATCGTGGCCTACGCCATCGGCATCACCAACATCGACCCGCTGGCCTACGACCTGCTGTTCGAACGTTTCCTCAACCCGGACCGCGTGAGCATGCCGGACTTCGACATCGACTTCTCCGATGTAAGGCGCGGCGAAGTGATCGATTACGTGCGCCGCAAGTACGGCGACGACCGCGTGGCGCACATCGCTACCTTCGGCACCCTCGCGTCGCGCGCCGCCATCAAGGACGCCGCCCGCGTCATGGAGGCGCCCTACGCGGAAGCCGACAAGATCAGCAAGCTGGTGCCGCTCAAGTTCGGCCGCAGCGTGACCATCGACGAGGCGCTGTCCGAGATACCCGAGATGCGCGAGCTGTACGAGGCGGGCGCTAACCGCTACGTCGACGTGGCGCGCCAGCTGGAGGGCCTCCACCGCCACGCCTCGATCCACGCGGCCGGCGTCATCATCGCCAAGGACCCGCTGCAGGAGCTGGCGCCCGTGTTCCGCACCGGCGACGGCCCGCTCGTGTGCCAGTACGACATGGGCTCCATCGAGGACCTGGGCTTCATAAAGATGGACTTCCTGGGCCTGCGCACCCTCTCCCTCATAGAAGCCGCTGTGCGCATCGTCAAGGAGTCGCGCGGCGTGACGCTCAAGCCTGACGACTTCCCGCTCGACGACGAAGCCACGTTCGAGCTGCTCAGCCGCGGCGAAGCGGCTGGCGTGTTCCAGTTCGAGGGTTCAGGTATGACCGACACGCTCAGGCGCCTGAAACCGCGGCGCATTCACGACCTCATCGCCGTTTCCGCGCTGTACCGGCCGGGACCGATGGAGAACATCCCCACCTACATCAGGCGCCATCACGGGCAGGAGCCTGTGGATTACTCCGACTTCCCGCATAGCGAGCAGCACCTCACCCCCATCCTGGCCGAGACGTACGGCATCCCCGTGTACCAGGAGCAGATCATGCAGATCGCGCAGGCGGTGGCGGGCTACAGCCTGGGCGAGGCCGACCTGCTGCGGCGCGCCATGGGTAAGAAGAAGGTCGAGGAGATGGTGCGGCACCGCGCGATCTTCCAGGCCGGTGCCGAGAAGCAGGGGCTGCCTAAGGCCGAGGCCAACCGCCTGTTCGACCTGCTCGAGCGCTTCGCCAACTACGGCTTCAACAAGTCGCACTCGGCCGCGTACGGCATGATCTCGTACCAGACTGCTTACCTCAAGACGCACTACCCGGTGGAGTTCGCGGCCGCCCTGCTGACGGTCGAGCGCGGAGACTCCGACAAGGTCGCGCAGTACGTGGCCGACGCCAAGCACTTGGGGGTGCCGGTCCTGCCGCCCGACATAAACCTCTCGCGCGGCGACTTCACTCCCGTAGACGACGTGGTGCGCTTCGGTCTCTACGGCATCAAGAACGTGGGCGAGGGCGCTGTCGACGTGATCCTCGGCGAGCGCATCATCGGGGGGCCGTTCAAGGACCTCTACGACTTCTGCAGCCGCATCGACACCACCACGGTCAACAAGCGCGCCACAGAGCACCTGATCAAGGCTGGAGCCTTCGACCCGCTGGTGCCCGCACAGCACCGCGACGAGGCGGCCGGGCTGGTCGGTGCGGGCCGCCACCTGCTGCTCGCCAACCTGGAGACCGCCATGAAGTGGGGCGCAGCCCAGCGCGAGCAGGAGGCAGCCGGACAGGTGTCGCTGTTCGGCGTCGAGGAAGTGGCCCCGCCACAGCTCGAGCCAGCGCCGCCCATCAGCGAACTCGAGCTGCTGCGCTTCGAGAAGGAGTCGCTGGGCCTCTACATCAGCGCGCACCCCATGAACTCGTACCCGGGGCTGGCCGAGGCCGCGTCGTGCAGCGTTGACGCTCTCGAACGCTACTACCAGCAGAACATCATGCCGGGTACGCAGCGGCTCAAGGTCGTGCTAGCGGGCACCATCCAGAGCGTGGTCAAGCGCCCTACTCGAAAGGGCAGCATGATGGCGCGCTTCGAGCTGGCGGACGAGTCCGGCGGCCGCGAGGTGCTCGTGTTCGGCCGCACTTACGACGCGGTGGCGCCGCTGTTGCAGGAGGACGCACCCGTAGTGGCGGTGGTAGACGTCAGCGACGAGGGCGAGGGCGTGCGGCTGGTGGTGGACCGCTTGATCCGCTGGGACTCGAAGGAGAGCTCCGAGGGCGGTGTGCCGGAGGTGGCGCTCTTACGCATCGACCTGCTGCAGACAGCACC
>JBAYRM010000058.1:0-10716 GCA_041676665.1 Trueperaceae bacterium
AGCCTGCCTACAAACCCCGCCGAGCCCAAAACTCGGCGGGGTTCTTAGTTGGTAGCGGGGCGGAGTCAGAAGAACAAACAAGTCTGGGGCAAAGTCGGAGGTCTGGATGACAGGTTCGGAAGTTGTGATGAAGATGCTGGAGCGGCATGGGGTGGAGGTGGTGTTCGGCCACCCGGGCGGCGCCATCATGCCCATCTACGACGCGCTCTACGACTCACCCGTGAGGCACGTGCTGGTGCGGCATGAGCAGGCGGGCGCGCACATGGCCGACGCCTACTACCGCGCGAGCGGCAAGACGGGCGTCTGTTTCGCCACGTCGGGTCCCGGCGCCACCAACCTGGTCACTGGGCTGGCCACCGCCATGATGGACTCGTCGGCGGTGGTGGCCATCACGGGTAACGTGGCCAGCGGTCTTATAGGCACGGACGCCTTCCAGGAGGCCGACGTTTACGGCATAACCACACCTGTCACCAAGCACAACTTCCTGGTCAAGGACGTGCGCGAACTGCCGCGCGTGCTGGCCGAGGCGTTCTACATCGCTAGCACCGGTCGCCCCGGCCCGGTGCTGGTCGACATCACCAAGGACGTTCAGCAGGCCGTGTTCGAGGGCAGCCTCGACGTGAAGATAGACCTGCCTGGCTACCAGCCGGACGTGATCGCTGACGAGGCCGACGTGGCCGCCGCGGCGGAGGCCGTGTCCGCCGCCCGGCAGCCCGTCATGATCATCGGCGGCGGCGCGCAGAGCTCCACCGACGAGGTGGTGGCGTTCGCGGAGCACACGGGCATCCCCGTCATTACCACCCTCATGGGCATCGGCGCCTTCCCGCCGGGTCACCCGCAGGCGCTCGGCATGCCCGGCATGCACGGCACCGTTACGGCCAACAAGTCCATCAGTCACTGCGACCTGATCCTCGCCGCCGGCATGCGCTTCGACGACCGCGTCACGGGCAAGCTGAGCCGCTTCGCGCCCAACGCCACCATCGTTCACATAGACATCGACCCGGCAGAGATAAGCAAGCTGGTCAAGGCGCACGTACCCGTGCACGGCGACGTGAGGGACGTCCTGCCGCGCCTGGCAGCCAAGCTCGAGCGGCTCGACATCCAGCCGTGGCGCGAGACGCTGGCCGACTGGAAGGACCTGTTCCCCGAGAAGTACAAGAACGACAAGCCCCTGGTGTCGCAGGAGGTTCTCGGCATGCTGCGGGAGGCGACCAAGGGCGCCGGCATCGTGACCACCGAGGTCGGGCAGCATCAGATGTTCGCGGCTCGGCTGTTCCCGACCACGAGGCCCCGCTCGTTCATCACCTCTGGCGGTCTCGGCACCATGGGCTTCGGCTTCCCGGCCGCCATCGGCGCGGCCATGGCGCGGCCCGGCGAGACGGTGGTGTGCGTGGCCGGCGACGGTTCGCTGCAGATGAACATTCAGGAGCTCGCCACGCTGTACAAGCACCAGTTGCCGGTGGTCATATGCATCCTCAACAACGGCGTGCTGGGCATGGTGCGCCAGTGGCAGGAGATGTTCCACGCGCAGCGCTACAGCGAGATCTACCTGGCCGATTCGAACCCGGACTTCGCCAAGCTGGCCGAGGCTTACGGCATCGAGGGCCATAACGTGTTCGACCGCGCCGACGCGGTCAAGCGCATAGACGAGGCGCTGGCCGCCAAGAAGCCCGTGCTGCTCAACTTCTTCGTGTACGAGGCCGAGAAGGTGTTCCCGATGGTGCCTGCGGGCGCCGGCATCGACCAGGTGATCCTCGGCGATCAGGGCCCGGACGAAGCGGCCGAGGCCGAGCCGCGCGAAGCGGTGAAAGCGTGAACCGCCACGTTATAGGGGTCACGGTGCGCGACCGTCCCGGCGTGCTCCTGCGGATTGCCAGCCTCATCGCGCGTCGCGGCTTCAACATCGAGTCGCTGTCTGTAGCGCAGTCGGAGACGCCGGGCCAGAGCCGCACGACCTTCGTGGTCGTGGGCGACGACCCCACCATCGAACAGGTTCAGAAGCAGCTCAAGAAGCTGCTCGACGTTATCGAGGTGATAGACCACTCCGTCGCCAAGTACGTCGACCGCGAGCTCATGCTGATCAAGGTGCGGGTCGATAACCCGGAGGAGCGCGTCGAGATCCGCCAGGTGGCGCAGGACTTCCGCGCCCGCATCGTGGACGTGGCGCGCAGCGCCCTGATCTTCGAAGTAACCGGCGATGAGGGCAAGCTGGACGCCTTCATCGAACAGATGCGCCCCTTCGGCATCGTCGAACTCATCCGCACGGGCCGCGTGGCCCTCGGCCGCACCCAGTTAGACACCCCCGAGGCCGGCGTGACCGCCGGCGATGACCCCATCAACGCCACCAACCCTTCCACCCATTCAGCGGCCACGGGCCGCGCCAACTAGGAGAGCCGAACAGCAAATGGCAAACATCTACTACGACGACGACGCCAACCTGAGCCACCTGAGCGGTAAGACCGTAGCCGTGATCGGCTACGGCAGCCAGGGCCACGCGCACGCTCTCAACGCTCACGAATCCGGTGTGAACGTGGTGGTGGGGCTGAGGCGCGGTTCGACCTCCTGGGCTGAGGCCGAAGCTGCCGGCCTGAAGGTGCTGGAGGTAGCCGAAGCCGCCAAGGCAGGCGACCTGGTCATGATCTTGCTGCCCGACGAGGTTCAGCGCAGCGTGTTCGAGGCCGACATCAGGCCCAACCTCGAGGCTGGCAACGCGCTGCTGTTCGCGCACGGCTTCAACATCCACTTCGGTCAGGTGGTGCCGCCGCCGGACGTCGACGTGTTCATGGTGGCGCCCAAGGGCCCGGGCCACCTCGTGCGCCGCGTGTACACGCAGGGCGCCGGCGTGCCGTGCCTGCTGGCCATCCACCAGGACGCCAGCGGTAACACCCGCAACCTGGCGCTGGCTTACGCCAAGGCCATCGGCGGCGCGCGCGCCGGGGTGCTCGAGACGACCTTCCAGGAGGAGACCGAAACGGACCTGTTCGGCGAGCAGGCCGTGCTGTGCGGCGGCGTAACCGCCCTCATGCAGGCCGGCTTCGAGACGCTGGTGGAAGCGGGCTACGACCCCGAGATCGCCTACTTCGAGTGTCTGCACGAGATGAAGCTCATCGTGGACCTGATCTACGAGGGCGGCATGGAGCGCATGCGCTACTCGGTCTCTAACACCGCGGAGTACGGCGATTACCGCACCGGCCCGCGCATCATCACCGACGCTACCAAGGCCGAGATGAAGCGGGTGCTGGCCGAGATCCAGTCGGGCGAGTTCGCCAAGGACTTTCTGGCTGAGAACCTCACGGGGCAGCCGCGCCTGAAGGCGGGCCGCAAGAACACCGAGGCGCACCTGCTGGCCCGCACCGGGGCGCGCCTGCGCAAGATGATGCCGTTCATCGCCGGACCCAAGTCGTAACCAGTCCACCCACAGGAGGAGTGACGTGGCCTATATAAAGTTCTTCGACACCACCTTGCGCGACGGGGAGCAGAGCCCGGGCGTGGCGCTCAACACGCAGCAGAAGCTCGAGATCGCGCACACGCTGGCGCGCCTCAACGTCGACATCATCGAGGCGGGCTTCCCGATCACGTCGGACGGTGACTTCGACTGCGTGTTCCAGATAGCCCGCCAGGTGAAGGGACCGGTGATCGCGGCGCTGGCGCGCACGCACAAGGCCGACATCGAGCGCGCGGCAGAGGCGGTCGCGCCAGCCGGCGCGAAGGGGCGCATCCACATCTTCACCAGCGCGTCCGACGTGCACCTGGAGTACATGCTTCGCAAGACGCGTGACGAGGTGCTGCAGATCTCGGACGAGATGGTGCGCTACGCCAAGACGTTCGTGGACGACGTGGAGTTCTCGGCGCAGGACTGCATGCGCGCCGACCCCGACTTCGTGTACGAGCTGGTGCGCACCGCCATCAGGGCGGGCGCCACCACGGTTAACATCCCCGACACCACCGGCTACGGCACGCCGGAGGATTACGGGCGCCTCATCCGCAGCATCTTCGAGCAGGTGCCCGAGGCCGCCAGCGTGACCATAAGCACGCACTGCCATAACGACCTGGGTATGGCCACCGCCAACTCTCTGGCGGCGGTTGAGAACGGCGCCACGCAGGTGGAGGTGGCCATCAACGGCATCGGGGAGCGCGCTGGCAACACGGCGCTGGAGGAAGTGGCCATGGCGCTCTACACGCGCCGCGATCATTACGGCCACGACATCGGCATCAACACGCGTGAGCTGTACCGCGCCTCGCGCCTGGTGTCGCGCTACACCGGCATGATGGTGCAGCCGAACAAGGCCATCGTGGGGGAGAACGCCTTCGCTCACGAGGCCGGCATCCACCAGGACGGCGTCATCAAGCACAAGGGCACGTACGAGATCATGAACGCCGAGCTGGTGGGTCGCGAGGCCGGCGTGCTGGTCATGGGCAAGCATTCGGGCCGCAACGCCTTCCGGCAGCGTCTGGAGGAGCTGGGTTACGAGACCACCAAGGAGCAGCTCGACACGCTCTTCAAGCAGTTCAAGGAACTGGCCGACGTGAAGCAGAGCGTCACGACGGAGGACCTGCGCGCGCTGGTGGAGAACCAGCTGGTGAAGGTGGACGAGACGTTCAAGCTGGAGCACATCCAGTTCCAGAGCGGCAGCGGCGGCATCACCCCGCAGGCGCTGGTGCGCTTGCGGACGCCCGACGAGGTGCTGGAGGCTTCGGCTACCGGCTCAGGGCCGGTCGACGCTGCCTACACTGCGCTTCGGAGCCTGACGCCGGTGCCGTTCACGCTCGAGAGCTACGACCTCAAGGCCATCGGTAGCGGCACGGACGCCCTGGGCGAGGTCACCATCCGCGTCAGCGCGGGCGACCAGACGCTTTACGGCCGCGCTATATCCACCGACGTGGTGCAGTCCTCGGTGCTGGCTTACGTGGACGTAATGAACAAGCTCGCGGCTGGCCTCGGCCGTAACAAGGCAGAGGCCCGCTCGATCACCATGGCGGTCTGAGCCTTCAGGAGTAGGCCACTATGGTGCCGTCCAGGGCAGCCACCACCACGCCGTCACCGAGTGGCAGGGGGCTGGCCTGGACGGCCGCGTTGGCTACCTTGTCGGTGTGCAGCACGCGGCCGCTTCGCGCGTCGAGAACGATGAGGTCGCCGCCCTCGGTGGCGACGTAGAGGTTGCCCGCCGCCACCACGGGCGTGGCGGTGACGGGGGCGGGCAGCGGCCTGGTCCACACGTCGTCGCCGCTGCGGCGCGACAGGGCGTGCAGGCGCTGGCCCCAGGACACAACGTAGACGTACTCGCGCCACAGGACCGGGGTGCTCCACTGTTCGCCCTCTAGGTCGTAGCTCCAGAGCACCTCGCGCTTGGCGAGGTCGAAGGCGTGGACCTCACCGGACCTGGCGGGTATCAGCAGGATCCCGTCAGCCGCCGACGGCGGCGCCGCCAACTGCCCGACCTCGACCTTGAACGTGTGGCCGCCGTCGGATAGCCGCACCGAGTGCAGCCAGCCGTCCTGAGTGGGCACGTAGCCGTGGCCGCCGTGCACGGTGGGCGCGGTGGTGCAGGCGGCCGACAGGGGAGTGCGCCAGAGCTCGCTGCCGTCCTCCGCCTTCAGGCGCAGCAGGGCGGAGCCGGCGGAGACCACCAGGTCGTCGCCGAACGGCGCTGCGCCCGTAACTTCGGCGGCGAGCCGCTGCCACGCAACGTTGCCCTGGGGCCACTCCAGCGCCCTCAGGCTACCGTCGCGGCTGGTGAGGTACAGGTGCTTGCCCGCAACCACGGGCGGTTGGCTGGCTTCGTCGTGCAGGTCGAAAACGGTCTGGACTCCGCCGTCGGCGGGCCGAATGACGGCCAGCGCGTCGGAGCGAAGGCCGCAGAGCAGGAAGCCGTTGGAGGCAGCGAGGCCCGAGGGGAACTGCGGCCCCTCGTCGAGGGTCACGGACCAGCGCCGGGTTAGCGTTCCGGCGTTGGGTGGTCCCGCCGGATAGCTGCCGGTGCGTCCCGGGCCAGCCAGCGGCACCTGGGTGGCGCGCGCCAGCACGGCTTCGCGCACGGCCCGCAGAGCGTCGGCTACCGCCCAGCCCGAGGTGGGCCTATGTGCTGGGTCCTTCTGCAGCAGCGCGAGGATGAGCTTCTCCAGGGCCGCGGGTATCTGCGGGTTCAGTTCGCGCGGCGGCGTTACCTGGCCGTACACGTGCTGGTAGAGGACCGCCTGGTCGTTATCGGCATCGAAGGCTGCCACGCCGGTGGCGGTGCGGTACAGCACGGCCCCGAACGCGTACAGGTCCGTGGCGGCGCCGGTGGCCTCGCCGGTGGCCTGCTCTGGCGCCATGTACTGCGGCGTGCCGAGGGTGAAGCCGGTGCGGGTCAGGGCCTTGGAGGTCTCGGTGAGCTGCACCAGACCGAAGTCCATGACCTTGGGCGTGCCCTGGCCGGTGACGAGGATGTTGCGCGGCGTGAGGTCGCGGTGCACCATGCCCAGGCGGTGCACGTAGCCCAGCGCTTCGGCCACCGTGATGGCGGCGCCCAGCAGCCTATCTACGTTCTCGGGGTCCGGTTCGTATGGGCCCAGGTCGGTGATGGGGCCGCCCTCGATGAGCTCCATGGCGAAGTACACGCTCTCGCCTAGCCCCAAGTCGTAGATAGCCACGATGCCGCGGTGGTTGAGCCGCGCCAGCGCGCGGATCTCGCGCCGGAAGCGCTCGCTGTCTGCCTCGGTCAGGTGGGGCCTGAGCACCTTCAGCGCCACGGTGCGCTCGAGGTGCGTGTCGCGCGCGCGGAACACGTGCGCCATGCCACCTACGCCTAGTGGGCCCAGCACCTCGTAGCGGTCGTCGACCAGTTCCCCTGTCTCGAACATGGGAGCGGCCGGCTAGCCGTCGTACAGCGTCTTGAGGATCTCGGGATCGATCTCGCCGTCTTCGACGGCGCGGTTCAGCATCTCGATACCGAGACGCACGACCTCCGACTTGGAGACGAGCCTCTCGGTGTTGGAGAGCTGATAGGCGGTCTTGGTAAGTAGCGAATCCTGCTCCTCGGTGATGACCACCTGAAGCCGTTTGCTCTTCTCGCGCTTGGGCACCGGGCCTCCTTCCGTTGCTAGGGCCGACCGGCCGCCGTTTGGGCCGGATGAACGTGATGCACGCATGTTACCACTCATGTGCATGCGCTTGACACTTGTCAACTGCCCACATACACTAGCACAGAGGATGATGTGTAAGTTACTCACCTTGCAGCAATGCCGAGATGCAACATCTTCCTCACGGTTACCGCGCTGCGGCCGGTATCCTTCTACCTAGCACAAGCGCACCGGCCCCGGCCGGAGACTCGAGAGGGAGCCCAGGTGAACCACAACCACGACGTCCTGATCATCAACGGGGGCACCCCTCTGACCGGCGAACTGCCTGTCAACCGCGCCAAGAACTCCGCTCTATACCTGATGCTGGCCGCGCTCCTCACCGACGAGCCGGTAGTCCTGAAAGACGTACCCCGCCTGTCCGACGTGCTGGTCAGCGAAGAGATCCTGCGCCACGTGGGCGTGGAGACCAGCTGGCACGGCGCCGACCTGCACCTGCACGCCGCCAACCTGCGCGGCCACCACGCCCCTTACTCGCTGGTGAGCAAGATGCGCGCCAGCTTCGTCATCATGGGCGCGTTGCTGGCACGCACCGGCGAGGCGCGCGTTTCGATGCCGGGCGGCTGCGCCTTCGGGCCGCGCCCTGTCGACCGCCACCTGGCGGCCTTCGAAGCCGTGGGCGCCACTATCGACGAGGACGACGGCGACTTCTATGCCCACCGGTCCCAGCCCCTCAGCGGCACCGTGCGCTTCGAGGCGCCAACCGTAGGCGGTACCCAGAACATCCTTCTAGCAACGGCGCTAGGGGCGGGCGAGGTCACCATTGAGAACGCCGCCTTAGAGCCCGAAGTGCCTGACCTGGCCAACATGCTCAACGCCATGGGCGCCGACGTGCAGGGCGCTGGCACCTCCACCATCGTGGTGCGCGGCGCGCGCAAGCTGAAAGGCGTCACTTACAGGCCCATCGCCGACCGCATCGAGGCGGGCACCTACCTGCTGGCCGCCGCCGCCACGCGCGGCACGCTCACGCTCACCGACCTAGAGCCACAGAACCTCGGCTCTGTCCTGGCTGCTCTGGAAGCGACCGGCGCCAAGGTCGAGCGCGGCGCCGACTGGGTGCGGCTCGACGCTACCGGCCCGCTCAGACCGACCGACATCGAGGCTGAGGTGTTCCCGGGCGTGCCCACCGACCTACAGGCGCCCTTCACGGCCTACCTTGCCACCATCCCCGGCATGAGCCGCGTACGCGATCACGTTTACACCGACCGCTTCACCCATGTAGACGAGCTGGTACGCACCGGCGCGCGCATGACGCTCGACGAGAACGAGCTCGAGATCCGCGGCGGCAAGCTGCGCGGCGCCGCCATGCACGCGGCCGACATCCGCGCCGGTGGCGCCCTCATCGTGGGCGCGCTGGCGGCTGAGGGCGCCTCGGAGATCGGCGGCATGGTCTACGTTGACCGCGGTTACGCCGACCTGGCCGAGCGCCTGCGCCGACTCGGTGCAGCGGTCGAACGCGTAGGCACGCGCGCAGCGGCCACCGCAAACACGCCGGGCATGGCTGCCGGCATCACGCCCAGCGTGAGCCTGGGCGACTGAACCGCCAGCGGCGAGCACAAGAGCTACCAAAAACGAGTTCTTTGTCGGTCTAAGGGGGGGGTCGCGCAGTCCTGCGCTCAGGCGTCTGGCTCGCGCGGTGGAGGTTCGCCGTTCGCTTGCGCTTTCGGGGCCCCACCTTCGGACCCTGAAGCGCCGCCTAGGGTGGCGGCATCTGGAGCAGCGCGGTCACTGGACTCGACCAGCGTGCGGCGCCCGCGCGAGCCGGGATGCCAGAAGCTCTCCAGTTCCGTGCCGCCCCCGAGCTCGTCGCCCTCGTCCCCGGACTCGCCGACGTTCAGGTACGACTCCTCCACACCGGTGCTGAACGGTGACCGGTGCGGTGGAGTCGGTGCGGCGGCCTCGGGTTGCGGGTCGGCAGGCGGCGGACCTTCAAGCGGCGCGTCGGGCTCGGTAGGCGGCTCGGCTAGCAGTACCTCGTCAGTGTCGGCGTTCTCGGGCTCGGCCTCTTGCACGCCTTGCAGCTCGGTCTCTAGCTCGGCCTCACCGGCCTGGCCAGCGTCCGGTTCGCCTTCGACCGGCTCGCCGTCGAACGGCAGCAGCGTGCTGAGCACGTCCACGCCTTCATCTTCAACGCCCTCGGCCTCGCCCTCAGCGGCCAACTCCTCGTCAGACTCGTCGCTCCCAGGGGCGGCACCGTCTGCCGCTACGGGCGCGCCCACGCGACCCCGCAGCACCAGTCCGAGCAGCGCCAGGGCCAGGCCCGCGACCATGAGCCAGAGCCACGGAGAGAGCGGCAACGACATGCCGGCGGAGCGTGAGGGGGAGGGCAGCACGCCGCTCCTGAGAGCCGCCGCCTGCGTCTCGGCGTCCGGCGCCAGCAGGTCGACCACGGGCACGACCTGCTCGCCGCCCGAGAACGCGAACGGCGAAGGCGCCTCGCTTAGCGCGCGCCAGCCGCTGGTAGTGAACGGGTCGTGCACCCCGGTCATGGCGTAAACGTCGACCTGGGCCTCAGGGTCGAACTGCCAGGGCAGCACCACCGAGAGCACGTTGCCGCTGCGCGTGGTGGTGAGGGGCACGTGCGTCAGCGTCTGCGGCTCGGCCTGCGCCTCCGCGCCACCGTCCGGCGCGCCCTCGTCAGCCTGGGTGCCCGCGTAAGTGACGCCCCAGGCGCCCTCAGCCGAGAAGCGCACGGCGTGATGCCAGCCCGCGCCGACCGGCAGCAGCATGTTCGGGCCGCGCAGCGTCTGATCGGCGCCGCCAGCACCGGTGTCCAAGTACACGTCGACGATCGCCAGCAGGCCGCTAACCTCGAACTGCTCGGCCTCGCCCTGGCGTATGGCCTCGTTCTCCTCAGCGGAAGCCACATCGCCGTCGGCGCTCTCGTCGCCGACCGAGGAGGCGGTCGTACCGAGCGCGCCCAAGGTAACGCGCAGCACGGCGGCGCCGTCCTCAGCGACCTCGAGCTCCACGCCCTGCAGGTCGAACATGGCCACGTTGGCGTACACCGTGGAGGTGGGCGGGACCAGGGAGCCGTCGCCGATCGCGTCTCCGGTTGGGTCGGTGAGGGTGATAGCGAGGAGTGCGAGAAGAGCGGCGAGGTTCACGACAGGGCTGCCTCCGGGGCGCGCGCGGCGCGCGGCGCCGCCTGAGTCTGGGCGGTCGCCAGTTCGGTCAGCACGCGCGCTAGTTCCAGCGAGTCGTGCTGGGCGTACTCGCCGCGCCCGAGGAGCGGCAGTTGCACCAGGCGGATGCCGGCGCGCTCGAAGCGCTCCTGCGCCGCGTCGACCAGCTGCGCCCCTTCAGATTCGTAGTTCTGCATGCGCTCAGCGTCGATCGCCGCGGAGTTGACCAGCACCACGTCTGGCGCACGGACACCGTGCCGCACCAGCGCCTCAACGTGGTCGAACGCGTCGTAGCCGTCGGTTTCACCCACCTCGGTCATGATGTTCGCAACGTACACCAACTTGGCGGCCGAGCGGTTGATGGCGTCGCGGATCGAGGGCACCAGAGCCGGCGGGATCGTGCTGGAGTACAGGCTGCCCGGCCCCAAAACCACCACGTCGGCTGCCAGGATGTCGGCGGTGACCTCCGGTA
>JBAYRM010000059.1:0-10700 GCA_041676665.1 Trueperaceae bacterium
ACTAATAACCCCAGAACCCAACACACCCACAGGCTCCGACCCCAACCGCATAATCGAACCACGACCAAACTGCCGCTCAATCTGAGCCACAGCCGAATCCAACGCCCGCCGACGATCCTTATCCATAGAACGCCCGTCCTCCGTTAAGGGCTCGGCCCTGGGGCCTGACCCGTTGGCGCCTAGTGACCGCGGGCAACTACCCGCAGGCTCTCAGCGCAGTTCCAACCGGAGGAGGTTCAAGCTCGATACGGCGGTTCGCTCCCGTTGCCACGATCTGCCCAGGGCTGGTAACTCCAGGGTTCTCACGGTGGTTCCGACGTCTCGTGCTACGGCTATTGCTACTTGGGTAGGTAAGCGCTTTTCCTCGTCCGGGTCATGTTCGCGCGCCGCTGGTCCGCTCGCCGCACTGTGGGCGGTGAGAACCGTGCTGGGGCCTACGGCCACGCCTAAATCAGCTTTGAAGAACGCTCGGATTGCCATGGCTAACGCAGCCACGACGTCGGCGGCCCCTACGGGCAGCCGCTCGAGGAGGTCAGCGGGGACACCGAGCGTTCGCATAAGTTCCGGTTCGTATGCTATCACGCTGCCAGCCACACTCTCGCCGCCGCCCCCGTTCCCGTTCTCCTGCCACGCCTGGCTGAGCCAGCTGGTCAACAACCCGCCCGTAAGCCCCTCCACTATCGCCACCCGCTGACCCGTGGCCGCAAGGCGCCGCGCCACCATGCTGGGCAGCTCGTCGGCGTCCAGGCCCCACACCTTGGCGCCCAGCAGTTCCTCGACGCGCGCCAGCGTCGGCTCGGCCAACGCCCGGGCGGCCTCCAGGTCGTCCCCCTTGGCGGCCACGCGCACGTGCACGCCGTCCATCTTGGCGTAGGTAGCGACCGAGGGGTTGGCCTGGTCGGTGAGCGGGCCGAGCGCTTCTGCCACGTGGCTCTCGCCCAGGCCCAGCGTCTTGAAGGTGCGAACGAACAGGCGGCTCTGAGGGAACTCCAGCCGGGGGCGCGCCTCGCGGGTCCACATGCGGTCCAGTTCGCGTGGTGGTCCCGGCAGCGTGACGATTGTGCGCTCCGCACCGTTGAGCACCTTGCGCACCAACCAGCCAGGGGCGGTGCCGATTGGGTTAGGCAGCACGGTCGCCGAGTCGATCACATGGGCCTGGCGCAAGTTCGAGTCGGGCATGGCGGCGCCCCGCGCCTCGAAGTACGAGCGCAGCCAGCGCTCCAGCTCCGGGTCTACCCGTTGCTGTTCGCCCATCACGTGCGCTACGGCGTCGCGGGTGAGGTCGTCGTTGGTGGGGCCCAGGCCGCCCGTTAGGAGGATCAGGTCGCTGCGCGTTAGGGCGCCCGCCAGGGCCTGCTCGAGGCGCCCGCTGTTATCGCCCACACGTTGCGACCAGTACACGTTCACCCCGAGCTGGGCGAGGTCCTGCGCCAGCCTGGCGCTGTTGGTATCGACTATCTCTCCGAGGAGCAGTTCGGTGCCCACGGTGATGATTTCGGCGCTAGTGACTACCGGCATAGGGGAGGATAGCAGCAGAGGTGACGGGAGGCGGCGAGTGTTGTATCCTTCTCTTGGTTCCTGTCCCCCCCAGGAACCAATGAGTAGAGGGATTCGTCCCTCCACCATCTCCTCTCTTTGACCCTGCGCCCCCCACGCAGGGTCAGCTTCTTTAAGGCGCCTACCAGAGCCGGGCACGCCCGCTGCCTACAGCCGCTGGGCGCAAGCCAAGTCGCTACATGGTGGCGTGGCTAGCCGGTGCTACCATGACTCATGTCCGGTTCTCGCAACGTGCAAACAACGCCGTCCAGCACGGCTGTCCTGAGTTCGGCTCCAGCGACCACCACGCTGGGTGAGCTGCGCGGATCACACTGGCAGCAGGTGGCGGGTCGCTCGGTCAAGGACGAGGTGCGCGCCAACCTCATCAGCGCGCTGCGCGAGGGCAGGCAACTCTTCCCGGGCGTGCTGGGCTACCAGCAGACCGTGGTGCCCGCCGTGGTCAACGCGCTCCTCAGCCGCCACAACTTCATCCTCCTCGGGCTGCGCGGCCAGGCCAAGACCCGCATACTGCGTCAACTAACCGACCTGCTCGACGAATACGTGCCGTACATAGAGGGCACCGAGCTGCACGACGACCCCTTCGCCCCCCTAACGCACGAGGGTAAGCAGCTCGTTCACGAGTGCGGCGACTCCACGCGCGTCGCCTGGCTGCACCGCAGCGCCCGCTACGTCGAGAAGCTGGCAACGCCAGACACCACGGTCGCCGACATCATCGGCGACATCGACCCAATCAAGGCCGCCCGACTGGGCACCAACCTCGGCGACGAGCGTGCCGTTCACTACGGCCTGCTGCCGCGCGCCAACCGCGGCATCTTCGCCATGAACGAACTGCCAGACCTGTCAGGCAAGGTGCAGGTAGCGCTGTTCAACGTCATGCAAGAAGGCGACGTCCAAATCAAGGGCTACCCGCTGCGCCTGCCGCTCGACGTCATGCTGGTATTCTCCGCCAACCCCGAGGATTACACCGCGCGCGGCAAGATAATCACCCCCCTCAAGGACCGCGTCGGTAGCGAAATCCGCACTCACTACCCCGCCACAATCGAAGAGGGCATGAGCATCACCGAACAGGAGGCCTGGACCTCCAGAGGCGCCCAGACCGAAGTGCCCAGCTACGTAGCGCAGGCGGTAGAAGAAGTGGCGTTCCAGGCGCGCGACGACTCCCGCGTCGACAAGCACTCCGGCGTCTCCCAACGCCTGCCCATCAGCCTGCTCGAGAACGTGGTCAGCAACGCCGAGCGGCGCGCGCTCGTGCAAGGCGTCAAGAAAGCCGTCACCCGCATCTCCGACCTGTACCAGGCCCTGCCCGCGGTTACCGGCAAGATCGAACTCGAGTACGAAGGCGAACTCAAAGGCGCCGAGCTGGTCGCCAAAGAGATAGTCAGGCGCGCCATCGGGCAAGTGTTCATGCGAAAAGGCGCCGACCTGGTAGTCGACGAAGTCGTCGACCACTTCGAAGCCGACAACAACCTCCGCCTCGACGACGACGCCCCCGCCACCCAGATCATCGAAGCCGCCCGCAAAGTGCCAGGCCTCCTCGAGGCCGCCACCAACATCGCCGAAGGGCCAGGCCACGAGCAACTCGCCGCAGCCGCCGAGTTCGTGCTCGAAGGCCTGCACGCCCGCAAGCTCATAGCCCGCTCCGAAGAGCGCGGGTACGTAGCGGCCGAACCGGAGAGCGCCCGCACCGCAACGCGGCGCTGGAACTGAGTGACGGCAAGAGCCCACGCAAACAACACCACAGGCGAGCCCAGTGGCTAGCGTCCGGTACTCCAAGTACGAAGGCGGCCTCGACGACCTCGACATGGCCGACCTCATGAAGATGCTGCAAGACCGGCTCATGCAATCAGGCTTCGACCGCAACCCCTACGAACCCGACCCCAACTACAAACCCACCATGCAAGACCTGTACGACGCAATCGCCGAAGCCCTCATCAACAACCAACTCATAAACCAAGAACTCATCGAGCAAGCCCTCGACGCCGACAACTGGCTCGACACCGAACTCGGCAGCACAGTAAAAGAACTCGCCAAAAGACTCGAAAGCGAAGGCTACCTCAAGCCAGACGCAACCACCCAAGACAACGAACCAGGCGCCGACGGCGGCGCCGCCAGCGCCCCCGGTGCCAGCGGCGACCCAGGCAACGCCACCTTCGAACTCACCGACAAAGCCATCGACTTCCTCGGCTACCGCACACTGCGCGACGTACTCGGCGGCGCCGGCCGCGCCAGCGTCGGATCACACGACACCAAGTTCACCACCACCGGAGTCGAAACCGTAGGCCAAAGCAAACAGTACGAGTTCGGCGACTCACTCAACCTAGACATAGGCGCCACCCTCAGCAGCGCCGCACGCCACGGCTTCCAAGACGGCCAACTCACCCTCCAAGAAGACGACCTCCAAGTACTCCAATCCGAGTACTACTCCAGCGCCGCCACCGTCGTCATGCTCGACTGCAGCCACTCCATGATCCTCTACGGCGAAGACCGCTTCACCCCCGCCAAACAAGTCGCCGTCGCACTAGCGCACCTCATACGCAGCCAGTACCCATCCGACACCGTCAAGTTCGTGCTCTTCCACAACAGCGCCGAAGAGATCCCCCTCGGACACCTCGCCCGCGCCCAAGTCGGCCCGTACCACACCAACACAGCCGAAGGCCTCCGCCTAGCGCAAAAGATCCTCAAACGCCAAAACAAAGAAATGAAACAGATCGTAATGATCACCGACGGCAAACCATCCGCCATCACCCTGCCCGGCGGCAAGCTTTACCGCAACGCCTACGGACTCGACCCCCTCGTACTAGGAGAAACCCTCCGCGAAGTCGGCAACTGCCGCCGCGACGGAGTGCAAGTCAACACCTTCATGCTCGCCCGCGATCCCGAACTCGTAGCGTTCGTGCAGCGCGTCAGCGCCATGACCCGCGGCAAAGCGTACTTCACCACCCCGCAAACCATCGGCCGCTACGTCCTCCTCGACTACCAAGCCAGGCGCACCAAACTCGTCAACTGACCAACGCGCCCACCACCCCCGCAAGTGGTTAACCCAACATGAACGCCCAACCAGCAATCTCACGGCTCCCCACGCAAACATCAAAGGGCAACCAAATCAGGCCCAGGAGGGAACCGCCATGAACACCACCACAGCAACCCGCGCCACAAAGCGCGCCAGCCACGCCGCACGCTTCACATACGCGCTCCTAGCCACCACCGCCCTGCTACTCTCGATCACCGTGAACGCACAAAGCAACACCAACCAAAACACCGGCATCACCGTCACCGGCGCAGGCGCAGCCTACGGCGAACCCGACCGCGCCCTCGTCACGCTCGGAGTAGAAGCCGTAGCCGACAACGTCCGCGACGCCATGGCCGACGCCGACGCCGCCATGAACCAAGTCCGCCAAGCAGTCATCAACCTCGGACTAGAACAGCGTCAACTGCGCACCGTTTCGTTCAACGTATGGCGCCAACAACTCACCGACCAAGCCGGACAGCCCACCGGCGAGCGCTACCACGTACAACACCTGTTCCAGATCACCGTCGACGACACCACCCTCGTCGGGCAACTCCTCGCCGACGCCATCGACGCCGGCGCCAACAACGTCGGCGGCATCAGCTTCACCATCGCCGACACCGCCCAACTACAAAGCCGAGCACGCGAAGCCGCCATGGCCGACGCCCACGCCCGCGCCAGCCAACTCGCCGAACTAGCCGGCGTGACCCTCGGCTCCGTTACAACCGTAGAAGAAACCAGCTACAACGCCCCACAAGTCGCCGCCGGCGTGCAGTACGCCCGCATGGCCGCCAGCCCCGTCGAAAGCGGCGAACTCGCCGTCAACGTGACCGTACGCGTGGTTTACGCCATCCAACAAGCCGCCGACTGAAACCGCGCCCAAGGCCGCCACGCGGCCCCAAGCCCTCAATCGAAACTGCGAGACAAACGGTCCAAAGCCTGAACCGCCGGCGTGTAATTAGGGTCGGCGGTACGGGCGGCCCTGTAATTCACCTCCGCCCGAGCCAGATCGCCCTGGCTCTCGTAAGCCTCACCCAACCGGAAGTACGCCTCAACGTAAGCCGGAGTCGGCCGAGAACCGCCAGGATCCGTGGCCTCGAACACGTCCAACGCATGAGAGAACGCCTGGATAGCCTCCGCGTGGCGCCCCAACAACATCAACAACCGACCCTTATCGATATGCGGCCACAACTCCCGAGCGCCATGCTCAGTCTGAGCCGCCGCGTCGAACGCCTGAATAGCCTCCACGTACTGACCAGCCTGCCACGCCACCCTGCCCCAATCCATCGCGAAACCGTAATCACGGCTACGCAAGAACGCGTTCTGAAGCGCCCGCAGCGCACCCGCAGCGTCACCCTCCGCCGCCCGGATAAGCCCCTGCAAGTTCACCAAACGCGGATCCGAATCGCCCACCAAGTCCAGCGCACGCTGCAAATGCGTGGCCGCGCGACTCCACTCCGTAGTCAGATAAAGGGCGCGCGCGTACAAGTAATGCGCCTCGCCGCTATCCGGAAAGCGCGACACCAGATCCGGCCCGTTCAGCCTCGCCGCTGAGTTGTAATAACCCTGATCCAGAAGGTCCTGCATCTGACGCAACTCCGAAGCCGAAGGCTGCGCCTGCGCCGCCGCCAGCCCAGCCCCAACCAGCAACAAACACGCCAAAGCCAACCGCAACGCAGCGCACCAGCGGACGCCGCCGCCACCGACCAGGCGCCCGGCCGGAACCAGCGCACCAACCCAACCAACGAAACCCGAACCTGAGTCCAGCACGGGCCAAGCGTAACGCAGAAACGTGAGATTCCTGGTGGGAAAACCCCCCGCCGCTAACCAACCCCTAAGGCAACCCCAGCCCGCGCCTCAGGCCCCCACACCACGACGATTACGCAGCGCGCCGCCCAGCCACTCCATGCCCTCCTGACCGAACCTGATCAAGTGAGCCACCGCATGCTCCTCCGCCTGCGGCGAAGCCAGCGCCAAGCCAAGCAGCGCGCGCTTATCGACCGGCCGCTCGAACGACGGAGCGAACGCCTGCGAAAGGAACCCCTTCACCTTAGGATCGTACGAGATACCAGCGAACCCGACACCCGCCACCGCGGCGAGGATGCAGCCATGCAAACGAATAGAAACCACGTAACGAGCGCGCTCCAAACGCCTCACGGCGGCGCTCGGGTCCGACTCCGCCCAGATCTGCAGCTCCGGAACCATGCGCTTCATGCGCATGAGCGGCGCGTCATCCTCACGCGGATGGAACGCCATACCAGCAATGGGCACGCCAGCCTCCACCAGCTCCAGCGCCAACTCCTCCAACGCCTCGTTCAGCTGCGGCTGCCCGCCACGCGGAACCAGCACCACCGGCGCCTCGTCAGGCTCCGGCAGCGGCTCGGCGTCAGCGTTCGCCAACAGCAGCGCCGGGTCGGCCACCAGCGTAGAGCGCACACCCAACTCCGAAGCCAGGCGCACCGACTGCTTGTCACGCAGCGCCACCGGCAAGCCCCTCAAGGTCCGCGCCACGGCCTCACGGCCGCCGTTAGAGAGAGGCCCCAACGACTGCCCGTAAACCACCACCCGCTTACCGGTACCGCGCGCGAAACGGATGACGTTCAGGTAGTACTCGAGACTGCGCCTGCTGGTCGTGTCCTGCAGCAACCCACCGCCGCCCGACACGAGCGCGTCGGCGCGAGCGAGAGCCAGAGCGAAACCGCGCACCCGGTGCACCGCCTCCACCCCGTGCAGCTGCTCGGTCGCCTTCGGGTCGCCCGACAACACCACCGGCGTGTGGCCCTGCGAGCGGAGCCCCAGCAGGAGCCCAGCTAGCAACGCCTCGTCGCCGAGGTTGCCGAAGCCGTAGTAGCCACTAACGAGAACGCGCACGCCCCACCATCATGGCGCGCCGCGCCCGCCCTAGTACAGAGCCAACGCCAGACCAGCCAGCCCCCGCACCGACACCGGCAGGCACCCGACTACCCGACCGAAGCAGAGCCGGGCGGTTCGCCGGGCTGCTGCGCGCCCGCCAGCCAGCGGAGCAACATGCGCGTGGCCAGCAGAGCCACCGGCAGCAGTACAACACCAACCAGCAGGCCGATACCCAAGGCCACGCCGGTGCGCTCAAGAGAGATGAGCAGCGGCGTGTGGTAATGACTGAACGAGTTCAGGATGCTCGCCTGAGCTACCACGCCTGCGGTCAGCAGCACCCCGCGCAGCCAGGTGGGCCACAGCGGCAGCGTTAACGCCAGGAACGCCGCCGGATGGCCGAACAGCTCCTTGAACCGCGGCCGAGCCACGAACTCACCCAGGAGCTGCCGCAGCGTCAGTTCGAACTGGCTGACGCCGATCACCGGGTCGTTGCCGCGCCTAAGAATGACCACCGCCAGCGCCGCCACCGCGATCAACCCCATGGCCACGTGCCCGAACGTGACCTCCGCGCCCCACAAGCGCCTCACCCAAACCGCCGGGCGGTGGAAGCGCAGCATGTAACCAGCCAGGAACAGGGCAGGGGGGACGACCAACGTCAAGCCCACCCCAGCGAACGGCTTGATGGCCAGCAAGGTGTCGCGCTCGCTGCCGACCGCCGCCAGCAGCAACGCGCCAGCCAAGGACAGCGCTGTGGCGTAGAAGAGCGCCGGCCAGCGCTCCCGGAACGTCAAGAAACCGAGAACCGGGAACACCAGAGCCGCCAGCAGCGCCAAAGCGTGCCAGCCCGGGCCCGCCACGGCGGCGCTGCCGAGCAGCAACGCCACCGCCACGGCCAACCCCCACGGCGCGGGAAAGCGCAGCGCCAGCAGAGCCAGCGCCGCGAGGATCCCCGCCGCCGCCAGGGCGCGGAGCCAGCCGATGGTCTCGAACTCCAGCTCCAGGCGGGTCAGCGGCCCCACCTCGTAACCCTGGCTCACCAGGGCCGCGGTCAGACCCCGCACCATCTCCTCCGTGTTGGTCACCGGGTCGCCCAGCTCGTTAGTGGTGTAGGGACGCAGGTACAGGAGCCGCACGTTGCGCTCCTCCACCGCCAGCAGGTACTTGTCGACCAGATCCGCGGGTCGCAGCCTGCGGTCCACGTAATCCTGGTTGAACGACAGCAGCCTGACCGTTGGCACCAAATCCGAGATCTCGCCCATGCCGTTCTGCGGCGTACCCTCGATGATGGCGGTAAGGAACGGCTGAGACGCCGCCACCACCTCGCTCAGGTCGCCAGGGAAGCCCGCCACGTGCGTGCCCGCGTAGATGAGGTAGTTGGCTTCCGGCGGGAAGTCCCCGAGCACTTGTAGTTGCACCGGCGCGTTGCGTGGGCGGTAGGCGATATCGAACCCCGCCGCGCTCCATAGCGCCAGCTCGCCCTGGTCGGGGCCCGCCGGCAGCGTCTCGCCGATGTCGCCCGGCCACACGTACCAGGTGCGGCCATTGATCACGAACTCGCGCGCGGCCGGGATGTTCTTGGCGATGAGCGCGTCGAGCGCCCCAGGCATGAGCGGCGTGACCAGCGTAGCGTCGCCGGGAACCGGCGGCGGCGGTAACCCCTCTAAGAGGTACTGGGCGCGCAGGTCGGCAGACAGCACCGAAGCGGCGTAACCGCGCGCCACCAGCGTCTGAACCGTCTGCTCGTACAGCGCGACGCCCGTCAGGCCCGCCTGCTGGTAGCGCCTGCCGAGCTCGAAGCTCGTCAGGCCGACCAGGGCGCCCTGCTGCGCCAGCGCCATCTCGTCCATGACCAGCGCCACCTGCTCACGCGACCCCTCCACAGCCACCCGCCGAGCCGCAAGCACGAGCGCCGCAACCAGCGACAGCGCGATAACGACCCACAGCAGCGCCTCTAAGCCGCCGCCGCGTTTCACTCCTGGCTCCGGCGCCGCAGGAACGACTCGACGTAACTCGTGAGGACCTCCAGCGCCACGCGGTTGCTGCCACCCTCCGGCAGCACCAGGTCGGCGTGCTGCTTGGTCGGCTCGATGTACAGGTCGTGCATGGGTTTCACGGTACGCCGGTACTGGCTGATAACGCTCTGAGCCGAGCGGCCGCGTTCGTTAACGTCGCGCTCAAGTCGCCTGATGAACCGCTCGTCGGGCGGCGCGTCCACGAAGACCTTCAGATGCATGCGGCTACGCAGCTCCGGCGAGTGCAGAACGAGGATCCCCTCCACGATGATCACGGGAGCGGCGTCCGTCAGCACGGTCGTGGCGGCGCGGTCGTGCTGCGTGAAGTCGTACACCGGGCGCTCGACCGCCCGCCCGTTCTTGAGGGCGTCTACGTGCCCCACCAGCAGATTGGTGTCGAACGCGTTCGGTTCGTCGTAGTTGGTCAGTTCGCGCTGCTCGAACGGCAACTCGCCCTGCGCACGGTAGTAAGCGTCCTGCGGCAGGAGCAGGACGTTGCCGGCGCCCGCGGCGGCCACCATGGCGCGGGCCACGGTGGTCTTACCCGAACCGGTCCCGCCGGCCAGTCCAATCACCAGCGTGCCCAGTCTGGTCAAGCGGCTCCTGTGCCGGACCCGTCGGCGTCTACGGTCTGCTCGGCGGCTGGTGAGGTTACGTGCGCCGCGTTGGCGGCGGCCCGGATGAACCCCGTGAACGGCGGCGAGGGCCGCATGAGGCGCGACTTGAACTCCGGATGCGACTGCACACCCACGAAGAACGGGTGGTCAGCCAGCTCGATGGCCTCAACCAGGCCCGCACCGCGGCCCGCCATGCCCGGCGTCACGCCCGAGATGGTTAGCCCCGCCTCCTCGAGCTGCTCCACGTACGCGGGGTTCACCTCGTAACGGTGCCGGTGCCGCTCGAACACCGAAGTGCCCGCGCCCTGCTCCGCGTACAGAGCGGTGAGGCGCGTGCCCTCAGCCAACTCCATGGGCCAGCTACCCAGCCGCATGGTGCCGCCCATGTTCTCGACCTCGAGCTGCTCGGGCATGAGCCCGATGACAGGATGCGGAGTGTACGGATCGAACTCGGTGGAGTTGGCGCCCGGCAGGTCGGCGACCGCCCGCGCGAACTCGATGACAGCCACCTGCATGCCCAGGCAGATGCCCAGGTACGGCACCTTCTTGGTGCGCGCCACGTTGGCTGCCCGCACCTTGCCCTCGATGCCGCGCACGCCGAAGCCGCCCGGCACCAGGATGCCGTGGTAGCCCTGCAGAGCCTGAGCGGCGTCG
>JBAYRM010000060.1:0-10671 GCA_041676665.1 Trueperaceae bacterium
CCGCCTATGACCAGCGGGTAATCGCGGCCCAGTTCGCGTTCGACCTTCTCAAGCGTGGCCTGGAACTCGGCCAGCGTGGCGGGGTCCGAGTAATCGGCGAACGGCTCGTTCTTGTACGGCTCGAAGAGCATGGCACCTTCCTTTCGCGTGGCCCGCAGCCTCGGGCCACGCCTGGGCGACTCGCACCCAATAACGACTTCGGGGCGTAAAACCCCACCTACCGCAGCGCAGCGCGCCGCTAAGCCAGATCAGCCAACCAGCCCGCGCAGCACGAACGCGAGGTTGGAGGGTCTTTCGGCGATGCGGCGGCTGTAGTAGCCGTACCAGTCGTCGCCGAAAGGAACGTAAACACGCATAGGGTGACCGGCCGCGGCTAGCTGCTCCTGCAGGCCGTTACGCACGCCGTAAAGCATCTGGACCTCGTACTTCTCTGGGTTGGCGCCCGAACCGCGCACGTACGCCAGCAACTCACGCAGCAGCGCCTCGTCGTGCGTGCCGAGGTTGAGCTTCACTCCGGCCTCCAAGGCGCGGTAGCTCAGCTCACGGTACGCCTCCTCGATGCGCGGGCGGTCCTGGTAGGCCACCTCCGGCTTCTCGCGGTAAGCGCCCTTGACCATGCGAACCTCGGTGGGACCCTGATCTTCTTCGGCGGCTAGCGCGATGATGCGCTCCAGGTCCCCTGGCGTACGGTGCAGGTACGACTGCAGTACGGTCGACACGTGATGGTGACCGTCGCGCCGCAGCCTTTCGTACAAGTCCAGCGTGCGGTCCAGGTACGGCACGTTCTCCATGTCGAGGCACAGGTCGCCGCCCACGTCGAACAGCGTGGCGGCCAGCCCGCTGGCCAGCTCGTAAGCCAGCTCAGAGCTGACGCCCAGCCCGAGCTGAGTGGGCTTGACGCTGAAGTAGCGCGAGGTGCCGGCGGCCGCGGCCGCCTTGACAGCCGCGCCGATACGCTCGGCCGTGGCGCGGGCCTCGGCCTCCGAGGTCACGAACTCGCCCAGTACGTCGAGCACGATAGAGCGGCCGCTCTCCTCGATCTTGCGCAAGGCGGGCAGCGCGTCCTCCAGGTCCTTGCCTGCCACGAACCGGCCAACGCCCAGGCGCCAGCCGTAACGGGTGAGGACCTTACGCACGAACGGGGCGTCGGCGGTGGTCAGCATGACGTTGCGGTAAAGGGCAGGGAAGTCCATCAGCGGCATCATCTTACCCCCGCCGACCACGGTTCCCGCGTTCGCCCGGAGGCTAAGTAAACATTCGAACAGCCCCCCACAGGCCCGGTTGCTAGCCTGTTCCAGACGCGCAGGCCTGGTGACGTAGGGGCACCTTACGGGGGTCACGAAGGTGAGGCGCAAGCGGAGGATAAGACCGGATGTCTAGACCTTTGTTCTGCCCCGACCAGCGGTCCGAACCTGCCAGGGCGGGCAAGTGAAGCTCTTCTTCGTGAGGCACGGGGAGACGGATTGGGAGTCGGTCGAGGCGCGCGGTGCGCGCGGCTGGGCCAAGGACTTCGCGCCCCTCACGCCGCTCGGACGACTCCAGATCGACACAATTGCCAGGGATTACCGCCTGCAGGAGGCTGAGGCCATCCTGTGCTCCACCTTCACGCGTGCGCTCGAATCGGCTGCGCTCTTGAGCCGTGCCATCAACAAACCGCTTTACGTCGAGCACGACCTGCACGAGTGGCTGCCGCAAAAAGATCCGCTGGCCGAGCTTGACCCCACGGTCATAGAGCGCGCCAGCCGCAACTTCGACGGTCGCGCCCCCATGGAGGAGGGCGCCCCCTGGGAGTCAGTTGACGAGGTGCGCTCGCGCGTGCTGGGCGTCCTCAAGCGTTACCGCCACTTCGGCACGCTGGTGGTGGTAACGCACGGCGTGGTCATCGGCAGCATCGCCGGTGTGCAGCGCTTGGTAGACCACGCCGAGATCGTGCCGTTCGACCTCGACTTCGACGCTCCCGCCCCCGTCAGCTCACAGCACGCGCTGCCCCGGCGGCGGTGAGGGCCACGCAAGCCACCGCTTTACCGTTCAATCAGAACCTGGAAGGCACCGTGGTGCGACTCGAGCCGTTCAACTCGGCTCACGTACCGGCGCTGAAAGAGCTGGCGTTCGGGTACCCCGAAGTGTTCAGCCTCACCTCAACACCCTCCAACGAGGCCCAGGCGCACGCCTACTTCGGCAAGGCGCTCAGGCAGCGCGCGCAGGGCACCGGCCACCCCGTAGCGGTGGTGATGCAACGCAGCGGCAAGGTCGTCGGCATGAGCCGGCTGAGCGAGGTGGACTTCGGTCATCGCCGCTGCGAGCTGGGCTTCAGCTGGTACGACCCGAGCCTGTTCCGCAGCGGCGTGAACCTGGAGTCCAAGCTCCTGCTGCTGCGCCTGGCGTTCGACACGCTGGCGCTGCACCGCGTGCAGATACATACGGACACCCGCAACTTGCGGTCGCAGCGCGCCATCGAGGCGCTAGGCGCGCGGCAGGAGGGCGTGCTTAGGCGCCATCAGGTGGCGGCCGACGGTTACGTGCGCGACACGGTGGTCTACTCGATCACCGACCTGGACTGGCCGCTGGTGTCTGAACGCCTGACGGACAAGCTGGCGGCCAAGCTGAGCAGCGCCGTTACCTGATGCCGTGCAGGATCTCCTCTAGACCCTGTGGGTCGGTGATGAACACTTCCTTCGGCCGCGTCTCGATGACGCCCTCGCCCTCCAGCGCCTTCAGGGCACGGGTCACGGTCTCGCGCGAGGTGCCTGCCAGGTTGGCCAGCTCCTGGTGCGTGAGCCGCACCAGCGCGCGCTGCTCCTCGTGCTCGACAACGCCGCCGTTGTAGAGCCTTAGCAGCACGTAGGCCACGCGGCCCTGTGCGTCCTTGTACGAGAGGATCTGCGACTCGTCGTCCATGCCGCGCAGGCGCGCGGCCAGCGTGGCCGTGAGGTTGAGGCTCACCGCGGGATAGTCCGAAATGAGCTTGCGGAAGTCGTCCTGGAACAGGAGGTAAGCGTGCACCTCGTTGAGGGTGACCACGGTGGCGCTGCGGGTGCTCTCGCCCACCAGGGCCATCTCGCCGAAGAACTCGGGCGGCTGCAGGATGGCCAGGGTCTTCTCGTGCCCGCCCAGGTCGACCTTGGAGAGCTTCACCAGCCCCTGCGCGAGGATGTAGAGCGCCTCACCCTTGTCGCCTTCCTGGAAGATGGTGGTGCCCGGTTCGTACACGCGCTTGCGCACGGCCGACGCCGAGATCTCGAGAGCCCGGTCGGGCGCGTTATGAAAGAGCGGGACCTTCTTGAGCAGTTCCTTCAGGTCGCTCGGGTTGGCTTGGCCTGTCACAGAAGCTCCTTCTCGGAAAAGGATGGCGCTGGGCCTCTGGGGGAGGCCGTTACCCGTGAACGCCACGTATAGTAACCCGTGGCCATGGTTCTCACCTGCAGCAACCTGGAGCGGCGCTTCGCCGCCCCCGGCGGGCCCGTGGAGGTGCTCGCCGGCGCCTCGCTGGAACTGGCGGCGGGTGAGGTGGTGGCGGTCCTCGGCCCCAGCGGGTCAGGCAAGAGCACGTTGCTCCACCTGCTGGGCGGCCTCGACCGCGCGGACGCGGGCCAGATCTGGTGGGGCGACTTCCCGGTGCATGAGCACACGCCCTCTCAGCTGTCGGAGCGGCGCGCGCGTTACGTGGGGCTCGTGTTCCAGAACCACTACCTCCTGTCGGACCTGACCCTGCTCGAGAACGTGAGCCTGCCCAGTAGGATCATCGGCCACCCAGATGAGGAGCGCGCGACCGAGCTTCTCACGCAGGTGGGGCTGGAGCATCGCCTGCACCACACACCGTCACGCGTGTCCGGCGGCGAGCGTCAGCGGGCTGCGGTAGCGCGGGCACTGGCGCTTAGGCCGGCCCTGATCCTGGCCGACGAACCCACCGGCTCGCTCGACAGGCAGCGCGCGACCGACGTGCTGGAGCTGCTGCTGGGACTGGCCGCGCAGCAGCGCGCGTCGGTGGTCATAGTCACGCACGACGAGAGCCTCATGCGCGCAGCGGGACTGCCGGTCGTGCGGCTGGCGGAGGGCCGCCTGGGCCCCAAGTCAGCGGCGGCTGAAGCTGCCGCGCTAACGTAGCCGACCTTAACTATCCCTTGAGAATCACCGTTCAACGGCCACAGTAGGTGCCCCGGCACTGGTATACAATTCACGCGAGTCTAAAGAAGCGACCCGGCACTGAGCACTACGGCGTTTGGGCCGTTGCCTTCAGACTTGGTCGTCATTCCGCCCCCGGAGGTTATTGAATGAAGCGTTTCCTCACCGCACTCGTGGCTCTGGCGCTTGTCGCCACCGCCGCGGCGCAGACCCTCGTCGTAGGCCAGTCCGGCCTTCCGGTAACCCTGGACACTGGCCAAGACGGCAACTCGCTCACGCCGGCCATCCAGATCGTCGAGCGCCTCGTTGGCTTCGAGCAGGGCAGCGCCCAGATCGAGCCCCTGCTGGCCACCAGCTGGGAACCCAACGAAGACTCCACCGTGTGGACCTTCCACCTGCGTGACGGCGTAAGCTTCCACGACGGCACCGCCTTCAACGCCGAAGCCGTGAAGTTCAACTTCGACCGCTGGAACCTGCGCGACCACGAGTTCAACTTCGTTGAGCAGGGCCGCGACTTCACCTCGTTCACCTACGTGTTCGGCGGTTACCACGGCGACCCCGGGTACCAGATCGAGCGCGTCGACGTGATCGACGACCTGACCGTGCAGTTCACCCTCACGGGCTCCATCGGCTTCTTCCCGCAGCAGCTCGCCAGCGCCTACTTCGGCCTGCATAGCCCCTCCGCGGTAGCCGCCGGCGGCATCGAGTACGGCACCCCCACCGTGGGCGCGGTCGGCACTGGCCCGTTCGTGTTCGGTGAGTGGATCGACGGCGACCGCGTTGTCCTCGTGCGCAACGACACCTACTGGGGTCAGGTAGCCGGGGTAGAGCAGATCGTGTTCCGCGGCATCGACTCGCCCACCGCCCGCCTCGCCGAGCTCGAAGCCGGCAGCATCGACATCGCCCTCAACCTCTCGCCCGAGAGCTACGACATCGTGGCCAGCAGCACGCAGTTCCGCCCGGTCAGCGCCGAGTCGGACCTCGTGATCGGCTACCTCGGTATGCACCAGGCCAACGCTCCGTTCGATGACCTGCGCGTGCGCCAGGCGTTCGCTTACGCCATCGACAGCGAAGCCATCATCGACGCCTTCTACGGCAACCTCGCCCAGGTCGCCAACGAGTTCGTGCCGCCGGGCCTCTTCGGTCGCCTCAACCAGGATCCGTACCCCTACGACCCTGAGCGCGCCCGCGAGCTCCTGGCCGAAGCCGGTTACCCCAACGGCTTCGACACCGAGTACTGGTACATGCCCGTCTCGCGCCCGTACTTCCCGGCCCCGCGCGACGTGGCAGAAGCCGTCGTCAGCTACCTCGCCGACGTAGGCATCCGCGCCAGCCTCCACACCGAGGACTGGGGCATCTACCTCGAGAACTACAGCGAAGGTAAGTTCCCCATCTACATGCTGGGCTGGAGCGCGGACTTCGCCGACCCCGACAACTTCATCTCGTCGTTCTTCAACGAAGCTAACGCTGTTGGCTTCGGGTACGACAACCCCACCCTCTTCGCGCTGATCTCCGACGCGCAGCAGGCCGGTAGCCTCGAGGAACGCGACTCGCTGTACCAGCAGATCGCCCAGATCCTCCACGACGACCTGCCCGCCCTGCCGTTCGTGAACCCGCGCACGCTTAACGGTGTGTGGAACAACATCGAAGGCTTCTACCCGAACGCCCTCGGCAGCACGGTTCCGTTCAACACCATCACCAAGAACTAAGCCGACCTGCTTCACGTGGCGGCGGTGGGAGGAACTCTTCCCCCACCGCCGCCACGTTGAGCGGCGCGAGCCTGATATCTTCATAGCCGGAGCCTGTATTGTTCGCTTACGCAACCCGCCGCCTGCTAGGCCTTATACCCGTCCTGTTCGGCGTCTCTCTGCTGGTCTTCATGATCCCGCGGCTGGTGCCCGGTGACCCCGCCACCATCATGCTGGGCGAGCGCTCGTCCGAAGCGCACCGCGAGCGCCTGCGCGAGGAGCTGGGCCTGAACCGGCCGCTGTTCCTCGACTTCCAGGGCGCCACCGAGCGCGGTGTAGGCGCGCTGTTCGACACGCAGTACTTCGAGTTCATGGGCGACATCCTCGTCCTCGAGTTCGGGCGCTCCATCTACTCGTTCATCCAGGTGCGCGACGGTCTGTTCCAGCGCTTCCCGGCCACGTTCGAGCTGGCGCTCATGGCCATGCTATTGGCCGTCATATTCGGTATCCCGCTGGGGGTCATCGCCGCGTTACGGCGCGGCACGTTCATCGACACCGGCGTCACCATCATCGCGCTGGCGGGGGTGTCGTTCCCCGTGTTCTGGCTGGGGATCATCTTCATCTATATCTTCGCAGTGAACCTAGGCTGGCTGCCGAGTTCCGGCCGCATCAGCGTAACCAGCGCCATCCCGCCCGGCACGGGGTTCTACGTGCTCGACGGCATGCTGCAGGGCCGCTGGGAGTTCGTGGTCGACGCGCTGCGTCACCTGATCATGCCGGCGCTCGCCGTGGGCACTATCCCGCTGGCCATCGTGGTGCGCATGACGCGCTCGTCGATGCTTGAGGTTCTGGGTCAGGACTACATCCGCACCGCCTCCGCCAAGGGCCTCTCGCGCCGCAACGTGACCGTGAAGCACGCCCTCCGCAACGCGCTCTTGCCGGTGATCACCATCATCGGCCTCAGCTTCGGCTCGCTGCTCTCGGGCGCCATCCTCACCGAGACGGTGTTCTCGTGGCCCGGCATCGGCCGCTGGATCTACCAGGCCATCGCCAGCCGCGACTACCCCATAATTCAGGGCGGGGTGCTGTTCGTAGCTCTGGTGTTCGTGCTCGTGAACCTCATCGTCGACCTCTCGTACAGCATCATCGATCCGAGGATCCAGTACTCATGAACGGCACCTCTGCCCCCGCCGCCCACGGCACCTCGCTAGGCCGCGACGTCCTCAAGCGCCTGCTGAGGCACCCCACCGGCCTTACCGGCCTGGCCATTATCGTGCTCTTCATCCTGTCGGCCGTTTTCGCGCCCGTGATCAGGCCCGGCGATCCGCTCAGGACCACGCTCGCGACCCGCAACATCCCACCAACGCTCATCATGAACAGCGCCGACCTCGAACGGCGCGGCCTCTCGCGCGGCGACTTCCCGCTCGGCACCGACGCGCAGGGACGCGACCTCCTCAGGCGCGTGCTGTACGGCGGCCGCATCAGCCTGAGGGTCGGCCTGATAGCCGTGCTGATAGCCATGTCCATCGGCACCATCCTGGGGCTCATCGGCGGCTACGCGGGCGGTCGCGTCGACATGTTCGTGGTGTGGCTGGTCGATATCCTGCTGGCGTTCCCCGGCATATTGCTCGCCATCAGCATCGTGGCGGTGCTAGGGCCCAGCCTCACCAACGCGCTCATAGCCATCAGCATCACGCAGGTGCCTATTTACACGCGCATCGTGCGCTCGGCCACGCTGGCGCTCAGGCAGAGCGAGTACG
The DNA here is from genome assembly GCA_041676665.1 of Trueperaceae bacterium. Lineage (GTDB taxonomy): Bacteria > Deinococcota > Deinococci > Deinococcales > Trueperaceae > JAAYYF01. Next base: position 7,571 of record JBAYRM010000060.1, read on the forward strand.
TGCAGGCCGCCCGCGCGCTGGGCTCCGGCGCGCCGCGCATAATCTTCGGGCACATACTGCCCAACAGCCTCTCGCCGCTGCTGGTGCAACTCACCATGTCGACCGGCACCGCCATCCTAGACGTGGCAGCCTTGGGCTTCCTCGGCCTAGGCGCTCAACCGCCCGCGGCAGAGTGGGGCGTCATGATCGCCGACGGGTACAACCGCTTCCGCGAGGCGCCCTGGCTCTCCATCGCGCCGGGCCTGGCCATCTTCCTCTCGGTCATCGGCTTCAACCTGCTGGGCGACGCCGCGCGCGACGCACTCGACCCCAGGCTGAACTAAGCACAGCGCACGGCTACCGGCGCTTACGTACCCAGGTCGCGGCGCGCCAACACCCAGCCGCTGGCCAGCACCAGGAGCGTGAACGCCGCCAGCAGGGCCAACAGCCCGCCAACATGCCAGCCGCTGGTCAGCGGGTCCTGACCGAACGCCCAGTAGAAGGGGGAGAGGCGCGCCAGCCACGGCACTCCGGCCAGTCCCGCTAGCCCGTTCGCCGCGTAGGCGCCCACGGCCACGAACGCGCCAGTGGCCGTGCTGACCCCGGGCCGGCCGCTGACGGCGCCGCCCAGTAGCGCCGCGGCCCCCACCACGCTGGTCAGCAGGAAGAGCGCGGTGGTGACCGCCGCCAAGTTGCCGACCGTCAAGTTCAGTTGCGCGGGCCCGTTCAGCGCCCAGATGGTGACCGAGCCCGCGAGGCTCAACACGCCCACCCGCGCCAGCAGAGCGATCACGGCCTCCAGCACGACCTGCCAGCGCGTGACCCCGTGAGCAACGGTGAGCTCGAGCGCACCGCTGGCCTCGGCGCCGGCGACGCTGCGGCTGCCCCAACCGGTGGCGGCGATAGCCAGCAGCACGAAGCCCATCAGCCCGAAGTAGGTGGCCTGCGCGTAACCCGCGCCCGACGCCATCTGGTCGAGCCCGAAGAGGCGCGCCACCTCGGGCGAGAACATGCGCAAGTACGTCTCCATCATCTCGGAGCCGCCCACGTTGGGATAGAACGGCATGTACAGCAGCACGGCCGCTACGACGCCGAGCGCCCAGGCCCACGTTGCGCGCCGGCTTTCTCTGAGTTCGCGCCTTAGCAGGTTCATGAGGGCTCCCCGCGGTAGTAACCGATGATGGTTTCCTCCAGCTCGGGCTCCTCGATGAGCAGGTCGCGCACCTCGAAGCGGGCGAGGGCCTTCACAAGTGCGTCCACGTCGCCTTCCACCAACAGGCTCAGCTGCGCTTCGGCGCCGCGCTCGACGACGCTCACGGCGCTCACGCGCTCGAGACTGCTCAGGGCTCCCTCGAGCGCGGTAGACGCCGCCACGGTGGCGCGCAGGCGCCTGCGTTGGCTGGCCCGCAGCTCGGCCAGCGCGCCCACGCGCACGAGCTCACCCTTGTGGAGCACGGCCACGCGGTCGGCGGCCGCCTCGATCTCGCTCAGCACGTGAGAGCTCAGGATCACGGTCTGACCCGCCTCCTTCGCTTCGCGCACGAGTGCGAGGAACTCCTTCTGCACGAGCGGGTCGAGGCCACTGGTGGGTTCGTCAAGCACGAGCAGCTCGGGTCGGTGCATGAACGCCTGAACCAGGCCGACCTTCTGCTTGTTGCCCTTCGAGAGCTTGCCTACTTGTTGACCCAGGTCGAGCTGCAGCCGCTCGGCTAGGCGTTCGGTGGCGCCCGGGCGAACTGGGCCGCTGATGCGGGCGTAGTGCTCGAGCAACTCACTGGCCCGCGCCCGGCTTTCGAGCCGCAGCTCGCCGGGCAGGTAGCCCACTCGGCGCCTAAGCGGCGCGCCGCCCCGGCGCGGGTCCTCGCCCAGCACGCGGACTGATCCGCCTGAGGGACGGATGATGTCTAGCAGCAGGCGCATGAAGGTGGTCTTGCCGGCGCCGTTGGGGCCGATGAGCCCGAACACCTGGCCGGCGCCGACGCTGAGGGTTAGCGGCGCAAGGGCGGCGGTGGCGCCGTAGCGTTTGGAAAGCGCGCTGGTGACAACCGCGGCGGTCACGGCTCCACGCTTTCCATGGCGGCCCTGGTGGCTTCGAGCGCTTCTGGGCCGGTGTAGAGGCCGTATGTGAGGAGCTCCAGCGTCGGCAGCGCCAGCTTCTGCAGCGCGGCGGCGTTGAGGCCGCTTTCATCCAGCGCGCGGCCTACCTGGCGGCTCAGCAGCAGCGGTGCCAGGCCCAGAAGCGCCACCAGTAGGCTGGTTGTACGCACGTCGCTGAAGCGCGACATATGGCCGGCCTGTGCGCCGTGGGTGAGCAGGGCCTCGGTTCTCTCGACGAGGCGGTCGAACAGCGCGTCGCCGGTCGCGGAGCCTTCCAGGATCATGCGGCTGAGGTAGTCGAACTCGGCTGCGAACGCTGCCGGTTCGGCAAGCCAGCGCTGCATGGTGCCGAGGAGGTCCTGGTCGTAGGCCGCCGCTTCCGTGTCTAGGAGCTCCCCGGCCACGTACTGGTCGCAGGCACGCTTGAGGCCCTCCTTGCTGCCGAAGTGGTGAACCACGAGAGCGGGGCTGACCCCCGCCTGGGCTGCTATGGCCCGCACGCTGGTGCGCGCGTAACCCGCCTGGCCGAAGAGTTGGATGGCGGCGGTGCGGATGCGGGCTTTGGCCGTGAGGTCGGCGCTCCCGTCCAACGGTGCTGAACACATGTTCAGTACCCTAAACGCCTGTTCAGTCGGCTGTCAACCGCTGAGCTTGCGGCGTCCACAGACACGTGAGCGGTAAGCTGCCAACCGAGGTAACCGCATGTCCCTGATCTCAGATCTGCAGCGACTACTCGGAGCAAACGCGGTAGACACCAGCGAAGCCGTAAGGGCGCAGCACTCTCATGGCGAGTCGTACGCGGCGGCCGTGATGCCCGACGTGGTCGTCACGCCGCACACCACGCAGCAGGTCGCTCAGCTGCTGGCTTACGCCACGGCCAACGGCGTGCCGGTCACGCCGGTCGCGGCCAACTCCAGCCTGGAGGGGCAAACGGTGCCTATACGCGGCGGCGTCTCGCTCGACATGAACCAGTTCGATCAGGTACTTGAGGCCCGGCCCGAGGACCTCCTGGCCGTGGTTCAGCC
>JBAYRM010000061.1:0-10569 GCA_041676665.1 Trueperaceae bacterium
ACGGTCGAGAGGAAGACGGTGGGGTTCTGCGCCAGCGCCAGCGCGCGCTGCGCTGCGGGGCTGCCCCCCTCGGCCTTCTGCTGCAGGCGCAGCTTGTTGGCAGAAACCACGGCGATCTCGGCCATGGCGAAAAGGCCGTTGAGCAGGATGAGTATCAGGATGATTAGGATGCTCACGTTGGCTCAATATAAGGAGTATCACGACTCAACACGTCGTGGGGCGCCGCGAAGGGAGGCTCGAGACGCGCTTCGTTCCGTGACAGACGGGACAGAAGTCCTATGCAGCGGAATAGGAACCGGAGTTAGTTTGGGGTGTGAGTGGCTGTCAGGCCACGGGAAGGCAGGTCAAATGTTCACTCGGTTACGCGTTCCCCTCGTGCTCGCGCTCGCCTTGGGGGCCCTCGCGGTAGGTTCGGTCGCTGCCGCTCAAGATAGCGATCAGCTGCTGCGCACGGCGCAAGCGCTGTTCGCGCCCATACCAGACGTAGTCGACAACCCCGATAACCCCGTTACCTCCGAGAAGGTCGAACTCGGCAAGATGCTGTGGTACGACCCGCGCCTCTCGCTCTCCGGCGTCTTCTCCTGCAACAGCTGTCACAACCTCGCCACCTACGGCGTCGATAACCTCGAGACCTCCGTGGGTCACCGCTGGGTTGCAGGCCCGCGTAACTCGCCCACCGCGCTGAACGCCGCCCTGCACAGCTGGCAGTTCTGGGACGGCCGCGCCGCGGACGTGGAGGAGCAGGCCCAGGGCCCCATCCTCAACCCCATCGAGATGGGCATTCCGGACGACGCGTTCGCTGTGGACCGCATTGCCTCCATGCCGGTGTACGGCGAGCTGTTCACCATGGCGTTCCCCGACCAGGCCGAGCCGCTCAACTACGCCAACATTGCTAACGCTATCGGCGCCTTCGAGCGCACGCTGCTCACGCCGGCGCGCTTCGACAACTTCCTCCAGGGCGACGTCAACGCGCTCTCCGATCAGGAGAAGCTGGGCCTCCAGACCTTCATCCAGCAGGGCTGCGCGGGCTGCCACAACGGCGTGGCGCTGGGCGGTAACCAGCTGCAGCGCTTCGGTGTCACCGAGTCGTACTGGGAAGCCACGCGCGACTTCGTGACGATCGACTCGCCCACCATGGCCATGGACGTCGGCCGCTTCGCCGTCACCCATGACGAAGCGGACCTCTACATCTTCAAGGTCCCGTCGCTGCGCAACATCACCCGCACCTACCCGTACTTCCATGACGGCTCCGTGTGGAACCTGCGCGACGCCACCCAGATCATGTCGCGCGTGCAGCTCGGCCGCGAGCTCTCCGAGGAGGACGTCGATAACCTGATGGCCTTCTACGAGGCGCTCGAGGGCACCATCCCCGAGTACGCCCTGCAGGTGCCGGTGCTGCCGGCAGCCACGGACGCTACCAGCCGCCCCGACAACCGCTGACCCGAACCTGGCCTGATGCAAGCGCGCGCGCCCCTCGTGGGTGCGCGCGCTGCCAGTTGTAGAGACGCCCTGAGCTGTGGTTCGGGAGCCCGCCGGGGAACACGGACGCATAATCTTGACGAATAGCGCATAAAAGCCTATAATTATCAGCATCGAACGCGCGGGCAATGCGCGTTCTTCTTTTTTCTCCCAGACCCTCACGATCCCCGCCCGGCGCCCACTGGCGCTGCATACACGTAAGGTCCCCATGATCCCCTGGCACCAAGTCGGCTCCACCCCGCTCGGCGGTCACGCCGTGCTCAGCCTGTGGCGCCGCGATCTAGACGGCAGGCCGCCGGAGTTCTCCCTACGCATAAACGAGCCCAACCTGCCCGTAACCGAGCTCATGAACAGCCGCCAGAACGCCTCGGAGCAGCTGCTGGCGGAGCGCGCCATCGACGCTTTGGGCCGCCCGGCGGCCAACGTGCTCATCGGTGGTCTCGGCATGGGCTACACGCTGCGAGCGGCTCTGGACCGCCTGGGAGCCGAAGCGCGCGTGACCGTGGCGGAGCTGTTAGCTGACGTGGTGGGTTGGAACCGCGAGCACATGGGCGACCTGGCGGGGCGGCCGCTCGATGACCCCCGCGTCGGCGTTCACGTAGGCGACGTCGGCGAGCTGCTGACCGGTGCCGGCCGCTACGACCTAATACTGCTCGACACGGACAACGGCCCGGAGGGCACCAGCCGCGAGGAGAACGAGGAGCTGTACTCCACCGCGGGCCTGAGCCGCGCGCACGCGGCGTTGCTGCCGGGCGGGCTGCTAGCCGTGTGGTCGGCCTTCCCCAGCGGGGAGTTCACGCGGCGGCTGGAGCGCTGCGGTTTCGACACCAAGGTCACCCAGGCGCGCGCTTTCGGTAAGCGCGGCGCCCGGCACGTGATCTGGTTGGCGCGCCGGCGCTAGGCCAGCATCAGGAACAGCTTCTCGACCTCTCCCGTGGTGAGCCCCTCGCTATCGAGGGCCTCCTCGGGGTCACTGATGCACTCCTGCATGGCGCTACTCAGGATGGCGAAGCCGGCCCTGTCGAGCGCGCCGCGCACGGCGGCGAGCTGCGTTATGACGTCGCGGCACGGCTTGCCCTGCTCGACCGCCTCGATGACGGCGTTCAGCTGACCGCCCGCGCGGCGCAGGCGGTTGAGTACGCGGCGCTGGGCCGCAAGATCGTCGTTGCTAGGCACCCTTAGCCCGCCTGCTGGCTCGCCTGCTGCGCTTCCTGCTCGGCCATCTGCTGCGCCACCTTGGCGCGCACGTCGTCCATGTCGAGCTCCCGCACGGCGTCGATGACCTGCTCGAGCTGAGCGCCGTGCAGCGCGCCGGGCTGCGAGAAGACGAGGATGTTCTCGCGGAACGCCATGAGCGTGGGAATCGAGCGGATGCCGAAGCCAGCCGCCAGCTCCTGCTGGTCCTCGGTGTCGATCTTGCCGAACACGATGTCCTTATGGGTCTCGGCGGCCTTCTCGAACACGGGGGCGAACATGCGGCACGGCCCGCACCAGCCGGCCCAGAAGTCGAGGAACACGATGTCGTTGTTATCGATGGTGCTGTCGAGGTTGTCGATGGTTATCTCTTGCGTAGCCATGCGGCCAATATACCCCCAGGGGTTTGCAACCTGTGTGCTCCTTGCATCACGGGCACGGTGAAGCCTAAGGCCGCCGTTAGAATCGCCGCATGTCCTCTCAAGCTAATCAATCCGCTCGCACGCCCGGGGGCCTGCCGACCAGAGCCGAGCTCGACCCGGAGTACACCTGGAACCTTGCGGCCACCTACGCCACCGAAGCTGACTTCGAGGCAGACCTGACCGCCGTGAGCAGCGCGCTCGACGCGCTGGCGGGTTACCAGGGGCGCCTGGGTGAGGCGGCCGCCACGCTGGCCGACTTCTTCGACCTCTACTGGGCCACCGTGGCCAACCTGCAGAAGCTGCGCATGTACGCCACCATGCCGGTAGCCGTAGACCAGGGCGACCAGGAAGCGCGCGCCCGCGCCGGCCGCTTCCAGGCGCTGGCCAGCAAGGCTTCCTCTGCACTGGCGTTCGTGAGCCCCGAGCTCCTCGGGCTGGGAGCCGCGGCCGTCAACGACTACCTCACAGCCGAACCGCGCCTGGGTTACCTGCAGCGCTACTTCGAGCGGCTCGAGAAGAGCCGCCCGCACGTGCGCTCGCTTGAGGTCGAACAGGTGCTCGGTCAGGCCAGCGACGCGCTGGGCGCCGCCGGCCGCGCCTACAACAGCCTCACCAACAACGAGCTGCCGTTCGTTAAAGCTGTCGACTCCGCGGGCGCACAGCACGAAGTGGCGCGCAGCACCTTCGGGGCCCTGTCGATCTCGCCCGACCGCGCCCTGCGCGAATCGGCCTTCGCGTCGTACACCGACGGCTTCCTGGCTCACCAGGACACGATCACCGAGCTGTACCTGGGGCGCGTCAAGGAGTCCGTCTTCAACGCCCGCGTACGGGGCTACCCGAGCACTGTGGAGGAGCAGCTGACGCCGCGCGAGGTGCCGCGCGCCGTGCTGAGCAACGTGCTCGACGTGTTCACCAGCAACCTGGGCGTGTGGCACCGCTACTGGGAGGCGCGCCGCAAGCTTCTGGGCGTGGACTCGCTGCGCGAGCACGACGTCTTCGCACCGCTCTCGAAGGCGCCGCCCAAGGTCAGCTACCAGCAGGCCACCGAGTGGATCGTGGCGGGCATGGAGCCGCTGGGTCAGGAGTACGTGAGCATTCTGAAGCGCGGCCTCGAGCAGGAGCGCTGGGTCGACGTGTACCCCAACCGCGGCAAGCGCGACGGGGCGTTCTGCGCTCACGCGTACCGCGGCCAGCCCTACATCATGATGAGTTACCAGGGCGGCCTGGAGTCGGTTTCTACCCTGGCGCACGAGCTGGGGCACGCCATGCACTCGCTGCTGCTTGAAAGGCGGCAGCCGCTGGCCAACTCCGGTTACGCGATGATGGTGGCTGAGACCGCCTCCAACTTCAACCAGGCTCTGCTGCGGCCCTACCTGCTGGAGCAGCTCACCGAGCCGGAGGAGCGCCTGGCGCTACTGGAGGAGGCGTTCTACAACTTCCACCGCTACTTCTTCATCATGCCCACGCTGGTGCGCTTCGAGCTCGAGGTGCACGAAGCGGTCAAGCGCGGCGAGGGTCTCTCTTCTGCCAAGCTGAACGCCATCATGCGGCGCCTCTTCCAGGAGGGTTACGGCTCAGCCATCGAGGCCGACGAGCGCACGGGCATCACCTGGGCCACGTTCGGGCACCTGTACGTGCCGTTCTACACGTTCCAGTACGCCGCCGGCATCTCCGCCGCGGCGGCCCTGGCGGCCGACGTGCGTTCAGGCTTCGAGCAGGGCGACCACAGCGCGGCCGAGCGTTACCTCGAGTTCCTGCACACGGGTTCGGCCGAGGAGCCGGTCGCGCAGCTCAGGCGCGCCGGCGTCGACATGACCACTGCTGCGCCTATAGAGAAGGCGTTCGCCGTGCTGGAGGGCTACGTGACGCAGTTGGAGGACATAGCTGCCGGGCGCTGAGCGCCGCTCGCCGCGCGGTGCCCGATCGGCCCGCGCGGCCCACCTAGCTCGCCGGTACCGCCAGCCTGGCCGCTGCCAGGTCCCACATGGAGTGACCCACGGTCTTCACTAGCACTGGGCGGCCCGAGCGGTTGAAGCCGCCCAGCACGTCCTTCAGCTCGCGCGCGCCGTGCCATGACCACCCGCCAGCGGCGGCAGCCTGAATCAGGTCGCCTGCCTCCTCCCGCGCGCCCTCCAGGGTGTCGACCACCACGTCGCAGACGGCCACCACGGCGGGCGGGATCTCGGCCAGGTCGTGACGGTAGGCCCCCACCGCCACGATCGTGGCCTCGGGCCTGAGCCTGCTGGCAAGCTCGCTGGGCAAAACGGGGTTGCGGCTGTTGGTGGTGGTCACTATCAGGTCGGCAGCTGCGGCCCTCTCTAGCGCTTCGGCCGGATCGGTCACCACCGCGGCGCTTATGCCTAGCGCGTTAGCGCGCTCCACCACTTCCGCGGCGCGCGCCGCGGTGCGCGAGGTCACGTGCAGGTTGCCGATACCCAGTCCTGCGTGCAGGGCTTCGACGTGGCCCATGGCCTGCGCGCCCGCTCCCACCAGCAACACGTTCGCGGCGCTGGCGCCGACCTGCTGGGCGCCGTAGAGGGAGAGCGCAGCGGTGCGCCGCACGGTTACGGTCGCGCCGTCGAGCAGGGCGCACACAGCGCCGTTGGTGGCGTCGGTCACGATGACCGAGGCGATTATGGTGGGCAGCCCCCGAGCCGAGTTGGTGGGATGCACTGCGCCTACCTTAGCGATGGCCAACCGCTCGTCGGCCGCGCCCATGAGCAGGAACGTGCCGTCACCCGGCAGCGTGGTGGTGGCGCGTTCAAGCGCCCGCACGCGCCCGGCAGCCACGTCCTCCAAGGTCCTGCCGATCTCGGCTGCCAGTTCCGGGTACGGCAACAGCGCCGCGGTCTTGTGTGAGTCGAGAACCTCTATGGAACCGTTCATCAGATATCGAGCACCTCGTCCAGGCCCCGGTGCAGTCCCGTCAGGCCCCCTACTTTGCGAATGGCTAGCAGAGCGCCGTCCACATACGGGCGGGCGCTGCTGCCGCTCTCCTGCCTGAGCACCAGGCGCTCGCCTTCGAGGCCGAAGTGCGCTTCGACCCCGATGACGTAGCCCGGCAACCGGACCGAGTGGACCTGCGCGCCGCCCAGCGTGGCGCCACGAACCTCGCGGGGGCCGACGGTCTCCTCCACCCGGTTGCTGGGCGCGGGCAGCCGCACCTGCGCCAGGCGACTGGCTAGTTCGCGAGCCGTGCCGCTCGGCGCGTCGGCCTTGCCGGCGCCCGCGTAGTCGATGATCTCCCACTCGGGCAGCAGCTTGGCGGCCATCTCCGCGAATCGCTGCAACAACACCACCGTGAGCGCGAAGTTGCCGACGGCCAGTACGCCGAGACCGCGCCGCCGCGCCTCCCGGTCGATGTCGGCCAGGTCGGCATCGGTTAGCCCGGAGGAGCCGATAACCACATGGGCGCCGGCTTCGAGGGCGGCCAGCACGTTCGCTTTGGCTACCGTGGCGTGCGTGTACTCCACGAACACCTGACAGCCCACCGCCAGTGCGTCGGCGGTGCTGCCGAAAACGGGCGTGTTGAGGCCCGGCACGCCCAGCACGTCGCCCAGGTGCTTCCCGGCGTGGCTGCGCGACACGCCCGCCACCAGTTCGAGGTCTGGCTGCTTGGCTACGCCCTTAGCCAGTTCAGAACCCGCCCAGCCGGTGGCGCCCGCCAGGCACACGGTTATCGGACCATCGCTCATGCTTCGTCTCTCCTCCGCTCCGCTTCTCGCCCGAAGCTTAGCAGGACGCGGCGCGCCGCCTCGAACGCGGTTGGTACGGGCAATGCAGTGCCTAAGGTCGACTGATACTATCTTCTGATATCATTTGTTCATTCACCGCAGGGTCTGGGACCCACCGAACTGCCGCCCGAGGGCTCCATTCCGGCCCCTCCAACCGACCTCAGATCCAGCCCACATCTTGAAAGCGATACCGTCTTTTGATACTATCTGCCAAAGCCCCGGCGGTGGCGGCAAGACCCGGCCGTTGACTACTCCACCCGCCCCGCCACACCGGCGACCGAAAGGCCCCAGCATGCGCTCACCCACAGGCAAGCCACAGGCTTCCAGTGCAGACGACAAGGAACCTGCTCCCCGCAGCAGCCCTGGTGCTGCGCGGCCGCCCACCGGCGGAGGACGCGGCTCCGGGCGACCCCGCCGCCCGGGCGGACCAACAGGGCAGCCGCCGCGCGGCAACAGGCCGGGCACCATGCAGCACAAGGGCTACACAGCCAAGGTGGGGTACGACGACAGCGCCGGCGTGCTGCGCGGCGAGGTAGTCGACCTGCAAGACGAGATAACCTTCAGCGCCACCAGCGTGCGTCAGCTGCGCCAGGAGTTCCACGCGGCCGTAGACGCCTACCTGCTGGACTGCGCAACCAGGGGCGTACAGCCCGGCAAGCCGTTCTCGGGCCGCGTGCTGCTGCGCCTACCGCCCGAGCTGCACCGCAGCGCGGTCATAACCGCCACGGCGCTCGACGTGAGCCTCAACGACTTCCTCGTGGGCTGTATCGAGGTCGGCGTGGCCCGCATCGCGGCGGTACAGAAGAACGACTAGGCGCCCAGCGCCGCCTACGGCTCCCGCTTCCCTCCGCGCCTATGCGTGTACTGCCACACCGCCCGGGCGTACGCCTCGGCGATCAGTGGCGCAACGTTCTGCTCGAAGGTGGCAGCAGTAGGGTTCAGCACGCAGATCCAGTTGGCGCCGCCGTAAACGGGGTGCGGCAGTAGCCGGTTCACCTCGCTGTAGTCGTACTTCTGGGCAACGCCGGGGCTGGTAGCCGCGCCGCGGTTGGCGCCGAACAGCGACACGAACGTGGCGCGCCTGACCCCCAGGTTCAGCCGGAAAGCGCCAAGCCTATCGAGGCCCGAGGCCTTGTCGAGATCATGATCGCTGACCTTCACGGTGGCGAAGTAAACCTCGTTGGGACCGGCTGGGGCGGGGTTGTAGAAGAAGAACATGTCGCCGTACGCGGAAGCCACTTCCACGTGGTCGAACGTCCGGAGGATGTAGTCAGAGATGGAGGCCGGCGTCATGGTGTCCTGCGGTATATCACGTCATGGGCCCGGCGCGTTACCCCCTGTGAGCGTTCCGGCGGGCGCCTGCAGCATAGCGCTGACGGCGGCGCCTACCTCCTCCAACCAGGCGTCGCGCTGGCCCCCTTCACTGCCGTGAACCGGCGCGCAGCGCACGCGCTGCACCTCGCTCACACCGGCAGGGCCGAGAACCACGTCACGCCAGAAGCGCTCTAAGGGATCGCCCAGGTAGGCCTCCGCGGCGGGCCCACTGTTAGCCGTGTTGACCACCAGAGCAGCCCGCGCGCGCAGAAGGCCGCGCGTGGCGCCGCCCTGCACGACCTCGTACGCCACGCCGTCGCGAAGCACGCGGTCCACCCAGCCCTTCAGCATCGCGGGCAAGTGGAAGAACCACACAGGGTGCACGAACACCAGAACGTCGGCCGCCAGCACCTCGGCCGCGTAACGCGCGGTCAGCTCGTCCGCGAACTCGGTGGTGCCCACCTCAGCCGCGGGCATGCGCGGGTCGAAGCCGTCGGCGTACAGGTCCTGCAGACGCGCGTGAACGCCGAGGGAGCCAGCCGCGTTTACCGCGGCCTGCGCCAGCGCCCGCGTGAGGCTCCCCGGGTCGGGGTGGGCCACCACCACCACGACCTCTCTCAAGCGCCCGGGTCCGCCCCTACAGCAGAGCGGTCATAGAAGCTGCCGCCGCTCTCGGCCAGCGCCACCAACGACGCCGGCGGCGCGAAGCGCGCGCCATGGCGCGCCTCGAGCTGCTGCAGCCTGGCGAGGAACGCGGCGGCGCCCAATTGGTCGACCAGGAAGAACGGCCCGCCACGGAACGGCGGGAAGCCGAAACCGAACACGGCGCCGAGGTCGCCATCCTGCGGGCCGCGCAGTACGCCCTCCTCCAGGCAGAGGATGGCCTCGCGCACTACGGCGAACGCCAGCCGCTCGGCCAGCTCTGTCCCCTGCTCCACGGCCGGTGAGGGGCTGATCGGGAAGCCCGCCAACCGCACCGCCTCCGGGTCGATCTCCTGCTTGCGCTTGCCGCCCTCGTACTTGTAGAAGCCCTTGCCGGACTTGCGACCCAGGTAGCCGGCAGCCGCCAGGTCCGCGCTGGCCGGATCCGGCTCCAAGCCGCGCTGCCTGAGGGTGGCGGCCAGCACGTCCTGGATCTTGGCGCCCACGTCTATGCCCACGTCGTCCGTCATGGCCAGCGGGCCCAGCGGGAAGCCGTAATCGACCACGGCGCGCTCGAGACCCAGTGGGTCCGCGCCCTCGCGCAGCGCCTTGAGCGTCTCACCCACGTAAACGGCCAACGCCCGGGTGGTGTAGAAGCCGCGACCATCGCCGACCACGATGACGGTCTTGCCCTGCCGCAACCCCAGCGCGTAAGCGGTGCCAAGCGCCCAGTCTGCGCTGGCGTCCGTGGCCACGATCTCGAGCAGCGGCATCTTCGGAACGGGTGAGAAGTAGTGCATGCCCACCACGGCCTCAGGCCGCTTGGCGGCGCTGGCTATCTCGGAAATGGGGATGGCGGAGGTGTTGCTGGCGAACAGGTGCTGCTCCCCGGTAACGGCCTCAACCTCGGCCACCATCTGCCGCTTCAGGTCGGGGAGCTCCAGTACCGCTTCGATGGTCACGTCCGCGCCAGCCAGCGGCGCGTAGCTCTCGACCGCGTGCACGCGCTCCACTATCTGGTCGCGCTCGAAAGGCGTGCGGCCCTTACCAACGCGGCCGCTCACGCCCTTGTACACGGCGTGCTTGCCCTTCAGCGCCAGCTCCAGGTCACGGTCCTTGAGGTACACGTTCATGCCGTTGGCGGCGCTGACCTCGGCTATGCCGGAGCCCATCAGGCCCGCGCCCAGTACGCCCACCGCCTTCACCTCGCGGGCGGCCGCCTGCCACGGGTTCTTCTTGGCTGCCGTCTGGGAGAAGAACAGGTGGATGAGCGCCCGCGCCTGCGGCGTGAACAGCAGCTCGGCGAAACGCTTGGCGCTAAGGTTCAGGCCCGCCTCCCGCCCGCGCTTGGCCCACGTGTCCACCACTTCGAGGATCGCGCCGGGCGCCGGGTAGTTGCCGTGCGTGCTCTTAGCCACCTGCTTAGCGGCACCGCTGAAGATCAGGCTGCGTAAGGGGGTGCGCTCGAGCAGCGTGGCGCGAAGAGCGCGCTTGGGGCGCGGTACCTTCAGCTCCCCGGAGGCCAGGCGCCGCGCGGCCTGGATGGCGGCCTCGACCAGCCCCTCGGGGTGGTGCACGGCCTGCACCAGGCCCGCCTTGCGCGCCGGCTTAGCGAACAGGTTGCGGCCCGTGAGCATCATGTCGAGCGCCCGCTCGAGGCCCACGCGCTCGGGGAGCCGCACGGTACCGCCTAATCCCGGCAGCAGTCCGAGCTGCACCTCCGGCAAGCCGAAGCGCGTCTTCGGGCTGCTGCTCGCCAGTACGTAGCGCGCCGCCAGCGCCAG
>JBAYRM010000062.1:0-10534 GCA_041676665.1 Trueperaceae bacterium
GCCAGCACGGGCAGCAGGCGGTCCATGAGCGAGCCCGTGTGCACCTCAAGCGTCTCGGTGAGGAACATCTCCTTGGAGATGAAGCCGTTGAGGAGCGGCACGCCGGCCATGGAGCCGGCCGCGATGATGGCCAGCGTGCCCGTTATGGGCATGTAGCGCATGAGGCCCGACAATCGCCTGACGTCGCGCGTGCCGGTCTCGTGGTCGATGATGCCGGCCGCCATGAACAGCGACGCCTTGAAGGTGGCGTGGTTGAAGACGTGGAAGATGGCGGCGCCCAGCGCCAGCGGCGTGCTGAGCCCCAGCAGCAGGGTGATGAGGCCCAGGTGGCTGATGGTGGAGTACGCCAAAATGCCCTTGAGGTCGTTCTGCACCACGGCGAACACGCCGCCTATCAGGAACGTGACTAGGCCCGCCAGCGAAACTGTGTAGTACCAGGTCTCGGAGCCCGACATGATGGGCCACAGGCGGATGAGCAGGTAGATGCCGGCCTTGACCATGGTGGCCGAGTGCAGGTAGGCCGAGACCGGGGTGGGCGCGGCCATGGCGTGCGGCAGCCAGAAGTGGAACGGGAACTGCGCGCTCTTGGTGAACGCGCCCAGCAGTATGAGGATAAGCGCGGGCGTGAACAGCGGGCTCGAGCGCACGGTCTCGAGCGAGGCGAGGAACACGTCGACGTCGTACGAGCCCACGATGTGCCCGAGGATCAGCATGCCCACCAGCAGCGCGAAGCCGCCCAGAACGGTAATCACCAGCGCCATGTGCGCGCCCTCGCGGGCGTTGGCGTTGTGGTACCAGTAACCGATCAAGAGGAACGACAGCAGGCTCGTCATCTCCCAGAAGAGAACGAGCTGGATGAGGTTGCCGGAGAGCACCAGTCCGAGCATGGAGCCCATGAAGCCCAGCAGGAACGAGAAGAAGCGCGGGACCGGGTCCTCCGCCGCCATGTAGTAGCGCGCGTACAGCACGATGAGCGCGCCGATGCCGGTGATGAGCAGCGCGAACATCCACGACACGCCGTCCATGCGCCACGTGAGGTCGAGCCCGAACTGCGGCAGCCAGGAAACGTTCTGCCTGAGCACAGCGCCGTTAGTTACCTGCGGGTAGAGCAGCAGGGTGGCCAGCAGCGTGAGCACGGTGACGGTGCCGGCCAGCGCAGCCGCGGCGTTGCGCGCGTTGGCTGGCAAGAACAGCGCCAAGCCGCTGGCGATGAACGGCAGCAGCACAACGTAGGGAAGCAAGGAAGCGTCGATACTCATCAGAGGCTATGTGAGGGTCAGGCCGAGGTTGCGGGGCGCGACTCCGGTCATTGTACGGGGAGCGCGCCTGACCGCGCGTGAACCGGCTGTCTTTCTCGCGGTAGCCTCACCCGGGAGATGCACGTAGGAGGGGGACCCCAGTGGCACGTATGTACCCGGCCGACCGGCCCGAGTCAGTAAGCAGCGCGGAGCTGTCGCTTTACGACGCCTTTCGGCGCCTGCCAGACGATTACCGCGTGTTCCACGGGGTGCGGTGGCGCCGCCGCGAACCCGGCCGCCAACTGCTGGACGAGCGCGGCGAGGTCGATTTCGCTCTGCTGCACCCCCGCTTCGGCCTGCTGCTACTGGAGGCCAAGGGCGGCAAGATCAGGCGCGACGGCGAGAGCGGCAAGTGGTACTCGGAGGACGGCGCCGGGGTGGAGCACAACATCGACGACCCGTTCGCTCAGGTCGACGACAACCTTTACGCCATGGCGGACCAGCTGCGCGAGGGCGTGAGTACGCGGCGCTTCTTCTGCCCGGTGCGCTCGGGCGTGGCGTTCATCCAGACGGTGGTGCGGGGGCCCATCGCGCTGCACGCGCCGCGCAGCAGCGTGCTTGACAGCAGCGACCTGGCCGACATGGAGGCCGCGGTCGAGCGCCTGTACGGCACGCCGCTCAAGGAGCCGCTCAGCAGGGAGGCGGTGGAGGCCGTGACCGACCTGCTGTCGCCCACGGTGCTGCTCACAAAGGTGGGGCTCAACGCGCGTTTCGAGGAGATCGAGCGCACGCGCCTGGAGCCCACGGAGAGCCAGCGCTGGCTGCTCGATCATTTCGACCGCACGCCGCGCGCCATGGTCGAGGGCTGCGCCGGTTCGGGCAAGACCCTGCTGGCGCTCGAGCTGGCCCGCCGGCTGGCGCGCTCCGGGCACGAGGTGCTGTACCTGTGCTTCAACCGCCGGCTGGCGCTGTGGGCGAACGCGTCGGTGAGCGACGGCAGCTTCCCCGCCAGCCGCGTGAAGGTGAAGCACTTCCACGGCCTGGCGGAGGAGGCGTGCGCCGCGGCCGGCATGAAGCTGTTCGAGAACCAGGAGTTCCCCGACTGGGAGGCGGTGCCGCAGCGCATGGAGGCCGCGCTGGCGCTGGCGCCCATGCAGTTCGACGCGGTGGTGGTCGACGAGGGCCAGGACTTCAGGAGCGACTGGTGGTTGATAGTCATGAGCGAGCTGCTGCGCCGCCCGGACGAGGACCCGCTGTACGTGTTCTTCGATCCCAACCAACGCATCTATAGTCAGCGGCTCGAGCTGCCCGCCCAGCTGCCCGTGTACCCACTGACCGCCAACCTGCGTAACACGCGCCAGATCCACGCGGAGGTGGTGCGCTACTTCCAGGGCGACAGCGTGCCGCGCTCGGAGGGTCCTGACGGGGTGGAGGTCATGCGCATCAGCGAACCGACGGTGAAGGGCGTGCAGCGCGCGCTCGACGAGCTGATCAACCAGCAGAAGGTGCCCAGCTCACAGGTCATCGTGCTGACCGGCAGGGCGCAGGAGAAGAGCGACCTGAAGGAGGGGCGGCGGCTGGGCAACCTGGGGCTCACGTGGCATCCGCCCAAGGCGGGCGAGGTGCAGGTGGCCACGGTGCAGGCGTTCAAGGGCCTCGAGAAGCCAGTGGTGGTGCTGGCGGAGGTCGATCACCTGCTGCGCGACGACGGCAAGCGGCAGTACGGAGAGGCGCTCTTGTACATCGGCGCCTCTCGCGCCGTGAACCACCTGGTGCTGGTGGGGGCTCAGATTCCCGGCGCGGAGATTCCTGGCGCGGAGGCTCCCGGCGCCGAGCAGGGGGCGGGCGCGTGAGCGCGGCCGGCGGCATCACGCCGCACACGCCGCCGCCCGACTGGCGTCAGGAGTTCGAGGCTGAGCTGCTGCCGTTACTCCAGCGCACTGAGGCGCCCGGGGTGGGCGTCACGCTGTTCAGCGCCAACGAGGTGCTGCTGGAGGCCGGGTACGGTCTGCGCGACGTAGCGCGCGGCCTGCCGGTAACGCCGGGCACCATCTTCGGCGTGGCGTCCATAACCAAGTCGTTCACCGCCCTCAGCGTGCAACTGCTGGCCGCGGAGGGGCTCCTAAGCCTGAACGACCCGGTGACCGACTACCTGCCGTTCACCCTGTGGGAGGGCCGCGAGCCCGCCCGCTTGAGGCACTTTTTGGACCACACCAGCGGGCTGGCGCCAACGCCCACCATGACGTGGCTGCGGGTCGCCAGCCAGGCCAACGACCCGGTGGCGGGCGGCGCCAGCCTGAGCGAGGCGCTGAGCACGGTGGCCGGCGGCGCCGACGAGCTGGCCAGTCGGGCCGCGCAAGTGGGCACGTTCGAGGGGTTGGTCGAGTGGCTCAACGCCAACGCCGACCTGCTGGGCGAGCCGGGCGCGGTGTTCAGCTACAGCAACGACGCCTTCTGCCTCATGGGCGCGGTGTTCGAAGCGGTGTCGCGCATGCGTTTCGACGACTTCGTGCAGCACCGGATCCTCTCTCCGCTGGGCATGCAGCGCACCACCTTCGAGCTGGCCGACGTGCTGGCGGACCCCGACCACACCACCATCTACGAGCGCGCCGCCAACGGCAGCGTGGCGCCCTCGCCCGCGTGGCAGACCACGGGCCGCATGCTGGGCGGCGGCATGCTCAAGAGCACTTTGGCGGACCTGCGCACCTGGGTGCGGGCCCTGATGGCGCCCGCGACCGTGGCGGCTGACGCGGATGTAACCCCCGCCGCCGCGTTAGGCCTTGAACCAGAGCGGGTGCAGCAGATGGCGTGGGGCAGCGGGCACCCGCTCGGCCTGCTGAGCACCGACTCGTACGGCCTGGGCCTGCGGACGCGCGCCGGCTACGCGGCGGGCCGGCTAGCGTTTGCGCCCGCCGGGCTGAGCGTGGTGGGGCACGGCGGCAGCCTCAAGGGCGTTTCGAGCCAGATAGCCTGGGCGCCGGAACTAGGTGTAGGCGTGGTGGTGCTCAGCAACTTAGCGGGGCTGCCCAGCGAGCGCATGGCGGTCATGGCCCTGAACGCTTACGCCGGGCTGCCGGTAACGGGCACGACCTATGACCCGGCGCCGCTGTCGCTCGCCCCGGCCGACGAGGCCGCCGCGCTGCACGGTCTGCTGGGCGAGTACGCCTCCGGCGAACCGTACGGCAGGCTGAGCCTTTATGTGGACGAGGGCGGCCAGTTGCAGGCCGCCGTGGGGGCGCCCCCAGAAGTGGTGCCCGCGTACCTGGTCGGCCCGAACGAGGTGGCCATCAGGTACGCGGAGCATTCGGCGCCAGCGCTGTTCCTCAGGCGCGAAGACGGCGCGGTGTGGGCCGCGCACGTGGGGTCGCGCGTGCTGCGGCGGGTGGGTTAGCGGCTTACAGGAACAGGCTCTCGTCGAGCTCGGTGTTGTACTCCATGTGCTCGAGCGTCATGTCCTGCATTAGCGTCCAGCTGGCGCCGTCCTGGATGTACATGCTCATGTCGTAGCTCATGATCGAGCCCGTGAGGGGCTCCTTGTACACCATCAGCATGTCGCCGCTGTCGGTGGGCATGTGCATGCCCAGCAGTGCGCCGCTGGAGTTGAACACGTAGTGGATGACGGTGGCGTCAGGGGTGCCGTACACGCCCGCGTCGCCTTCGTAGGTGACCTGATCGCCGACCAGCAGGTCGCCGTAGTTAACCGCACCGTCGAAGGTGATGCGAGCGGCAGCGTCGATGAGGTTTTCGCCGGTCTGCTCTTCGAAGATCGAGTCGAACTGCCCTTCGGTGCCCGGCGGCAGCGGCATTGTCATGCCCATCATGCTCATGCGGGCCTGGCCGTCGACCATGATCATGCGCGTCTCCATGCCCATGACTTCGGAGATGATGGCGGCGCGCTGGTTCTCGTAATCGATGACCGTGCGGGTGCGCGAGGCGTACTCCTCGCCTTCCATGTAGGTCACGCTCGTGAAGGCCATGTCCATGTTGTTAACGGTGTCGGGCCGGCTGTCGTCGACGAGAGCTTCGAGCAGTGCCACGCCGCGCGGGTCGAGCTCCTGCGCGAAGGCGGCGCTGAGGACGAGTGCGGTTAGGCTGGCGAGTAGCAGCCTGGCGATGTTTAGTGATGTGCGTTCGTTCATGTGCAACACGGTAGCCCACTTACTCGCGGCTTTCTGCGGTTTTGCACATACGAAGCGTTAATGTGGCGCTGGCTGGGTTGGTTGTACCAGTTGTCTTTTTTGCGACGCTAGGTGTCGCAGTGGTGTGTGAGTATGACTTCGACCGCG
The DNA here is from genome assembly GCA_041676665.1 of Trueperaceae bacterium. Lineage (GTDB taxonomy): Bacteria > Deinococcota > Deinococci > Deinococcales > Trueperaceae > JAAYYF01. Next base: position 5,525 of record JBAYRM010000062.1, read on the forward strand.
CGGAGCGGAGCTGGGTTCGGGGGAACCGGCACCGCCGCGCGGTTATCCTTTCGGGTGTACCTGCCCGGGTTGCGTCAGGCGCAGCGCGCCGGTGTTAGTGCGCTGGTTTTAGTGCGCTGAACGCGCGCCGTAGGGCGCTGTTCGGGTGTGAGAGGCGATTTGAAGCTACTCTGTTTGGCCGACGTTCACTTGGGCCGCGTGCCCGCCAGGTTGCATGCCGACCTGCAGCCACGCGCAGCCGACCTGGGCCCGGCAGAGGCGTGGGTCCGCGCGGTGAACCTCGCTGTAACCGAGGACGTGACAGCGGTTCTTCTGGCCGGCGACCTGATAGACGGCGAGGACTTCTTCGAGGCGTTCTCGGCGCTGCGCGACGGCGCGAAGCGCCTGGCGGCGGCGGGAATCCAGATTGTAGCGGTGGCCGGCAACCACGACCCCGAGGTGCTAGCCCGCCTGGTGCAGGCGGTGCCGGAGGTCAAGCTGCTCGGCGCCGGCGGCCACTGGGAGGCGCACGACCTGACCCACGGCGCGGCCACCGTGCGGCTGGTGGGCTGGTCGTTCCCGGGTAGGTGGGTAGATACGTCGCCGCTGGCGGACGGGGCGCTGGCGCCCGTTCTAGCGGCCGCGCCGCCTTCCGAGGAGGCGCCCGTTGTGGCCGCCATCGGCCTGCTGCACACCGACCGCGATCAGGCTGGCAGCCGCTACGCGCCGGTTACCAGCGCCGAACTAGCCGGCGCGGGAGTGAACGCGTGGTTGCTGGGCCACGTGCATAAACCCGACCTTGACGGCGGCGACGGTAGCGGCCGCGGCTACGTCGGCGGTTACCTCGGCTCGCTCACCTCCAACGACCCGGGCGAGCCCGGCCCGCGCGGGGCGTGGTTGCTGGAGCTAGACTCAAGCGGCGCGCTCAGCATGACTCATAAGCCCCTGGCGCCTCTCAGGTGGGAGACGCTGCAGCTGGACGTGAGCGACCTCGGGCGGCCCGACGAGTTGCCGGGCCTGGTGATCTCAAGCCTGGAGGAGCTAAGCCAGCGCCTAGCCAGCGAAGGCGCCGACCCAGTAGCCGTGGGCTGCCGCCTGGTGCTGTCAGGCCGCACCCCCTTCCGCAACGAGCTGCGGGAGCTGCTGCGCTCCGACCCGCCCGGCGCCGCGCTGCTGCGCCTTGACGGGGTCGACTACTTCGTAGACGAGGTTCGCGTAACGGCGGTGCCCGCACTGGACCTGGAGGCGCTCGCGCAGAGCGACGATCCGCTGGGCCTACTGGCTGCCCGAGTGGTGGCGTTGCGGAGCCCCGGGTCGCCGCTGCGTGACCGGCTGGTGGCGGCCGCCACGCCCAGGCTGGAGGAGCTGCGCGCGCGCAGCGACTTCGGCGGCCCCGGCAACCCGCCCGTGACCGAGGACGAGGTAGTCGAGCTGCTCGAGGAGGCCGCCTTGAAGGCGCTCGACGCGCTGCAGCAGCAGCGGGCGGGCGACGAGGGGGTCTCAGCGTGAGGCTCGTGGAGCTCGAGGTCACCAGGCTGCCGGGAGTCCACACACCGTTCCGCGTGGGAGGCATGTCGCCGCACGTAACGGTGGTGGTGGGCCCCAACGCTTCGGGTAAGAGCAGCCTGGTCCGTGCACTGCGCGCCCTGTGGGACGAGAAGGTGCATGCGGGTCAGCCGGTTGACGTGCGCGGCGAGTTCAGCCAGACCCTGCCGGGCGGCGAGCGGGTGCAGTGGCGCGCCCAGAGGGTGGGGCCGGTCATCAACTGGGAGCGCGCCGGGCAGCGAGCCGACCCGCCGCCCGCACCGGTGGGCCACCTGCTCGAGAGCTACCTGATCTCGGTAGAGACCCTCATGCAGTTTGGCGACACCGAAGCCTCGATTGGCGACCGCCTGCGCCGCGAGATGAGCGGGGGTTACGACCTGGCGGCCGCCGCCGACCTGGTGCAGGTGCAGGTGAGCGGTCACCGCAACGCCGCCACCAGGCTGCGTGAGCGCCGCGCCAACCTGGCTGATCTCGAACGTAACCGCGCCGCGCTGCGGCGCAGGCTGCAGCAGAAGGGCCAACTGACCGAGCAGCAGGAGCGCGCCGCCGAGAAGGCCGCCCAAGCAGCGAAGCTGAAGCGCGCCCTTGAGCTGGCGCAGCAGCACGCGGACCTGAACGCGGTTACAGCCAGGTTGCAGGGCCTACCCGGGGTGCTGGCGCAGCTCAGCGGCAGCGAAGACGACGACCTCGCCGAGCTGAACAGGAGCCTGGCGGCCGCCAGTCAGCGGCGCGCCCAAGCCGCTCGCGCGGTGAGTAGCGCGTTGGAGGCGCACGGGCGCACCGGCTTCGCGGAGCTGACAATCGACGCGTTCACCGCCGAGACGCTGGAGGTCGCGGCGGTGCAACTCAGTGAGCTGGTAGAGAAGATGCAGTCGAGCGAGCGGGCCATGGGGGAGACCCGCAGCGCGCTGCAGGAGTTGTTGCGCCGGTTGGGCGGCACCGCTGGCGGCGCGACCCGCCAGGCGTTCGAGGCCGAAAGCGTGGAGCGGGTGGAGGCGGCGCTGGGCGCGCGCATGACGGCCCAGGCGCATTTGGAAGGCGCCAGCGCGGAGCTGGAGCGCTTGCGGGCACTCCTCGCGGCCCCGCACGGTGCGCCTCAGGACGCCGCGACCGTGGCCCTCTCCGAAGCCCTGCTTGCGGACCACGGTGCTGACGAGGAGCCCCTGAATACCGCTGACCAGCGCCTTAGCCCGTCTCGGTTGGCGGGCGCTAGTTCCAGCCTGGCTAACTGGCTGGCGGCCGAGCCTGAATCGCCGCGACCGCGGCCGCTGTTGGGCCCCGGCGCCTTGCTGGCTGGCGGCGCGGCGCTGCTGGCAGGCGCTGCGGTAGTGGCGCTGGAGCCGACAGCGGCGACCGGACTTATGCAGCGGGCGCGCGAGGTGGGCGCCTGGTTCGTGGTGCCCGCGCTGTTGGGCTCCGCCGCGGCGCTCGCGGGGGTCGTGTGGGGCCTAGTGGCGGCCCGCTCGGCTCGCCGCAACAGTCAGGTAGGGCCGGGGCCTGGGGCCGAGAGCGCCAGGCTGGCCTATGCGCGCACCGGAGCTCGGGCGCCGCTTGAGTGGAGCCACGACGGCGTTGCCAGGCGCCTGGAGGAGCTTCTGCAGGTGGCAGCTGAGAGGCGGGAGGCGGCGGCGCAGCGCGCCGCCACCGAGGCCGCGCAGGTGGTTGCGGCGCGGCGCGCCGAGCAGGCTCAGCGCGAACTCACCTCGGCTAACGCTGAGCTAACTAGGCTCGCGGCCGAAACCGGTTACGACGCGGGAAAGGCGCCGCCCGGCGCGGGGTTCGCCGCTTGGCTGCGCGACCTGCGCCTAGCGGCCGACCTAGACAGGCGCCGGCGCGAGATCGTGGGCGGCAGGAAGCCGCTGCAAAGTGCTGTGAACGCGGCGCACGAGTTCCTAACGCAGGGCCTGGCAGGTACACCGTTCGAGGTCGAGGAGCCCGAAGCCGAAGGGTCGGGCATCGGCCTGGTGCGAGTTGCCGCCCTGCGTGAGGCCACCAAGCGGCTCAAGCAGGCGGTAGCCGATGTGGACCGGGCCACCGCCGTCATAGAGCGGGCAGAAGCCGAGCTGAAGCAGGCCACAGAGGCGGAGCGAACGGCTGCTGCCCAGCGCAGCGCGCTGCTGGAACGGTGCGGGCTGGACGCCTCCGAAGAAGGCGCCGAGAGCAAGCTCCACGCTCTGATGGGGCTGTTGCAGGAGTTCCAGGTAGCTACTGCGTCGAGGTTGAGGCTCGAGGCGCTAGTGCGGGAGGGTGAGGAGCAGTTGGCGGGCTCCGAGCGGTTACTCGAGGCCGCTGCGGGTGGGGAGGTGGCCTACCTGAGCCAGGCCGCAGCTGAGGCGGAGGCGGCTGCGCCCGAACGCGACCGGCTCATGCAGGAACTGGGCGGCCTTACGAGCCTCATCGACCAGGCGGAGAAGAGCCGTGACCTGGAGCGCGCGCACGCAGAAGTTGAGCTGGCGCAGCGCGAGGTGGCCGCCAACCTGCGGCAAGCCAGCGCGAACGCGGCGGTTGAGGTGGTTCTGCAGGACGTGGAGGAGGAGCACCAGGCCAAGCGGCACCCCGAGGTGCTCAAGCGCGCCGCGCGCTGGTTCCTGCGGTTCACGCATGGGGCGTTCGAGCTGGAGTTCGAGCCGGGCGCTGCCCGCGAGCAGCGGTTGCGGGCGCGCGAGAGCGCCAGTGGCAAAGCGTTGCAGCCCGCCGAGTTGAGCACCGGCACCAGGGCGCAGCTCCTGCTGGCGCTGCGGGTGGCGTACGCCACCCTGGCGGAGGAGGGCAGCACCAGGCTGCCGTTCTTCCTCGACGAGGCGCTGACCACCGCCGATGCCCACCGCTTCGCTCAGGTGGCGACAAGTCTGCTGGAACTATCGCAGGCTGACGACCGCCAGATCATCTACCTCAGCGCCCGCAAGGACGACGCCGCAGCGTGGCGCGACGTCGCTCGGCAGGTGGGAGCGAGCAACGAATTGGTGAGCGTGATCGACTTGGCTGAGGTGCGCGGCCTTGGGGCAGTCGCCTGGGAGGGCCAGCCTTCTGACACCTGACCCGTGCTGGCGGGTAACGTTACCCGCCGGCAACCCTGGCTATGCTTTGAACCTGCCTGCGATGCCGGGCGCGAGGGAGCAAGCGTGAACCGAACTGACCACGCCGCCACGGCGGAACAGCTGCTGGTGACCATAAGGCCCACCGCAGAGGTGACCATCAAGGCGCCCAGGACGAGGGATTCGTTCCTGCGCAAGCTGCGGCTGGCTGCCAAGGACGCCCTGCAGCGCGCCGGTTTCGAGGCGCGCGTGCGCGTGCGCGCCAACCGCGTGGTGGCCGAGATAAGCCAGAAGGAAGGCAGCGCGGCAAGCGTGGACGAGGCGCGCGAGGCGCTAGCGCGCGTGTTCGGCGTGGGCAGCTTCTCGTTCCTGGAAGCCACCGGCACCGCTGACCTTGACGACATCGTGAGGGTTGGCGCGGAGCTGTTCGCCGAGCGCGTGAAGGGGCGCC
>JBAYRM010000063.1:0-10495 GCA_041676665.1 Trueperaceae bacterium
CTGGTGCAAGGCGCCCTGCAGGTGGCGGGCGAGCTGCTCGGCCACGGTGCGGGGGGCGAAACCGGCGCGGTAGAGCTGCGCGGCTCCCTCCAGCAAGCCAGCCAGGTCGTCGGCGGCCAGGGCAGTCGCTAGTGCGTGCAGCTGTTCCCGGGGAGGCAGCCCCAGCGCCTGCTCGGCGCCCGCCAGCGTGATCGGCTGCCCGGAGACCAGCAGTCGTTCCAACAGTGACTCGGCGTCGCGCATGCCGCCGTCGGCAGCGCGGGCGACCAGACCCAAAGCCGGCTCTTCAGACTCCACGCCCGCCTCCGCGACCAGCCGCGTGAGCTTGCTGCGGATCTGGTCGTCGGTCAGGCGCCTGAACCGGAAGTGCTGACAGCGCGAGAGGATGGTGGGTGGGAGCCGCTCCGGCTCCGTGGTAGCCAGCACGAACACCAGGCCAGGTGGCGGTTCCTCCAACGTCTTGAGGAGCGCGTTAGCCGCTGACTTGGTCAGCATGTGCGCCTCGTCGAGGATCCACACGCGCTTGCCGCCCCGCAGGCTGGCCAGGCCCACGCGCTCACGCAGGTCGCGCACGTCTTCGACCGAGTTATGGGAGGCGGCGTCTAGCTCCATCACGTCCGGGTGGGAGCCAGCCTGTACCATGCGGCACGACTCGCACTCCCCGCAGGGGCGCAGCTGCACCTCGGCCTCGCAATTGACGGCCATAGATAGCAGGCGGGCCATGGTGGTCTTACCCACGCCGCGGGGACCCGAGAAGAGGTACGCGTGTGACGTGCGGCCCTGCTGCACTGCAGACGCCAGCACCTCTTTAACGTGCTCCTGACCCACCACCTCCGCGAAGGTGGTTGGTCTGGCGCGTTGGTAGAGGGCGGCCATGGGACGTCGAGTGTACCACCAGCCTCAGCGCGGACGGCCGCCGGTTTGAGTAGCATCTTACGTATGTCGCAACGCGCCAACCACGGTGCTGAAGGCAGGTCACCGACCACCGCCACGGCCGCGGCGGCGCGCCCGGACCGGGGCGTGGCCGTGGCGCTGTCAGGCGGCGCGGCGCGCGGCATGGCGCATATCGGGGTGCTCAAGGCGCTTGAGGGCGCCGGTTCGCGCCCCCGCCTGGTCGCAGGCACCAGTTACGGCGCGGTGGTGGCCGCCCTGTACGCCCTTAGTGGCAACGCTCTCGAGGTAGAGCGGGTGACGCGCTCGCAGGACGTGGCCGAGGTCTGGCGTCAAGGGCTTGACTTCGGGTTGCAACGCGGGGCCCTGATAGACGGCAGTCGGCTGACCGCCTGGCTAGATCGCAAGTACTTCTTCGGAGCCACGTTCGCCGACACCGCTGTGCCGCTGGCCGTTGCCTGCACCGATCTTGAGCGGCGCACGCTGGTCACCATCACCGAAGGCTCCGTGGCGCAGGCCGTGCGCGCCAGCTGCGCCCTGCCGGGCATATTCGCGCCCGTTAGGTGGGAGGGCCGAACTCTGATCGACGGCGGCTTCCTCGAGCCCATCCCGTTCCGGGCGCTGGCTGGCGGCGGCGACGCCGTGCGCCTCGGCGTGCAGGCGGGGGTAGACGTGCGCCGTTCCAAGGTCGTGCGCGCTATCAGGCGCTTCAACGTCTCGGGTGCCGGCCGGGCGCTCAGGCGCCGCGCCGACGAAGCTGTCGGCTTCGGTTTAGCGAACCAGATGCTGCGCGGCATGTCGATCTCGCTTAGCAGCTACAGCCGGGGCGTGCGAGTACCGCCCGGCGCGCAGCTGCTAAGGGTGGATCCCGGCATAGCGTGGTGGGACTTCCACAAGTCGCCCACGGCCATCGCTGCTGGCGAGCAGGCCATGCTCGCCCTGCTGGAGCGGCGGAGCGAGTGGGCGCAGGGCCCCGGCGCCGCGCCCGGGGTAGGCTCTGGCGCATGACTCACGGAGCGGCCGACCAAGCGCGCTGGGGCGGGGCTGAGACCGGGGAGCCGGCTGACGGCGCCCTCTACCTGTTCCCGGAGCTCGCCAGGGCGTCCTGGTGGCGCGCCCTTCTCGCGCTCGAGCGGGTGCTCGGTGCTGCCGCCACCGAAGCGGCGGTCGAGGCGGCCTACGCGCGGCTGCTGGGCGCCCTGGCAGCCAGCGGTTACGCCGACCTGAGGCGGGCCGCCGCCACGGAACTCTTAGGCGGTCACGGTCCGCTGGACGCGTACGCTGCCCGCTCGGTGCCGGCCGGTCTCCTGTTCGCGCTCGAGCGGGACCTCGGGCAGATCGACAGGCTCACGGCGAAGGACTACTTCTCGCTGGCTGCTGGGCGCCTGGCAGCCGACCCGCCGCCCCTGAACCACCTGGCCGAGGACCTGCCACCCGGCGTGCTGGGCGAGGCCGTGGCGGCCGCCGAGGCGGCGCTGGCCGCGGAGACGCCTAAGCTCCGTGTGACGCGCTTCGTGGAGACGCTCAGCCGGTTCGGTAGCGGGCCCGCAGCCCTGCACCGCGCCCTGCGCTTCGAGCATGGCGAGCTGGTCGGGCTCACGCATCCGGACCTGCCCGAGTGGAGCCAACTGGTGGGGCTGGATCAGCAGCTGGAGCGGCTCGCAGCCAACGTCGAGGCGCTCCTGGCGGGCGCGGCCGCGCACCATACGCTGCTCTACGGTCCGCGCGGCAGCGGCAAGTCGACCGCCGTGCGTGGGCTGCTGGCCCGCTTCGCGGGCAGCGCTCTGCGGCTGGTGGAAGTACCGCCCTCCCAGCTCGAGCGGCTCCCCGACCTGATCGAGCGTCTGCGCCGGCAACCGACCAGCTTCGTGCTGTACGTCGATGACCTGGCGTTCGAGGAGGGCGAGACCGGCTACCGGCCGCTGAAGAGCCTGCTAGAGGGCAGCCTGGCGCGCCGGCCGGCCAACCTCATCGTGGTAGCCACCAGCAACCGGCGCCACCTGGTGCGCGAACGGATCAGCGACAGGCCCATGCCTGAAGACGATGTGCACGGCTGGGACACCCACCACGAGAAGCTGGCCCTCGCCGACCGGTTCGGGCTCACCATCACGTTCCCCTCCACCGGACAGCGCGACTACCTGCAGCTGGTAAGGGCGCTGGCGGCACTGAGAGGCGTGAGCGACTTCAGCGAGGAGCAGGCAGTGCGCTTCGCGGAATGGGGTAACGGCTACTCGGGGCGCACCGCCCGGCAGTACCTGGACGAGCTCGTGGGTCCAGGCGCCTTCAAGCCGGACTCCTGACTCAGGGAGCGTAGCCGGGCGCCAGGCGCGCCAGCGCCGCGGCCAGCTGGTAGGCCTCACCGCGCGTGAGGGTGCCAGCAGGCTCGCCGCCTTGCGCCAGGCCGGCCGATACAAGACCGGTCCAGCCGCTCTCCGCCGGGCAGCCGATCAGCCGGCAGGCCGCCAGGTGCATCAGCTCGGCCGCCACCTCCGGCCGGAGTGGCGCCTCGAGCGGCGCCTGACCCATGGCCGCGCTGACCAGTTCGTCGCCCAGCGAAGGCTCGTAGAAGAAGCGGCCCGCCACGTTGGAGAGCAGGTAGGCGAACCCGACCGTGCTGAAAGGCGCGTCCAAGTGAGGCTCGTTCTCGTAGCCACCGACCGCCAGGCCGCGCGACACGAGCACCACGAACGCGTCGTAAGCCGGGTGGCTTACGGGCCCGATGCCCGCCCGCGGTCTCAACTCAGGCAGGAGCGCGCCGCGCGCAGCCAGGCGCGCCCTGACCTCGAGGATCTCGCTGCTGCCGAGCGCGGCCTGGCTGGCGGGAACGTCCTGCTGCACGGCCAGGACGGCGGCGACAGCGGCTGCCTCCGCCATGACCATTCCGAACGGCACCACGCGAGCGCTGGAGAACGCGATGGGATCGAAGCCCGCGCTGCGGCCCACCACCCAGAGGTTCTCGACCTGCCGAGTTACCAGCATGCAGAGCCTGCCGCCGTAGATGTCCGGCGTGCCCCACACGTAACCGGAGTCGTACGGGGTGTAGGTCTGCGCGTCGAGCGGGTAGCCGCCGACAGCCACGTCGAACGGGGTGACAACGCTGCCGAACACGTCATCAGAGGTGAGCACGCATTCGGCCAGCAGGTGGCGCGATTCGCGAACGTACAGGTCGGAGGCAGCCCCAGCCAGGCGCGCCGCGCCGAAGCCGGGAACGTGCTGGCGGAGGTACGCCACGATGTCCTCACCCTCGGCCAGACCCAGCGCGCGGCCAGCAGCGCGGCTGTCGGCGTCGAGCGGGTCGAGGCCGTACAGCAACACAGCGTTAATGAGCACCGTGCCGTCGTTCTGCAGCCCGAGGTTGAGCCCCCGCAGGCGCACCCCTTCGCGACTGGGCACGTACGCTGCCGGCACCCCTCCGAAGTGGCCCCAGGCCACGGTGTCCTTGACGTTGGCATAAGCCCGGCCCCTCGCCCTAATCCCCTGCGTGAGTTCGGCCCAGTCCACGCCCGCCACGTTGAGCACCAGTGTGTCGGCCATGCGCTGCTGCAGCCCGAAGCGCTCAAGTCCGAAGTCGAACGGGGCACCAGCCGCCGCGGCCAGGTTGGCGTCGGCGCTGGCGTCTATCACCTGCGTTGCCAGGACCTCGCGGCCCGACGCCGGCAGGCTCACGCCCACGATGCGGCCGTTCGCGAGCAGCGGAACGGGCGCCTCCACCGAGCGCCACACCTCCACGCCGGCCTGCGCCAGCATGCTTTCGAAGGCGGCTTCGGCTTCGAGCACGTCGAACGCCTCCTCGTGCCCGACCATGCGCCACCAGCGCTCGAAGATGCCGCGCTGGTAGTTGAAAGGCTGCGTCCTCAGGTCGAGCATGTTCAGCTCACCGAGCACGAACAGACCACCGATGCGGGCGTCGGGGGTCAGCAGCGCCGTTCGAAGGCCGTACTCGGCCGCGGTCACGGCTGCGGCCACGCCCTCGGGCTCACTGCCGTACACGAGGACGTCGAAGGTATCGGTGCGGGCGGCACCCTGGGCATCAACGGGCGTGAACGGGAGCGCCAACGCGGCCAGGAACGTAAGCGCGGCGACCGTTAAACGGCGCCGCGCAGGCGTCAGGGAATGGCGAAAGTGCAGGGTCATCGTCAAGTCTCCTGGTTGCGGCCGGCGCTGGCGGCCAGTTCGTCGATCACTATGCGCGCCACACTGCGCGCGGCGTCGGGCTTGGCGAGGCGCGCGGCAGCGTCGCGCATGGCAGCCAGCCGCCCCTCCTCCTCAAGCAGGCTCCTCAGTTTGTGACTGAGAGTCGTTAGAGGCTCCACGCGCACTGCCACGCCGTTCTCCAGCAGCAGGTGCGCGTTTATCTCCTCCTGCAGGGGGTAGGGGCTGACCAGCATCATGGGCAGGCGCGCCGCCAGCGCTTCGCTGGACGTCAGTCCGCCCGGCTTGGTGAGCGCCAGCGTAGCTGAGGACATCAGTTCCGGCATGTTGGTCACGAAGCCGAGCACCTCGAACGTGACAGGACCCGGCGCTTCGGCCACCACCTCCTGCGCCACCGTGGCCAACTCGCTGCTGCGACCGCACACCACCGTGACCTTGAGGGGCCACTTGAACTCCTTCAGTTGCGTGAGGATCTTGCGGACGTGGTCCGCGCCGAGGCCGCCGGCCAGCACCAGCAGGTGCTCCCTGTTCAGGTCACTCGCCCGCGCCGGGCTGCTCTGCAACTCGCTGAAGCGCAGGTCGATGGGTATGCCCGTGACCCGCACCCGGTGCTCGTCGACCCCGGCGCTGAGAAGCTGCGCGCGCACCTCGCCGGACGCCACGAAGTAACGCGCCACCCCGGGCTGCAGCCAGAACGCGTGAGCGAAGAAGTCGGTAATGACCACGGCCTGCGGCAAGAGCCGGTGCCTGCGCATGCGCCCGCTCATGATCTGGGCGCCCAGGAAGTGCGTGTGCACGACCACGGTGGGCTGGTAGCGGTCAACGATGCGCGGCACCTCGTACGACAGCAGCCTCACGGCCCGCGCCCTCAGGCGCCGCTGCACAGAGGTGCGCTCGCTGGGCCTGTCGAGGCGCCGCCCGATCCACTCCACCAGGTCGGGCATGGTGCGCACCAGGTCGAAGTACGCCTGGCGGTAGAGCCGCCTGAACGGCAGGGCGGTGTGCTCGAGCAGGTCGGCGTGCTCTGCCTCGACGCCCAGTTCCTGAAACGCTGCCATGAGCGCCCTGGCGGCGGCCACGTGACCGCCGCCTATGGAGGCGGAAAGAACCAGTACGCGCGGCCCGCTGGACACGCTGTAGAGCATAGCAAGGTGCGTTCATGACTCCACATGCGCTTCTCAAGAAGCGTGGTGCTACCATGCGCTTCGGAGGTTCGAATGCACCGTCTCTTACTGCCTCTTGCCCTCGTCACGCTGGTCGCCGCCTGCGCTCCGGGGCCGACCGTGAGGCTGCACGACCTGTACGTCTTCGGCACGCTCGACGCGCGCCTCTCACACTTCTATGGCGACGAGACGGAGCTGCGCTACGGCGACGGCACCCTGAACCTCACGCGCGGCGAACCCGCTACGCGCGGCGCCCGAGACCCGTACGTGGTCGCCGAGGCCCTCAGCGTTAACGGTCAGCCGTACCTCAGCCAATCCGTCGAGCCGCTGGGTCAGGCGGCCGTGACCGCCAGCCGCATACCTCTGACTACCGACATGCAACTGCACGTGCGCGTGCCCACTGAGCAGATCGTGTACTTCGACGGCAACAGCTTCCTGTTACTGGCCGAGGAGGGCGTCGCCGGCAACCAGGTGCGCGTGGTGCCAAGGCCACTCGTAAACCGCTTACGCGGCCTGGGGCAACTGAACAGCGCGGAGGCCGCCATGCTGGAAAGCGCGGTGCGCAGCGCAGGAAGGCCCGCGGTGCTGGCGTTCCTGCCGACGGCCGAGCTGCCGCCCCACTCGGTCGACGGCCTTGAGGACCACCGCCGCACCGCCATCTACGTGCAGCAGGACGTAGGCACTGACAGCGGCGCCTTCCGACCCTCCCCGACGGAGCTCACGTGGGAGGTCATGGCGCAGGGCAATCAGGCCACGGGCTTCGGCTCGGCGACCTACGAACTCGTGACCAACGAGTCGCAACTGCTGTCGCTCTGGAACAGGGCGCACGGTGCGCTGCTCTCGCCGCCGCAAGTGCCGCGCGTGGACTTCGCGCGCGAGACCGTGGTGGCGATCTTCATAGGCGGCCGCGGCACCGGAGGCCACAGCGTCTCGGTTCAGCAGGTAACGGAAGAGAACGGCGAACTGTACCTAGACGTCTCGATAGGCAGCCCGGCCCCTGGCACCATCACCACGCAGGCGCTGACCAGCCCGTGGGTGCTCGTTCGGGTGCTGAGGGGCGGTTACGACGTGGCGTGGCTACGCGACCCGGCCACGGGCAACCTGATCGGCGCTGCGCGCGCCGCCTTCTAACGTCTTCTAACTGCGAACGCCGGGCTCAGGTGAGGGCGGTGGGGTCGAACAGGCGCCGGTACTCCTCGTTGGCGTACCGGTCGGTCATGCCGGAGAGGTAGTCGGTAAGCGCACGTTCGAGACCCAGCTCGGTCACCTGCTGCTGCACGGTCGGGGGCAGCATGTTGGGCGTCTCGAGGTAGGCGTGGTAAATGCGCTCGAGCACCTGGTGCGCCTTGCGCGTCATGCGTATGAGCCGGTGGTGGAAGTAGAAGTTGGTGTACAGGAACGACTTGAGTTCGGCCAGTTGCCGCGCCATGTCTTCCGAGGGTCCCAGCAGCTTCTTGGGCGCCTGGCGCACGTCGTCTAAGGTGTTCACGTCGTGATCGAGCAGGCGCCTATGGGTGGCGTGCACCACGTCGGTTATGACGTCGCCCAGCAGTTCGCGGATGAGGATGTAGCGCTGCGAAGTGTCGAAGCGCGCGGCGTCGAGCCCGAGGCGCTGCATGAGGTCGCCGATGATCTGCACCTCGGCCACGTGCAGCGGGTCCAGGTGCCCCGAACGCAGGCCGTCGTCGAGGTCATGCGCGTTGTAAGCCACCTCGTCGGCCACGTTCACCACCTGCGCCTCCAGCGTGGGCTGCACGTCGGGCTCCCATGACGGGTCGGGCACGTCGTACTCGGTCTCGTGCTTCATGATGCCCTCGAGCGTCTCCCACGTGAGGTTGAGGCCGGGGAAGCCGGGGTAGCGGCGCTCGAGCTTGGTGACGATGCGCAGGCTCTGCCTGTTGTGGTCGAAGCCACCGACGTTAGCCGCGAGCGTGTCGAGCGCCTTCTCGCCCGCGTGCCCGAAGGGCGGGTGCCCCAGGTCGTGCGCCAGCGCTATGGTCTCGCTAAGGTCCTCGTTGAGGCCGAGCGCCCGCGCGATGCTGGTGGCCACCTGCGCCACCTCCAGGGTGTGCGTGAGGCGCGTACGGTAGTAGTCGCCCTCGTAGTTCACGAAGACCTGGGTCTTGTACTCCAGGCGCCGGAAGGCGCTGGTATGCACCACCCGGTCGCGGTCCTTCTGGAACGCCGTGCGGTGGGCGCTCTCGCCCTCCTTATGTACACGGCCGCGGGAGTCCGCGGCCAAGGCCGCGTAGGGCGCCAGGTCCTGGCGCTCGTTGCGTTCGAGCATCTCTCTCGTCACTAGCATGGTGCCGCATGCTAGCACCCGCGGCGGCAGCCCGAACGGCGGGTTAGGCCGCGCCAGACGGCGGTAACTGCTTCGTCCGCAGGCCGCGGCACCCTCCGGTCGCGAACCCGGTAGTACACTCGGCCACAATGGAACTCTCGCTGCGGCGCTCCACCCCGACCACTTTCGTAGGCCACGTGCCCCTGGGTAGCGGTCACCCGGTAGTTGTGCAGTCCATGACCAACACAGACACCGCCGACGCGGCCGCCACCGCCACGCAGGTCGCCGAGCTGGCCAGAGCCGGCAGCGAGATCGTGCGGGTCACGGTCAACAACGCCGCGGCTGCCGCGGCGCTGCCCGAGATACGGGAGCGTCTTTCCGACATGGGGCTGAACGTGCCGCTGGTCGGCGACTTCCATTACAACGGCCACCAGCTGCTGACCCAGGACGCTCGGGCGGCCCAGGTCCTCGACAAGTACCGCATCAACCCGGGCAACGTTGGCCCTGGCCGGCGCCACGACCAGAACTTCCTCACGATCATCGACGTGGCCAAGCAGCACGGTAAGCCAGTGCGCATCGGCGTGAACTGGGGCTCGCTCGACCAGGCGCTGCTCACGCAGATGATGGACGACAACGCCCGCCTGGCGCAGCCACGCTCGGCCCACGACGTGCTCATGGAGGCCATGCTCGCTTCGGCCCTCGTTTCTGCAGAGATGGCCGAGGAGCACGGCCTGGCGCACGACAAGATCGTCATCAGCGCCAAGGTCAGCACGGTGCGCGACCTGTGGGAGGTCTACCGGCGCCTGGCAGCGCGCTGCGACTACCCGCTGCACCTGGGCCTCACCGAGGCCGGCATGGGCGTCAAGGGGGCCGTGGCCAGCACGGCCGCGCTGGCCCCCCTGCTGGCCGAGGGTATCGGCGACACCATCCGCGTGTCGCTGACTCCGGACCCGGGCGCCCCGCGCGAGCGTGAGGTGGAGATCGCGCAGGAGGTGCTGCAGGCGCTTGACCTGAGGCGTTTCGCTCCCAGCGTCACGGCCTGCCCCGGGTGCGGGCGCACCACCAGCACGCTCTTCCAAGAGATGGCGCGCGACATCCAGGCGTACCTCAAGCAGCAGATGCCGGCCTGGCAGGAGCGCTACCCGGGGGTGGAGAACCTGCGTGTGGCGGTCATGGGCTGCATCGTCAACGGGCCCGGCGAGTCGAAGCATGCCGACATCGGCATCAGCCTGCCCGGCACCGGCGAGTCGCCGCGCGCGCCCGTGTACCAGGACGGCCAGCTGGTCGGCACCCTGCAGGGCGCCGCGATCGTGCCCGAGTTCAACCGCATGCTGGAAGAGTACGTGGAGAAGCGCTTCGGGGCGCCCACAGCGGAGGTCACGGCATGAAGATATACACGCGCACAGGCGACGAGGGCTCCACCGCGCTGTTCGGCGGCCGGCGGGTGCCGAAGGACGACCTGCGGGTGTCTGCTTACGGCACGGTCGACGAGGCCAACGCGCTGTTGGGGCTGGCCCGCGCCGAACTGGCGCGCGAGGCTGCAGGCGGCGCAGACGCGGCCCTGGACGAGGAGCTGGCGCAGCTGCAGAGCCTGCTGTTCGACCTGGGGGCGGACCTGGCCACGCCGGACGAGGCGCGCCAGCGCGGCTTCATCAGGCCCGTCGACCAGCAAGACGTCGACGCGGTTGAGGAGCTCATCGACCGTTACAGCGCGGAACTGCCCGAGCTGCGCCAGTTCATCCTGCCGGGCGGCAGCGCCGCCTCCGCCGCCTTGCAAACCGCCCGCGCGGTTCTGCGCCGGGCCGAGCGCGAGGTGGTGGCGCTGGCTCGCAGCGAGCAGGTGGGGGAGCACGTCGTGCCACTGGTGAACCGCCTGTCAGATCTGTTCTTCACGCTGGCGAGGCTGGTGAACGTGAGGTCCGGAACCCCTGAGGTGCCGTGGACCGCCAGGCGCCCGCAGCGCGGCGAGCTGCCCTAACTAGCCCGCATTCTCGTCAGGCGCCGC